>JAHFIZ010000018.1 GCA_023246145.1 Candidatus Uhrbacteria bacterium | reverse complement strand
GGACATTGCGGGCGAATTCGATTACTGCACATTGCATACCGTAACAGATACCGAGATACGGAATATTGTTTTTACGGGCGTGCTCGATCACCGCGATCTTACCTTCGATTCCACGAGATCCGAATCCGCCAGGAACAATAATGCCGGAGAGAGCGTCGAGTTCGGCAAGCTTGGCGGCATCCTGTTCGTAGCTTTCGGAATTGAGCCACTCGATGATTGGCTTCACGCCCACCTGCGCACCCGCGTGTTTTATCGCCTCGAGCACCGAGAGATACACATCCGAAAGAACAAAATCTCCGGTAGAGAAGTATTTACCCACTACGCCGATGCGAACCTCTTTCTCTGCTCCTCGAATACGCGCCGTAAAAGCATTCCAGGCATCAGGCTTTTGCGGACTCTCTTTTTCTCCAAAACTCTTTAACACTTTATTAGCAAAATCCTGAGATTCAAACATCTCCGGAATATCATAAATGCTCTTCACATCAGGAGCTGAGATGATGTGATCCCACGGAATGGCGCAGAACTGGGCAATCTTTTCTTTGCGCGGCTGGTCAATGTTCATTTCTGATCTGCCCACCAAGAAGTTTGGGAAAATACCCGCACTATTCAGCGTGCGGACAGCGTACTGCGTAGGCTTGGTTTTCATTTCGCCAATAGATTTTGGAACCGGCAAATAGCTCACGAGTACGAACTGCACCCGGTCTCGGCCTAGCTCTCCCTGCATCATGCGTCCCGCTTCCAGAAAAAGAATGTTTTGATACTCACCCACTGTTCCGCCTACCTCAATAATCGTAAAGTCTGCCTGAGCGTTATCTGCTGCGCGTTTAATGCGGCGGATAACTTCTTCCGGCACATGCGGAACTACTTCCACACACTTGCCGCCGTATTCCAAATTGCGCTCGCGTTCAATGACCGACTGGTACACGCGACCGGTGGTCATGTAATTCAGCCTGGTAATATCTTCATCTAAAAATCTCTCGTAGGTGCCGATGTCCTGATCCGTTTCATCCCCATCCACGGTCACAAACACTTCTCCATGCTCCAACGGATTCATGGTTCCGGCATCTATGTTCACGTACGGATCAATCTTCATCATGGTCACCTTATAACCCTTGGCCTTCAGGGTCAGCGCCAACGCCGCAGATGACGTCCCCTTTCCCACACCACTCATCACGCCGCCTACAATAAACAAATACGAATGTTGCATATACGAGAAGGGGTAAAGGGGGTAGAAGGGGTTGAGGAGGTTACTAATAACAAAAGCCGGCACTAAACCGGCTCTACAGTAACTCGTATTAAGGACTCAAAGCCAGAGGGGAACTCCACAGGGACATCCACGCTGCCAAAGCTTGTGATGGCATCAGTCTTGATCAGCTTTTTCTCTACGCTGTAGCCCAACTCTTTCAAACCCGCTCTGATTTCTGTAGCGGTAACCGGAGTTTTCACTTTTCCTTTCACGGACTTCACGGGGACCACCACTTCTAGTCCGTCGATCTCTGCTGCCAAACGTTCTTCCGCCTGTTCATCTTTGGAGAGTTTGCGAGGGGCAGGGGCGAGTTCTTCCTTAGTCTTTTCCTCTCGCACGGCCATGTGCTGAGGAAATAAAAAATTCAGCGCGTAGCCTTCCGGCACTTCTACGCTCTGGCCTTCGGCGCCGAGTGCTTTGACGTTTTCGAGGAGGGTGACGAGCATAGGCGTAACGCCTTCTTGATTATACCAACCATATCTCTATAACTCGAGCGCTCCAGGAGTTCACGCGAGGGAACCCAAGCCACGTCATTAATGGTCTCCCCTTTTTCCTGCGGAGCAGGCCGAACCAGAACTGCATCCACGGGAGCTTCAAACAGGAAGTAATGAATGTATTTGTGGACCAGCTTGCCCTTATAAACAAACCGGTCACGGAACCAAATATCAATGGTATCAAGTCTGGAGATAGTGCGTAGCCGGCCAAGGCCCATCTCTTCCCGGATCTCACGGATAGCAGCTTCACGGTAACGCTCATCCTGACGCACGTGGCCCTTAGGGAAGGCCCACTTTCCGTAAGAGTCCATCACCATGGCAAAAAAGATGCCGTCCCGGGTACGCTTAAACACGAGTCCGCCGGCGGACACTTCAGTGCGGTGGCGCTCCTTGCCAGAACTATTCTTTCTTGAGGAGATCGAGCGCCGCTTGGAGTTGGGGATCGCGTTTTGCATTGAGGTCTTCCAGGGTGAATTTAACTTCCGTATCTGGTGCGATTCCTTCTTTATTAATGGATCGGCCGAGCGGGGTCAACCAGTGCGCAATAGTAATCTTCACGGCACTTCCGTCTGGCAAATCTCGGTACTGCTGCACAGAGCCCTTACCAAATGTCTTCTCCCCCACAAGCGTAGCCATGTGATAATCCTGGAGTGCTCCAGAGAGAATTTCTGAAGCAGAGGCCGAACCGCCGTTCACAAGGACCACGGTAGGCATATCAGAAAGTGAATTTGGACCGGCCGCAGGAAACTCTTTTCTGTCACCACCGGATTCTTCTATCACTGCCGTCTTACCGTCCATCCAGAAACCCGCCAGATGGATAGCTGCGTCCAAGAGACCGCCTGGATCATTTCGTAAATCCAGAATCAAGCCCTTGGCTTTCTGTTTCTTGATGTCATCCACCGCAGAAGTGAACAGGCCAACCGTGTCCTCATTAAAGATGGAAACGGTGACCACCGCAATTCCGTCATCTCGCATTTCCCACTTCACGCTCTTGGTCTTGATCTCATCACGCACAATAGGAATCTCCGCTGTAGCCTTAGCATCCGTATGGAGAATGGTGAGCGTAACCGTAGTTCCCTTTTCTCCGCGGATGCGGTCCACCGCTTCATTCACGGTCATGCCGGTGGTATCCGTGCCATCAATAGCCAGAATGTGGTCATCCGACCGAATGCCGGCCTTAGCTGCCGGGGTTTCCGGCAATGGAGCTATAACCACCACATTCCCATCCTTATCTAGGCCAATCTCCGCACCAATGCCGAAGAATGTTCCGTCCAACTGCTGATTGAAGGCCTGCGCCTCTTTAGGATCAAAGAAGGTGGTGTAAGGATCTTTTAATCCAGAAACCAACCCGGAAAGCGCACCGTAATAGAGATCTTTATCAGACACCGGCTGATCTACGTATTCTGACTTCACCAAGTCCCAAACACTCCAAAACATGTCAAAATCAACGCCGGAAAGATCCGTTGGCGCCCGAGTCCCCAAGTGGAGTACGCCGCCGTCAGTGCTTAATTGCCCCTGTCCAAGCACGGTTCCCGCACGTCCGGCCACAAACCCTCCGGAAAACATGAGTGCTAGTCCTGAAACTACCGTCAAAACCTTAAAAGATCGCGGAATGCGAGACAAACGATCTGCCATATAGAAGGATTGTAGCATAGCCGTAGTCCAAAGTCTAAAGTCCAAAACTCCCCATTTTAGGGGTTTTACGTGCTACTATATGCTCATGCGCAAATCTACCAGGAAAATTCTTTTTTACTTTTTCGCGTCTGCATTCCTTGTCTCCGCGCCGCTTGTGGTCCTGTCCACGGCCGGGTTTAGGATCAGTCTGAATAATCAACGTATTCAACAGACGGGAGCCCTAGCCGTGAGCACCAGCCCAAGAGGTGCCAGCGTAAGCGTGGACGGAGCAGTGGTTTCCGGAAAAACACCTACCGTAGTTCAGCGGATATCCCCTAATGACGTGAAAGTCTCTCTAGAAAAGAAGGGGTATATTCACTTTGAGGAGACGGTCCACGTAAACGCCGGAGAAACTACCTACATCACCACGCTCCTCTACGCGGATGAAGCATCGGAAACGTTCCTTGACCTGCCGCAAACATTTTCCGTGGCAGAAAGTCAGGATGGCCGCTACATAGGGTCATTAAGCGAATCCAAAGGAAAGCTACAGATTTCTCTGTATGATGTGGCGGCGCGTTTTAATCGCACCTTCACGGTAATTCCCGTGGTGGAAAAAAACGCATACACCCTCTCGTGGCTAAAAAATAGTGTCTTGGCTCTTAAGGAAAATGGCACACCGGTTCGCGCCTTCACGGCAAACGGAGAAGAGCTCACAGGAGCAGCACTCCAAGGGGCACTCGCCAATAATGCCGAAAGAATTACGCTCAAAGATAACGGCAGCAATATAGAAGTGCGTTCAGGCAGTGCGGATGGCAAGCTTATTGGTCTGTTACCGCTTGGTACGTATACCGTCCTTGAAACGGATGACGATTACGCGCTCGTGAAAGATAGCCGTGATACGCTGTATCTCATTTCCCTCACCTCTTCTCTTGTTACCGCTATGAACGGCAAGGGAGTGTTGTACGACTGGCTTTCAAGCGAACACACGCTCGTCTGGAGCGACGGGCTTGAAGTAAACATGTACAACGCAGATAAAAAAGAAAAAACTTTTGTAACGCGCCAAAGTGATCCCATCACCGCGCTCCTGTGGCATCCTTCCGGCATGGCCATCATCCTTGGCGGAGAAAAGAAGATCACCGCCATAGACACAGAAAATACCAGCACATTCAGAGAAACCCCTCTCGTGACGGATGCGCCGGGCAGCATTTCCCGTGTCTGGCTGGATGATTCAGGAAAAAACCTTTTTTACCTTCAAAAGTCAGGGGAGGATGCCACGCTTGAACGAAGACGGCTCGTGAAGTAAGCTCTCGGAAAGCCTTTTATGACTGATATTTCCGTCGTTTTCGTCAATTACCGCACTAAGGAAGATATTCTTCGCGCATTACGTACCGTGGTGGCAGATGCAGTGCAGTGTCCCTTTAAGGTAGCGGTTACTGTAGTTGATAACTCCGGGAATACTGATCAGATCAAAGAAGCTATCAGCAGCGAGTTCCCAACCATTCGCTATATTGATGCCGGAGGAAACGTGGGGTTTGGCAAGGGCAATACCATTGGCTTCAAGGCCGAACCCGCACGTTACTACTTTGCACTCAACAGAGACACTTTATTACCAGAAGGTGGACGAACCTTGGAACGTCTCATTCGCTACATGGATGAACATCCAAAGGTAGGTATCTGCGGACCCAAACTTCTCTATCCGGATGGCCGTCTGCAGTACTCCTGTTTCCGTTTTAATTTTTCCTCCATCGTGGTCAAGCCACTCAAGCACCTGCACGCGGAAGATAAATTTCCTTTCTTGAAACATTTTGTAGACCGTTTGCAGATGGCGGATTTTGATCATAACTCCACGCGCCCCGTAGACTGGATCTTGGGCGCGGCTATTGTGGCGCGCGCCACAGCCGTAGAAGAAATAGGATTTTTTGACGAACGCTATTTCATGTACCTGGAAGACTGCGACTGGTGCCACACCATGTGGCAGAAGGGCTGGGAGGTCATGTACGTCCATGACATAGAGATCGCGCACGTCTATGAACGCCAATCAAGCAAAGTGCCTGGACTCCGTGCCATCTTTGTGAATAAAGTAGCCCGAATTCATGCCATGAGCTGGATTAAATATCTTCTTAAGTGGTTCTTGAAACATCGTTCCTATGCCGGATAACTTTCCTAAGGTGGCAATCGTCTACCTCTCGTTCCATTGCGAGCCATATATTGAAGACGTGGTGGCTTCGCTCGAAAAGCTCGAGTACCCCAAAGACAGGGTCGAGTTCATCGTGGTTGATAACCCGCACCCAAAATTCGGCCCATCTGTTCCCTACATTAACGAGCACGTGATGCCGCTTTCCGGCAATGAAATTCCCCACACCACGCTCTTGGCCCAATCTTCTAATCTTGGTTTTGCGGGAGGAAATAACGCCGGCGTAGAATGGGCCTTCCAAAATGGCTTTGACTACGTCTACTTCCACAATAATGACGCCTCCATGGCCCCAAGGTGCCTCAATGCCCTTGTAGACGCACTTGAAGCGGATAAAACGATTGCTATTGCCCAGTCACTCGTTCTGCTCGACCCGGAAAAAAATCTCGTGAACACATCTGGAAACGCCATGCACTATCTTGGCTTTGGCTACTGTGACGATTACCGCAAAAATATTTCAGAACTCGTCATGCCAGCCGTAAAGGATGTGGCGTACGCATCCGGCGCTGGGTTCATCATTAGCACGGAGCTCTTAAAGAAATACGGCAGCTGGGACAATGACTTTTTCCTCTACCATGAGGACTTGGAATTTTCGCTCCGCCTCCGCATCAACAAGTACCGCGTAGTCTGCGTCAGAGACTCCATTCTTTATCACAAGTACGAATTTTCTCGATCGATTACCAAATACTATTGGATGGAGCGCAACCGTTTTGGCGTGCTCCTCATGTTCTACAAGTGGCCTACTCTGCTCCTCATTCTCCCCGTCCTCACAGCACTTGAATGCGGTCTCCTGATCTTTGCACTGAAGGGCGGATGGTTTATGGAGCGTATGAAGGTCTATCAGTACTGGATCAGGCCTTCTTCCTGGAAGCTGTGGCTTGGTAAGCGTGCTAAGACGCAAGCAATGCGCCAGATAGATGACCGGGCAATTCTCAAAACCTGCGTTTCAGAGGTGCTCTTCCAAGAAGCGAGCATGAAAAATCCGCTCCTGACCTACATAGGAAATCCCATCATGAAGCTTTACTATAATCTCCTCATGCTGGTCACCGTCTGGTGACAAAAAGCCTCCGGTTCATCCGGAGGCTTTTTGTTTTGACGGAGCATTCCTTTCGCTATACCATCAGGTCGTCACCAGAACCAGGAGACCTCATGGATATCGTCAACCGAGACGCCCTCGTGCTTCTCGCGTTTGCGGGAAAAGGCAGAGAGGGCTGCACACTCTCCGTCATCATGGACGAGCTGAAGGCGGGAGAATGCGAGCGGCATCCGGGTGGTGACACCGATTTCCGCATCACCGTTTCGCATCTCATCCGCATCCACTCGATCGAAATTCTCCCTTCGAAGAACGGGGACATTCGCAATGACTTACTGTACGCCATAACAGCCGATGGCATGGCCGAGGCACGGAAAGCTGCACAGACCCTCCTGGCCGCCGTTCCGCTCGCCCAAGCCCTCCTCTGACCGCCGCCGCGACCTCGCCCTGGATTACGCCCGGGTTGAGACTCGCCTCAGGCGGTCTCTCTGTTTAAGACGCGCTGACAGACTTGCTCGGAATGGTTACGGTGTGGTAAACACACCCTTGGTTTGAACTCTCACCCTGGAGCAGCCATGGACTTTGTTACGCTTCGTGACCTTTTTCTTATCGTTCTCCTGAATCACGGCCCGAAGACGCAAAGCGAAATCGTGACGATCCTCGACAAAGCGATCGCCGGCCACGTGCCATACCCGATCAGTGACCTCATGTACATTCGCCAGATGAGCAGCCTCCTCGGGGCAGCGCTCGTGGCCGAAAACGGGGCGGGTTCCTACGCCGGGAAACCGGAGGAACCGCTCTACGAGCTGACGCCGATCGGCAAGCAGAGGGCGGAGGAGAGCAAGCAGCGGCTCGCTGTGCTCTATCTCTTGGCCTTTCCGTTCTCCCCCACTCCGCCGTGACTGCAAACTCTCGAAACCGAAAACCGACCCCGGGAGAGGTCGGTTTCGCCTTTTATCCAATGTTACGTAAATCCCCGTTGAGACAAATGGGATCCATGCACTCTATTTCTGGGGTGTATGGCAGATCCGTAGGAATACCCTGGGAGAGAAAGATGGTTCGGCCGTTCACATAGGCTTGGCCCATCTCAATCAGCACGTTCCCGCCGATATAATTTTTTATCCCTTTCTTTTCCAGGTTCACCACAAGTATCGCATCGCTCTCTAAGATATGCTTGTAGTGTACGCGGAGGTAATTATTCTCTCTTTTTAGTGCTGCATGCTCGCCCCGGGCCTCACGCTCAAGCGCGTCCGGCATTTCTCCCCGTACAAGCGCTTCATAGTCAGGATGAATCCAGCCATCATAGCCCAAAGCACACAGCTCATTTTTGGCTTCCACCATTTCTTTCATGAAAGCGTTGCTGCCAAGAACGTAGATCTTCATATAGACGAAAGTTTAACATAAAAAAACCGACCCTTGCGGATCGGTTTTCTTTTTATAACTCTACCCGCGCGTTATCTCCCACGATCAATTTGTGACCCTTAGGGAGCACGCTTTCGCTGCGTTCCACCACGGCGTTCTTGCCAATCAGACTTTCAATCACGCGGCAGCCGGGACGCACGGTGGCACCGCCAAAAATCATGGAGTACTCAATGTCTGCACCTTCAATAGTAACATCATCGCCAATAGAGGTATATGGACCAATGTATGCGTTATCAATTTTTACGTTGCTGCCAATAGCTACAGGACCACGGATAACCGTGGATGGTCCGATCTTTGAACCCTTGCCAATGGATACCGCTCCACGAATAACCGCACCCGCCGCTACCTCGCCTTCAACTCGCACACTCCAAGCTGAACGCTCGTTCAAAAGGAGCGCATTGCCTTCCAAAAGATCATACGGGGTTCCCGTATCTTTCCACCAACCGGTAATCTCTTCGTAGCCCACAGGGTGCCCCTGCTCAATCAACCAGGTGTGAATATCAGAAATATCGTACTCACCACGGGCTGACGGCTTGATGTTCGCAAAGGCCTCAAAGAAATTTTTATCGTAAACGTAAATGCCCGTAACGGCGTAATCGCTCTTTGGGTTAGTAGGTTTTTCCTCTACACGGAGGATTCTGCCGTCCTTAATCTCTGGAACGCCAAAGCGCTGCGGATCCTTCACCTTGGACAAAGCGAGGAGACAGCTCAGCTTCTCACGCTCAAATTTCTCTATAAATCGACTGATGCTGCCTAAGATGATGTTATCCCCAAGGTACAAAACAAAAGGTTCATCCCCCAAAAATTCCCGGGCCAGGTTCACGCCATGGGCAAAACCCATAGGACCGCCGGTCTGTTCAATATAGGTCAGAGAAACGCCGTAGGCGGAGCCGTCCCCCAGGGCTTTTTCAATCTCGGTATCCCCCACGTTAATGAGCACTCCCACCTCTTTTACGCCAGCCTCAGCGATTTTTTCAATCGCGAAAGAGATCATGGGCTTATTAGCGAGCGGAACAAGGTGCTTGTTCACGGTCCAGGTAATGGGGCGGAGACGAGTAGCTCGGCCACCAGCGGTGATAAGTGCTTTCATAGCACCCTGGACCTTAGCAAAGAATGGGTAAAGTGGGCAAGATGGGTAAATTGGGAATGGAGAAAATACCCTCTACCCATTTTTCCCAACTTTCCCGACATTCCGCGCGTACTTCTCCATGGTGTCACGAAGGGCTACACCGATAGGTCGCATAACGATACCAATGGCAAGGAGGCGAGAAGAGTCCAAGAAATTGTTGGATCTCCCCTTCACCACCAAACCTTGAGCGAGCAGCTCTTCATTTGTAATCCATTCGTTGGTGTGATCAGGGTCTACCAGTTCTTCGTACAGGGCGATGAGCTCGCGATGTCTCATGGTGCCTGGGTTTGTCACATGGAAGATGCCTTCTGCTTTCTTTTCCATCAGTTTATAAAAAGCATCGATCATATCATCAATGATCGTCACGCTATTTTCTACATCAATGACCTTAGGGTACTTGGCAATCTTCGTGATCAGATCACGCTCGCCTGGAATGTGGTCAATTGGCATGCGGATGCGAGCTATGCCCACGTTCGGCAGAGTCGACAAAACAAGATCGGTCGCGTACTTCGTTCTTGAATACGTTGGCAATGGATTACCGAAATCGTGCTCACGCCATGCCTTATCAGGATGAGTCGAATCTCCGTAAAAAATACAACCAGAACCCATGTGCAAAAAGTACACGTTAGCTTCCGCACAAGCTTCGGCTAAAAGAATTGGCACTAGGGTATTCCCGTGCACGGTTTCCAGCTGATGGCTGTCACACCAGTCCACATTTGGCTTACCCGTAGAGCCCACGCAGTTCAAAACAGCGTCCGGCTGATGCTTCAAAATTTCGGCCAAGGCATCTTCCTTAGAGTTCACTCGAGCATCCGAAAGAATGGCCTGGTCTCCCCAAGCATCCTTGCACCGCTTACCAATAAATCCTTTGCCGAAGATGAGAATTTTCATAGAAGTGAAGAGTTCGTAGTACGTAGTGCGTAGTTTTGCATAATTCTGTCATCCCGAGCGACGGCGAGGGACCTCTCACTGCACGTGCATGAGAGAGGTGTCTCCTGGCGTCGACATGACAAGTTTTACACAACGATATGCTCGTTAACCCCCTTGGACCGCTCCACTGCGCGAGCTGACCAGTCTTGGTGGCTCTTAAACCATTCTACCGTTTCTCTCAGGCCTTGTTCAAAGTTGGTTTTATCGTACTTTGGCTTCCAGCCAAGCTCGCGTTCGATCTTAGCCATGGATATCGCGTAGCGGCGATCGTGACCCGGGCGATCAGTCACGTAGGTCAAAAGCGATTCCGGCTTGCCCAAAATCTTTAAAATCATTTTTGCAATGTCGATATTCGCAATTTCGTTATCTGCACCAATGTTATACGTCTCGCCGAGTGTACCGCGTTCAAGCACCGCCAAGATTGCAGCACAATGATCTTCTACATGCAGCCAATCACGAACGTACTTTCCATCTCCGTACAACGGAAGCGCTTCATCTTTCATGGCGCGCATAATGAAAAACGGGATGAGCTTTTCTGGGAAATGATACGGACCGTAATTGTTGGCAGCGTGGGTGACAATAACCGGAGTTCCGTATGTCTTGAAATACGCTCTACACAACAGGTCGCCAGCAGCTTTGGATGCAGAGTATGGCGAGTTCGGTTGAAACGCAGTTTCTTCCGTGAATGGTTCGCCACTATCGAGCGGCAATGCGCCATACACTTCATCCGTTGAGATGTGAATGTAGCGCGGAATCTCAAACTTCTTCACGGCCTCAAGCAAAGTCTGAACACCGCTCACGTTGGTACGGATGAACTCGGAAGCTCCCCCATGAATCGATCGATCAACATGAGATTCGGCAGCAAAATCTACAACCGCATCCGGCTTGTACTTCAAAGCGTTTTCGACATCCACGGGATTAGCAATATCACCTTTGAAAAACCAGTAGTGCGGCTTGCCTTCAAACTCCGCCAAATTCTCTGGATTTCCGGCGTACGTCAGGGCATCAAAATTCACCACGTCCCAGTCCGGACGCTCACGGAGAATATATCTGATGAAATTCGATCCAATAAAGCCGGATCCGCCGGTCACCACTACCTTCATAGTCACAAAAGATTACTCTTTTGCCTCACTATACGCAACCCCGTCTCGGGCGCAAAGAATGGCTTGTTTTACCACCGGAATGATGTTTTCCGGCAGATCATTGAGCGGGAACTACGCAAGTTCTGAGCAGCGCTCAGGCTCCATATTCGTGATCTCGCCCGTGTAACTCTTTGTCTTAAAGTAGAAATCTATCCGCTCGCCGTCATTCGCCAACCGATGCATGACATGAACGAAAATCAAATCTTCTGGCTTTACGGTTATGCCTGCCTCCTCACGCGCCTCCCGACACATAGCCTCCTTGATACTCTCTCCCCCATCATGATGCCCCGCCGGCACCCCGTACCAGCCGTCCATATAACCGGTATTGGCGCGCTTGAGAAGCAAAATCTTGTCATCCTGCTCTAAAAACAGATAAACCGCAGGGATAGCTTTAAAACGTTCTGGCATACTTATTTTTGTTTGGCGATAATTTCGACAATCCTCTTCTTGCTAAGCATCCAAGAAGCGAGTGTCCAGGCGTTGGCAATTTTTCCGTTTGCGATCATGGCTTCAATCTCTTCCGGAGAATACCAGAAGACTTCAAACTCCTCCGTCTCATCCGCTTCCGTTTCAGACGGATAAAGATCATGGGCAATAAAAATATATCCCAAGAGATCCACCAAACCCGGACTCACTTCTATGGTGCCGATCTGTTCAATTTCCTTTGCTGCGAATTGCGTCTCTTCTGCAAGCTCGGCCAAAGCCGTTTCCCTATCATCCTTCCCCTGCTGACGCTTGCCAGCCGGAAATTCCAGAGACTCTTTATCAATCACCGCACGGTACTGATTCACCATGGCAATTTTTCCCTCTCTGTTCACCGCTACCACCATGGAAGCGCCGGCTGAATGCACGTAGTAATAATCAATCACCTTCCCTGATGGGATGCGATATTTTGCCATTCGGTATTCTGAATACGGATTGGTACTCAAGACTTCCTCACTCAGCTTCTCCCATTTTTTGATCGCCATACCTAGAGCTTTGCCCGGATCTCTTCAGCCACAACGGTCAACTCTTCTTGGCTCGGTTTTGTTTTTACGAATGTTCTTTCCACTCCGTCATACCGCGGCATGATGTGGATGTGCGTGTGGAGGACAATCTGTCCGGCATTTTCCCCATGGTTCATGCCTAAGTTGTAGCTATTCGCGCCCAGAGCCTTTACGAGGCGTGGAGCGAGGTCGTGGATGGTCTTCATGAGCTCCACGGCATCTTCTACAGATCCTGCAGCCAGATCCTGTGCGTGGGCTTTAGGGATGACGAGTGTGTGACCTTTGCTCACCGGAAAGATATCCAGAAAAGCGAGAACGTGATCATTCTCGTACACTTTATAGCTCGGGATTTCGCCGGCCACGATTTTGCAGAAGATACAGTCTGTAGGCATAAGGGGGGGGTAGAGGGGGTAAAAGAGGTAGAGGAGGTTATGAATCACTTTTGTTCGGGATGGGATCTGACCAATGCGATCGATGAAACTACAATAACTATAGCAAGCGGGATGCGCATGACCCCAAATACCCCTCCATCTTCAAGCACAATGAGCGCGAGTGCAAGGGCGCAAAGCACAAGAGCCGCAGCGCGGAAATTCTGACCACCCCCGGCCCCTCCTTGGTAAGGAGGGGGGAGCGCGCCAGAAAGTGCGCCGAGGACGATTGAGGCAACAACCAACCAATAAAACGGGAAAACAAAACTCACAAATCCCGGCACCTGCCACTCAATGAATGCCAGGACGAGCGTGGTGATGAGAGAAACCGTGAATGCGAAGCGCAAGATGTTTCGCATACTAGGTGAAAAGAAGTTTTACGAAATGTTTTATCTCCTTCAATGTCTCCATGATCGAGCTTGGCTTCTTGAAGGTGACTGTGACTCGTTCGATCGTCGCTCCCCCGCCTTCTTCATGTACTCGTGGAACTGACAGAGCAAATTTATATGCGCCGTTTTCTTTGGCGAGTGTAGTCAGATCAAAGTCGGCGCTATTTGTCAGCACATCCCCGTTCACTTCCGGACTCGGTACTTCGGCTACAACAATGTTGTATGCGTCCTGATCAGCGATGAAGTTTGAAAACCCGGCTGGCTCCGGCGCAAAGAATGGCGCGTCTGCTTCTGAAAAGAATCCCTCGCCGGTAATTTTATACTCTCCTTTTGATCCGTAATTATTGGTAGGAATCACAAGTTCGGATGTGACCGAACTCGTTGTGGTGACGCGCACCTTCTCCCCTACGCTTCCAAGCACTACGTCCTTACCGCCAAAGATAACCGTCCCAAGCGCTCCTACGTTTAACGGCTCTATGGTGATCGCTTTTGCGTTCGTGTTCAGGTGAACATCGCAGCGATGTTCACTAAGGGTCACCGCGCCGCATGATGGTGGCGAAAGCGTTATTGAATTCTTAAAAGCAATATATGGCGATGGCGCGCTCATGCCGGTAAACCAAATATCTGATGTTGCTGAAAGTACCGCTCGGTAAACGCCTGACGGCAAACCTTCAAGAAGTGGCGGCATGCCCGGCAGCGTTCCTCGGTTGGCTATTGTACCGTCAGCTGACACATCTCCATCATCAGGCAGCCCGATTTGCGCAACAAGCTCACCTTTCTCGGAATACACACGCAGAACAATATCATCTGCACCCGCTACTTGGTTTGTATCCATTATGGTGAGTGGCTCGAGAACGGAAGAGCCCTTCTCATCCTTATAGATAAAAATCTCCTGGGATCCGCGGAAAGAAAACTTGGTACCGTAATTCCCTTCCTTGTTTGGCTTTTCAATATTTTTCGGCGGCGTCCAAGGAAGAGAAGCTTTGTAGACCGCAATTTGCGTGTCAGAAATCCCGCCCGCATGTTCGGCCACCACCTGATTCCTAAAATAGGCCGTCACGTTTTCTCCAAGTTTAGCCACCGGCTTCTTTACCCAGCC
Organism: Candidatus Uhrbacteria bacterium; assembly: GCA_023246145.1. Taxonomy (GTDB): domain Bacteria; phylum Patescibacteriota; class Patescibacteriia; order UBA9934; family UBA9934; genus JAGORL01. The sequence goes on along the minus strand of JAHFIZ010000018.1, from coordinate 1,088 downwards.
ATCTTTTTCTAAACCGGCAAGGATGTTATTAGCGAGCGGACGGAAATCAAAAGCCTGTGTAAATAAATCTTTAAGCGCACCGAGTTCCACGATAGATTTCTCTCCGGCGATAAAATCGATACTCACGTTAGCTTCAGTGAAGTCTCCTCCCGGCGGAGTGACTGAGAAATACACTGGCTCATCGATAATCTTCCCATTCTCTACCCGCTCATCCGGCAAAAGGCGCTGAATATAGGGAGAAGTATCTCCCGTCCGGAGGGTAACCGTTTTCTGGCCAAAGGGGACAAGATAATTCCAAAGGAGGCCGAGAAAAAGGAGGATCGGAATGAGAACGATGACGATTTTCGCGCTCTGGATTCTGGACATGTTATTTCTTGGTGATCTTATAAAGTGATTCATCATCAAACGTGGCCACGAGCGTGATGAAGAGATTATTTTCGGCCAACTTCACGTTATTCAAATAATCCAAATCGCTTTGCGGTAACGTGATGCCAAAATAATATACCGGCGCCTCCTCCAACATTTTTGGCAAAGCGGCATAGGTTCTTTCATCACGGAGCGGCACCACCACTTTACGCGTAGGGAACAAATACTTATCGGCACGATCCACGATAACAATCGAACCTTCTTCCGTCTTTAAGGCTACTGCCCGGCGCTTGCTCTGAAAAGTAGCCAAAGCAGCACGCGTAGGAAGAATCCCATCATGACCGGAGAAAACAAGGTTCGCTGATAAATATACGGTGGTGAAAGCGATGAGGAAGATGAAGAGGCACGGGAGGAGACGGCGGATTCTCTGGCGCATACTGACGCGCGGGTCGACAGAGACGTCGGCCCCTACACCAATAACCCAATGCTTGATAACGCGATAAACCGCCACTACGGCATACGCTGCAAATACCGTAGACGTCACAAAAATTGGCAGCCAGTAACGCACGTAGGAATTTCCTATAGAGATGAGCGCCGGGTCCGGATTATCCGTAAACGTCCAGCTGCCGTACATCCCGCCTAGCCAGAACGCGAGGACCACGGAGAAAACAGTAAAGACTTTCCAAGTTTTATTTTTATCAAACTTGCGAACAAGGAGAAGT
>JAHFIZ010000069.1 GCA_023246145.1 Candidatus Uhrbacteria bacterium | reverse complement strand
ATGCGTGATCTCGCTACGGCACTTGTGACGTACGAGCGCATTGAAACGAGCTTGGGCCGCGCAAAAACGGTTCGCCCGTTTATTGAGAAGCTCATCACCACGAGCAAGAAGGGGGACCTTACGGCCCGCCGCGCGCTTTTGGCCTACTTCACCACGGAACAGCCGGTGAAGAAGCTTCTTGAAGTGATTGGCCCACGCTACAAGGATCGTCATGGCGGATATATTCGCTTGACCAAGCTTGGCACGCGCCAGGGAGACGGTTCAGAAACCGCTCTCATTGAACTTGTCTAATATGGCTACTCCTACTATTACTCGCAAAACCTATTCCGTAGATGCTACCGGCAAAGTGCTCGGACGTCTGGCTTCTGACATTGCTCGTCACCTCATGGGGAAGACGAACGTGGAGTACCAGGCGCACATTGACGCTGGTGACGTGGTGATTGTCACTAACGTTGCTAAGCTTGTCTTTACCGGAAAGAAGATGGACCAGAAGGTTTATCATCATCACACGGCTCACCCAGGCGGTATCCGCACCACGTCTCTTGCTACCAAGTGGCAGAAGAGCCCGGCTGATGTTTTGGAAGCTGCAGTTTCCCGCATGCTTCCTAAGAACAAGCATCGCACGGCAAGAATCCTTCGCTTGAAGATCTCCTAATATGGCAGAAAAATATTTCCAGGCACTCGGACGCCGCAAGACCGCTGTAGCCCAGGCACGTCTGACGGCAGGCGGCAAAGGAACCATCACGGTAAACGGTTTGGCTTTTGAGGAGTTCTTCTCAACCGCTACGCTCCGCCAGATGGTGCTCCGCCCACTTGCTGAAGTAGGAAAGACGGAAATGGTAGACGTCTCTCTGAAGACTTCCGGTGGTGGCCGCATTGGCCAGGCTGATGCCTCCCGCCTCGCTATTGCTCGCGCGCTCATCAAGCTTGATGAAGCCCTCCGCCCAGCTTTGAAGGCAGCACACATGCTGACCCGCGATCCTCGCAAGAAGGAACGCAAGAAGCCAGGTAAGCACGGCGCTCGCCGCTCACCACAGTGGAGAAAGCGTTAATCGTCTTGTTGATCAGCCAAGTTTATCTTCTGTTGATCTGCGACATGGTAAGAAAACCCTCGATGACTCGAGGGTTTTCTATATATCGGGATAACTTTTCAGAGGGACCTTTTCGAAGTGATTTTGAGCTATACTTCATCTAACACGGAGGTATGAAAGTATCCAAAGATATCAAAAAAGTGGCAATCAACGCTCAGGATGTAGCTGACTATATTTTGGCATTTGCAAACGACACCGGAGAAGTAATTACAAATCTTAAACTTCAGAAACTTCTTTATTATGTTCAGGCATGGCATCTTGCCAACTTCGAGCAGCCTTTGTTTGGCGATGAATTTGAAGCCTGGGTGCATGGTCCTGTAGTGCCCGCGTTGTACAGAGAGTACAAGAGTTTTAGCAAGGCGCCAATCGTAACTACCTTAAAAGAAAAGGAGATAGCACAGAAATTTGATAGTGAAACACTGGATTTTCTGAAGGAAGTGATGAAGGTATACATACCATACGGTGGCTATCAGCTAGAATTGATGACACACAAAGAAGATCCTTGGGTCGAGGCGCGAGACGGATGTGCTGCAGATGAACACTGCAGTAATGTGATATCGATCGAATCTATGAAGACATACTATGGGCGACGGATTCAGGATTAGACCAACCGATGTTCGGGCGGGGAGTCGATTCGTAAAACCAACCACCGTAGATGATTCTGTCCACGTTTCATTTAACTTCAAAAATTTAACTCAGAAAACGGATAAGTTTAAGTACTCGGATCAGAGAGTTAATTACTTCATTAAGCTTCTACAGAGATTGGTAGATGTTTGTAAAATGCCGAAACATGACTTAATACTGAGAAATGCAAACGGCTTGCGCTGCCATCCAATTGACTTTGTTCGTGATAACGTAAGCGAGAGAACTTTTGGCTTGGGACAAGATATCGATGATGACGCTTGGCAGTTCCAGATATCTTCTAATCAGCACGGGAGAGTTCATGGATATTTTGTTACGAACGTTTTTTATATTGTTTGGTTAGATCCCATGCATGAGCTATATCCCGGCGAGCTATGAAGTATTTTCTCTCACTGCTATCTGCGCTCCTCCTAGGAGCAGGATGTGCCGGTTCAGAAACCTGGCTAGGTTTTTATTATCCAGATAGTGGTGATTTGACGGTATACCAGACAAGTGGAGAGCTTGAATCATTAGATGAATGTCGCGATTGGGTAGACGAACAAAACTCTTACTATAACCCTTACGGAACAAGAAACTACGATTACGAGTGTGGCAGTAATTGTCAGTATAATTCCGACTACGACATGTATTCGTGCGACGAAACTGTTGATTGAGTTTGTGACTGAGAACAAGAAGCTCATTATCTTGCTTATAACTTCAGCGTTTTCCACAAGAGAGGTTTATCTTTGCTCGGTATTTGATAAGCTGTCTTCGTCCCTTTCCGGGGCGACTAAATTTTTTATAGAAATTCTCTATGAAAGCAATTTTGATCGTCCCGGGCGTTATGTGCTGACACAGTCGGACTACCAACGATAAGAGTAGCTACCTTCCTCTACGGGGGCAGGCGTGCGCCCTTTTTCTGAGGCTCTGACCAGGTGGAGGCATCTGTCGGCATCCGGGACGATTAATTCCCCACTCGACTCGGGGGAAGCGGCAGACGATTCCAAAAACTCTAGCTTAAAATGGAGCTCCGTCCTGGGCACGTGGACAAAACCACTGTAAAAAAATGAATAGGCTCAGGAGGTGTAAGATCGCATAGCATAATAGAACGAGACATGCGTAGGCTATTTAAGTAGCCTACGTTTTGTTTTTTCCCTAGATTTAGCGTATTCTAGCCCCAACAACTATGTCCCAATTAGCCAGGAATACGGCACTTCTGACGGCGGCGTCTATAGGGCAAAAGGCAGTGGCTTTTTTGTATTTTGCCGCTATTGCGCACACCATTGGGGATTCTGCCACGGGGGCATATTTTCTCGCCCTCGGCTTGACCACGACGATTGGGGTACTCGATGACGTAGGCCTGACCTCTGTGCTTATTCGAGAAGTCGCCAAGACACCTGAGAAGGCGGTGCTCTACGCGCGGAATATCATGGGGCTGAAGATCCTGACCATGCCGATCGCCATTCTCTGCGCCTTCATTCTCCCGCAGTTTTTGGGTTTTGATGCGCAGGCGCAGATGCTGACAGAGATTGCGGTCATTGTGATGCTGTGCGATACGGTATCGCTCACTTTCTACGGAGCATTGCGCGGCCTCCATGTTCTCAAGTACGAATCGATCGGTATTTTCATTGGGCAGACCATTACGACGATTGTGGGTGCGGCCGTACTTTTTGAGGGTGCGAGAGATCTGCGCCTGCTCATTGTGGCGTTAATCCTCGGCAGTCTGTGGAATGCCTGCTTTGCCATGTACAACGTGGTCAGACGTTTGGGAATCCAAGCACTCGTCCCTAGTTATTCCATGGGCGTACAGCCGCTTAGAATGAGCTTCATGTTTTTCTTGGCGGCAATTTTTGTAAAAGTATATTCATACGTTGATTCTTTCACCTTGAACATGGTGTTAGGCCAGGCTGCAGTAGGCGTGTATGCCGTGGCGTATAAATTGACCTACGCTTTCCAGTTCCTGCCGCTCGCGTTTGTGGGTGCGCTCTATCCGGCTATGAGTGCGCAGGCGGGAGACAAGGTGGCACTGAAGAAAACATTCTTGGAAGCAGAGTGGTACGTGGCCTTGCTCGCCGCTCCGGTCGTCTTTGGGATATTCGCGATTGCTCCCGAGCTGATTCATACGTTCTATGGTTCGGACTTCTCAGGCGCGGCACCTGTGCTCGAGATTCTTATCTTCGT
>JAHFIZ010000017.1:6740-16949 GCA_023246145.1 Candidatus Uhrbacteria bacterium | reverse complement strand
GTGACGCCAATGACAGCAAAGACTTTGTAAAAAGAGAGGTGATAAATGGCCGAACCTTTTCTTTCATTGGTTATCACGCTTTTGGAGAGACGGCTGAGAGCCTCATCGATGCAATCAAAGCGGAAGATGCAGCCGGAAACTTTGTCATTATGTTCCCGCACTGGGGCGTGGAGTATGAACGGGATCCATCATCCTCTCAGGTTGCTGCCGCCCATATGTTTGTGGATGCCGGGGCCGATGCGGTGATCGGCGCTCACCCTCATGTCATTGAAACAACCGAAATCTACAAAAATGTTCCTATCATTTACTCCCTCGGAAACTTTCTCTTTGATCAATCCTGGTCTACGGCTACAAAAATCGGCCTGACCGCAAAAATGACGGTTACTGATAAGACCATTTCCATTTCCTTCACCCCCGTGTTCATTGATAAGCGGCAAACCATGCCCGCAGATGAGAAAACAAAAGAATCCGCCCTTCAGGCATTGGGCCTTCCGAGCGGATTCCTTGCCGTGAAACGGCCTTAGTCTCCTCTTTCAAATAAGAGTTCATCCGGCAGGCGGAACAGGCCTTCATCATTCTTTTTCTGTTCAATGAAGTGAGAAATGAAGCCAACGGAGCGCGGGATGACGAAAAGCGCGTTGAAGAACTCGGCATCGGCCAGCTCGCGCAATTCTTCCACCGTAAACTTATCGGCTTCCGCCAAAATGTCGAGGAGAACGGCAGACATAACGCCGTCCACGTTCAGAATCAGGTTTCCATTCTTTCCTGTGGTTACTTCTTCCACTGATCGGGCAAAATCGTAGTGCGGGTGCTTTTTCAAAAGCGAAACAAACTGTGACAGTGCTTCCACGCGCGGATCAGGGATACCTACACGATATTTCTTGTGGCCAATTCCGGCCAAGAGCTCTCCCTTCTTAGTTTTTTCTTCCACAAAGTCCGCTGCCGATTTCCCGGAAGCAATTCCGTCCATCCAAGTACGCGCCGCGTCATTCACAGCACCTCCGAAACGTGGACCGATGGTTAAAAGTCCAGCTGCGAGGGATGAAACAAGATCTTTTCCGGCGCGCGCCGTGATCATGGTGTTCACCGCACCTGAAACATGACCGCCGTGGTCGATTAATAGCTCGAAAATATTTTCTACAAATGCTCCAGCGAGCGGTGACGCTTCCCGGCCAAGGAGTGCGTGCAAAGTGGCGGATGCGAAAGCGTTTTCACCGCGCTTTACGAGCTTTCCACCCTTTACGTACTCTGGAACGTTCTCCAGGTCTACGATTTTTCTGGTTGAGAGGATGCTTTTCTGTCTTTCCATAAGAGGCTTGATGTCGATCGCGTTAGTATCGGTTAATGTTCCGGGCAGTTTTCTCATCTCGGCCAGAAATTCCGGGAAGGTGTCTGGCGCTATGGCTCCCGCTTTCTTTAAAGCCTCCCTCTTGGCCCGCGCGCTTTCATCTTTATGGGCCACAAGCGCTTTAGCGTGACCGAACTGCATGTGCTCGTCAAAGGCTTCATCAATGATACCTGCAATGTAGCAGAGAATGGGCTTAGTCAATTGCCTCTTCTCGAGCATCTCGACTATTTCGTATTCATCTGACCCGCCAAGTTCGCCAAAGTACACGATTGCCTCTGTTTGTTTATCGGCTTCGGCCAGTGCGAGAACATCGGTTAGTGACGTTACCGGAAACCTATCGCCGCCAATACAAACAGAGAATGATTTCCCTGCATTGGCGACCGCTACGATCAGTTCGTTCGTCATCCCACCAGATGTGGAGACTACGGCTACCGATCCGGGAGACGAAAGTTTCCCCTGTACGAGCTGGGGCACGCCTACTCCCCCGCTGGCGCCAAGTTTCAAGAATCCCGGAACGAGCAAACCTACGCCGGAAGGTCCGGCGATCAATTTCTCTTTGCCAAAACGCTTAATAAGCTCCGTAGCCTGACTCTCTGGCATGTTTTCCGCAAAAATATGTCCGCCCAAAGCGTTCGGGAAAGTTTCAAAGAAGGAAACCGTGGATTCGAACACGCGGCGACCGGACTGCACGTTCAACATGAAGCGAATATTCTCTTTCTTTGTCTCCGGAATCGTCGAAACCGATTTGAAGCAAGGAATGAGCATCTCTTTGGCGCCAAAAAAACATTTCAAAGCCCTTCTGTTCTGCGTCACGATGCCAATAATCGAAGGCGCGGGCTTTCCCGAAAGGAAATCAAAATCCAAAATCGATTGAACGATCTCCGGATGGTTCCCTAAAACAAGGATGCCGTCTGCGCCATGTCTTATTTGGTCTATGACGTTCATACTTTTACAAAAGCTATGGCGTCCTCAACCGCTTTCGTGATCACCTCATCAGATCCATGAACAGAGCCGAGCAGCTTTTCCTGTTCCAAAAACGCTTTCATGGCGGAAAGTCCCTCCGCTTCGTTAGGTCCCCCACGGCGGACGAATACTTTTACGCCTTGCTTGCGTAGTTCATCGCTTTGCTCGCTTAAAGCGTCGATAATCCCCGCAAACGTCTTCTTCACGTCTGTAAAATTGGCTACTCCCCCGGCAATGACGAGTGCTTTCTTCGGCGCCTTTGATGACAACAACAGCGAAAGTACCTCCCGTGCATACAAATATGTCTCTTCACGCGTTGGCCCGCCGCTATATTCTCCGTAATTAGCGATTAACTTTCCCGCGCCTTCTAATTCGGCTTCGTCAGCGATGACGATTGATCCGCCGCCGCCCGAAAGCAGGAAAAATAGGGCGCCGTCAGGGTTAATCACGGAAAGTTTCAGCGAAGCTGGCGTGGTCTTGGCTAACTCCTCTACTCTCCCTTCAGATTCATGCTTGGCTTTTGTTTTTACAATGTCCTTTGCCGTCCACGAACCGCGAACAAAAAATTCTCCGGAGCTGTCCACGAGCGCTGCGGCATCGAGCAAGTGCGCTTCGCCGTCCTTAATCACCAACGGATTGATTTCCAGGAACCCAAACATCTTCTTTTCAAAAGCTTCGACAGTATTCAATAAAAACTTCTCGGGAATCCCCGACTTCTTCGCAATCCCTGCGATGTCGGATGCATCTGCAATCACATACGTCTGCACCGCCTCTGGATGCGCTTCAATATCTACTCCCCCTTCTGCGGCATGCAGCATGCGAATACCTTCGCGCACCCGTTCAAGCGAAAAATACTGTTCTTCGGTCACGGCATGGTCAAGCAGAGGCTCAGCGATAAACTGCGAGAAGCCTTTTTCCTTCCAAGGTTCGACAACAGCTGAAATTTCGTTCGCGAGCACACCAATCTTTACCAATCCCTGCTTAAACCGCTTCTTAATCCCCTGATCTACCTTCACCACATAACGCATCTCGGTATCTCCGACCGCCCCCTGACCCCCTCCTTGGTAAGGAGGGGGGAACGAATCGCGAAACGAGATGCCCTGATAGGCATCTCCCAAAAGCAGCTGTTTGGCTTTATATTCCGTGATCTTTACCCGGGGCATAATTACATTCTGACCATCACCAAACGACCAGATTCCGTCTGACCGTACTCTTTAAAGCCGAGCTTTGTATAGAGCTTCACGGCTCCTACGTTCTCCTTATCCGTATCAAGCCAAACCGGGCTTCCGGGGAACAAAAAATCAAACATTCTGAAAACAAAGCTTGAAAACGGGAAGGCTAATCGCTTGCCGCGATACGGCATGTAGGTTCGGATGGCAAAAGTATGCCACGGCTTGGTCGTCTGGGGTGCGGTATGGCTGACAACACTCGGAAATTCCTTAGGTCCGAACCAAATGAGACCCGCGAGTTCGTCTCCCTTCAAAAGCGCGAACGGATAACGCTCTTTAGCATACCAAGTCTCGTATGAACCAAGGCAGATGCGCTCGTGATCGCTCGTAAACTTCATTAACTCTTCATCGGACTCGTCACAGGAGCGCTTTTTGAAAGCGTCGACCCCGGCTTGGTCGAGCCCGAGAGTAATCGTAAGCTCTTCTCCATCGGCGAGAACGCAATCTGCGATTACGGTCGAAGCATAGAGCGGCAACGGCAACTCCGGCATGGCAACTCCGTCTCGCTCTACAATACTCACGCCTAATTTCTTCTCAACCGCTTCAATGTAGGCGAAAATTTCTGGCAGATGATCGAGCAGGGACGCTTCCCGCGTATGCTTAACGCAGAGCGCGGATGGAAAAGCTGCTTGCATGGCGACAATCTGCTCATCCGTATCATCTATAAAGACAAAAGGCGCTTCAATGCCCAGCTCTTTCAAAACATCCTGTTTTTCGCCGGGATGAATTTCGATATGAGCAAAATACTCAGTGAGCCCGGAGGCTTCCACCTTAGGACGCTGCCAAATTTCTGGTTCGCCGGAACGCGTGAGGAGCGTTAGTTCATGGCCCTTATCTTTCAGTGCCTGCAAAAATGCTTGGGCATCTGGCGCAATAAAATTGCCCATCATTTCCGGAGCTTTCAGGAGAACCCCTTCAAGCGTTTTCATATCTACTCCCCGCTCTCCATAAAATGCTGCCAAACCAGAAACGCTGAACTCCCCCGTTTTTCTATATTCCCTATAGTCCGGCAGTATTTCTTCAAAAGACTTCCCTACCTGCGCAAAAATTGCGGCCATGAAATCCTTCCCACGGGTGAGCGTGTTATCAAAATCAACAAAAATCTTCATACGCTCTGTAAATAATCCATGATTGCATCTCCAAGCGCCGTGGGATCATGCTTCACAGGACTTCTCTTCAACACATCTCCAGCTTTCTTCTCTACGATCTCATTTTTAACGAGCGGCAGGCCAAAGAAGCGGGTGTCGTCTTCCCTATCGTCTCCGATCGCGATCGGGTCGGCAGAGACGCCGACCCCTACAGGAAGATCACCAGTATTGTATAAGGCGATGTCGATGGGACGTGGGAGATACTTTTCAATCTCTTCTACAAAGTCATGCGCTCCAGAAAGGCCACCGTCTCCTGCAGTAGTGACAAGATTTACGTTAAAAAGTATTTTCGCCTTTGAGGCGGCAATCGATTCCTTCATCCCGTCGATAATAAGCACGGGGATGAGCGATGTACCAAGGGATCCTGGTCCAATAATGATGAGGTCAGCCCCTTCAATAGCTTTTTTTGCTCTTGGATTCAGGCTCGCTTTAGGTTCAAGCGAAAATGATCGTGGGATTTCGATCGCAGCCTCATCGATGAGGTGTTCACCGACAATTTCTTCCTTTTTCTCACCGTGAATGACGTGCAATGTGGTTTGATCGAGCGTCACCGGAATGACGTCTCCCTCTACTTTCAATATCTCCTTCGCTGAATCGATCGCGGATGTAAAAGAACCAGAAGATTTTTCGAGTGCTGCCAAAATAAGATTACCGGCGTTGTGACCCTTCAAGCTGCCTTCTGAAAATCGATAACCGAAAAGGTTCTTTACCTCATCCGATGCATTCGACAATGCCAAAAGACACTGACGAATGTCCCCCGGAGGCAAAACGCCGAGTTCTTTTCTCAAAATTCCGGTTGATCCCCCATCATCAGCCATGGAGACAATAGCCGAAAGCGCTACGCCGCGATCCTTAAGACCGGTGAGCACTGTACTCGTCCCTGTCCCACCGCCTAAAACTACAATGTGCTTTTTCATATTAAGTGATGAGACCAAATTCCCGCATGGCGCGCTCAATATTAGGACGCTTCATGTCCCATGATAACTCAAGCATTTTTGCTGGCGTGCCCCATGCTACCTCTGAAAATTCCTGGATGTGGTGTGAGTCTAAAACAAACTGCGCTTCCGGCCGCACTTTGGCCAGAAAGAAAAATTGTTCCTGCCCTACGTACCTTTCAAGGCCCGGCTTTAACCGGAGCTCCGGCGGCCATTCATAGCGCATGGGCTCTTTGGCTGCAGCGATAATCTCAAAATCTTCAGGGAAAAGACCCACTTCTTCATGAAGCTCTCTTACGGCCGCTTCTTCTGCCGTCTCCCCCTCATCTATCCCGCCTTGCACCGTTTGAACCGTGCCCGCCGGCCGCTGCGAGCGGTAACATAAAAGCACTTTACCCTGGCCGTCCGTCAAAATAACGGCAGCATTAGGGCGAAACTTTCTCTCTTTTGCTATATCAGCCATAAGACTGAAGGGAGTTTACGCTAAAAGCTGTTCGTTGCCAAAGACCTTCAACTTGGTACTATTAGGAGTAACTATGAAAAAATCCTTAAAGATAGCGCTTTTTTCACTCGGTCTTGGCATAGTAGTAGACATTTTGTTCTTTGAAACTCTGGGTCTCGGCCTCAATGTCCTCCTCTTTGAGGCGGTGTTTGTGGGGGCGGCCTACGCGCTCGCTCGAGCCACTGAACAGCCGTTTTCCCGAGCGAGCATGGTGGCGGGAGCGTTCAGCACGCTCCTCTCACTCCCCTTTGTGCTTACCACCTCCATGATTGGTCTTGTGACCGCCGGGTTTGCGCTCTTTTTTGCCAACATGCTGTTTATTGCCTTCATTCTCCGGGAAGACACGAACTTCCGCCATCCGTATGAAGTGCTGTGGTCCGCTTTTGGCATGACGAGCGTAAAATCATTTTTCGCTCTCCTTATCTTTGGCGATATTTCTTTGCCGGAACGCTTGCCTACGAGAAGCAGATCCATTGTGTTTGGACTCCTTATTCTCCTCCCCGTCTTTGCGCTCTTCCTCTCACTTTTTGCGAGCGCAGATCCGCTCTTCAATGCCTACCTGACGGATGCGGTGCAGAGCGTGAGCACCTTCCTGCACGTAGATGGCCCTGTACAGGTATTGGAGCATCTTATTGTCATTGGTTTCTGCTTCATGGGCTTCATCATGGTATTTGCGGCAGCATTCTGGAAAGAGTCTTTGCGCGCTCCGCGTCTAACCTTCACCCACTTTGGAAGAACAGAGAGTGCCGTGGTTGTGGCGGGTATCGCCGCGCTGTTTGCACTTTTCCTTATAGTACAAGGCTGGGCAATGTTTGGGGGAGAAGCGGCGCTCCGGTCACTTGATATGACCTATGCGGAGTATGCGCATAGCGGTTTTTATCAGCTGATTGCAGTGGGCGTGTTAGTGGGCGGCCTTATTCTCACGCTCCGTTACCTGCATGGCGAGCACGTGCGCAAAGCACTCATCGGCCTCCATGAGCTCTTGATTGTAGAGACCATGTTGGTCCTTGTCTCCGCCTTCATCCGCGTGAATCTCTATATTGATGTTTACGGTTTCACCCCTTCCCGTCTGTTTGCCATGGCCACCATCATCACCCTGGCCATACTGTTCATTCTGCTTCTCGCTAACGTTCTCCAAAAGGAAAACCAAGCCAAGTACGTCAATCGCGCGCTTATTGCCCTTGGCACCTGCGCTTTCCTCTTTGCCATGGCCAAACCGGATGCGCTATCCGTCAATCTGAACTTAAGCCGTGCCCAAGCGCACCTTGATAAACCGCTTGATGTCCTCCTCTTTAAAGATCTCTCTAAAGAAGCCGTACCCGCCATGGACAAAACCCTCCGAGCGATCAATGAAGGAGAAATTTCCATGGAAGATACAACTGATTTCTGTTACGTCTCAAACTCCTTCCCCTTCTTTGGAGATGATAGCGTGGTGGAGAATGACACTATTGAAAACTATTTAGAGGATGATGCGCTCATGAGCACAAATGACATCGTCTATACCCCTAGGAAACCCAAAGAGGAGAAGACGGCCGGTTGGAGAGAGTGGAATTTCTCCATAGAGCAAGCGAAGGGTTCCGAAACGAGCTATCGCCGAGAAATCAGCAAGCTCCGCTCTGATCTTGATTGCAACTTCTAACAACAAAAAAGAAGCCTTCACAGGCTTCTTTTTGGTACCGGGGGCGGGACTCGAACCCACACGCCCTTTCGAGCAACAGATCTTAAGTCTGTGGTGTCTACCAATTTCACCACCCCGGCATGGGGAGTAGTGTTGCTTACTTTTCGACAAAAATCAATCCCCTCCTTGTTTTGCTTCTGTTCGGTAAATCAATTAAAATCTAACAAGAAACGCTTACATGATTGAAGAACAGCAATTCATCAAGCCTCCCCGGGATGTGGAACCGGAAGTGCAGGAGGAGGAACAAAAAATTGAGCTCGGGCTTCGACCAGGAAGCCTGCAGGATTTTATTGGGCAAGATGAGCTGAAGACCAATTTAGGCATCTTTATAGAGGCGGCGAAGAAACGTGAAGAGCCCCTGGAACACATTTTGCTCTACGGCAACCCAGGGCTCGGAAAGACCACCCTCGCCCACATCATAGGACGAGAAATGGGAGCCAATGTACGGATTACGAGCGGTCCGGCGCTGGAACGTGTAGGAGATCTGGCCGCCATTTTGTCGAACTTAGAAAAAGGCGACGTACTGTTCATTGATGAAATCCACCGGATGAATAGAACGATTGAGGAAGTGCTGTATCCGGCCATGGAGGACTACGCTCTCGACCTCGTTGTCGGAAAAGGCCCGTCAGCCAGGACTCTTAGATTATCCCTCGAACCATTTACGATCATCGGTGCCACCACTCGCCTATCTCTCCTGTCCGCGCCGCTCCGCGACCGTTTTGGTTCCACGTTTCATCTCAATTTCTACGAGGAAGGCCACATGCAGCACATTGTGAAGCGCAGCGCGGGGATTCTGGAGATAGAAATTGACGAACCAGCAGCACTCGCCATAGCTAAACGCTCCAGACGAACACCGCGTATTGCCAATCGCCTTTTGAAACGTGTCCGAGACTTTGCCCAAATCAAACATGACGGAATAATTTCAGAAGATGTGGCCAATGATGCGCTGACCATGCTCTCCATAGACCCCCTGGGCTTAGATAATGTGGATCGTCATCTTCTGCGAACACTGATTGATAAATTTTCCGGTGGTCCCGTGGGACTTGGCACCTTAGCCGCCGCTACGCAGGAAGAAACAGAAACCATTGAGGAAATTTACGAGCCGTTTCTGCTCCAGCTTGGCTTTTTAGAGCGCACGCCGCGCGGACGCATGGCTACCACACGCGCCTATGATCATCTTGGGCTAAAAAGGGTCGACAGGGACGTCGACCCCTACGGCAATGGTACAATTTCCCTGCTATGACCTTCCCTCTCTGGTACATTCTTGTACCGTACGCAGCCATTCTCCTTTTTGGTCTGCTGTTTCTTTTTTTCAATCTTTTCCATCTGCTCCGCTACGGAATTGAAAGCGGGAAAACGCTCGCCCTCATGGGCGTGTACGTAGTCAGTTTCCTCCTTGTGGCTGGGGCGAGCCTGTTCTTTCTTTCAAGCTTCAATTGGAGACAGGAGGTAGACCCGCTACAACTCCTCCCGTTTAATCCTGAGAACACTAAAACTTTCGGCGTATGATGCAACTCAATCATTTGCCTGACAGCGAGCCGGGGGAAGAAGTGGTGCTTTTTCTCCGTCGCCACTGGATTGATCTTGTAAAAGTCTTTCTTTTCACAAGCCTCCTCATCTTGGTGCCCGTTTTTGCACTCACCGTATTAACCTTTGGCGGCATACAGGTCTTTGAGAATCCGTTAGGCGGGGCGCTGGCCGCAGTCATCCTCAGCACCTACGCCATGATTGTCCTCATTCTCACCATCACTGAGCTTACGGACTATTGGCTGGATAGTTGGATAGTGACCACGGAACGGGTCATAGACATAGAACAGTTGGGCCTCTTTAACCGCGTACTCTCTGAAGTGCATCTCTCGCAGATCCAGGACATTACGAGCGAAACACGAGGCCTCTTTGGCACCTTCCTCACCTTTGGCAACGTGTTTGTACAAACTGCGGCAGAAAAAGAACGCTTCCAGTTTAAAAATATTGATAACCCCGACCAAGTAAAACTGAAGATCAGTGAACTTACGCAGATCTGTAAAATTCATCATCACCACGCTAAAACGGAAAGTAGTAGTCTGGGAAGTGAGGTCTAATAAAAGACTCGGCCAATTGGCCGAGTCTTTTATTTCCAGATTTGTGTGAGATCAATCCCGGTGTAGAAGAACTTCAGAATCTCCTGATACGTCATGCCCTGGTTCGCCATACAAAGCGCACCTGAGGCAGACATTCCTACGCCATGGCCCCACAGCGTCTTTCCTTTATCACAAGGGACAACCACACCCTTCACCCACGGCACATCCCCTGCCCAAACCTCTGACCAGTCACGCGTATGGCCGTCAGAACGGGAGAAGTATGGCGTGATGGCGGTAGCGCCTTGGTACGTAACCACCGTGCCACGCGTAGCTTCAACAGCTTCCG
>JAHFIZ010000017.1:0-6730 GCA_023246145.1 Candidatus Uhrbacteria bacterium | reverse complement strand
GTGTCTGCTCTTCCTGTCCGTAGCCCCAATAAACCTGATCCAGATACGCATCTACGTGGTAACCCTCAGCGGCGTGCTTAGAGGCGTGCGTAAAGTGGTAGTAAGCGTAGGTGCGGGC
Source organism: Candidatus Uhrbacteria bacterium (assembly GCA_023246145.1). Lineage (GTDB taxonomy): Bacteria > Patescibacteriota > Patescibacteriia > UBA9934 > UBA9934 > JAGORL01. Next base: position 6,612 of record JAHFIZ010000017.1, on the reverse strand, counting down.
AGCGGTCAGAAGCGCTTTCTGATACTCCATAGGGGAAACGTTTGAAGTTTCCGCTAAACCGCGCAGGTAATATTCAACCGGCAACTCATTAATAATCCAGGTACGGTCATTCTTGGCGTTATACCGCAGCTCAAGCACGTTCCGGAACGTGTTATATGCCTTAGCTGCTTTTCTCGTAATCCGGCGATCAAAGTTGGTGATGGTCATGACCGCATTTGGAATGAGCGGTACGAAGCGCACAGGTTTGGTGGTCTTTTGATCATTCTCGCCGTAAATGTATTTCCCGTTGGCGTACTCTGCGTGCACTTTGGTTCCTTTGGTGAAACTGCCGAGAAGCGCGCCGTCAGTATCTCTGAGCTCAAAATCGCTTTCGTAGGAAGTAACGTAGACCTCATTCTCTGTCTCTTCATCAACAATGAGTACGCCTACACGAATGGTGGGTTCATCAATCAGGTTGAGGACCGGCGTAGCGTTCTCATTACTTGGCGCATTGATAACTTCAGCCGATCCTCCGGTTACTTCAACGGGAATCTCTACAAAAGCTCCGGGAATTTCCTGTCCATCAGCTGTGATTTGAAATTTTGCAGTGCGAGCGCCGTTTGTGGCGGGCGAAGTAAAGAAAAATTGTACCGTGGCAGACTCTCCCGGCTTTACGGACTGAGAAAGCATGGCCACCTGCGCGCCGTCCCATGTTTTGCTTCTAAAATCATCAGCCGTAACGCCGGCAGAAGCAATATTCATGGCGGATGAAGAAAGTCCCACGCTCTTCCAAGTCTTGGTGCCCGTATTTTGAATAACGGCCATGAAAGAAACCTGCTTCCTGGCGAGCACTTTCAGTTTAGTGGCGGTCTGTGCGGTTACTGCAGCGCTGTAGCCAGAGGAGGGGGTAGAAGGGGTTGAGGAGGTAGAGGGGGTTACCGCGGCGGCAACGGCTTTTTGTACTTTTATACTGAGGGTAAACGAGCCACCCGTTACCCAAGGTTTGCCTTCTGAAGCCAGAGCAAAGGTTTCTTTATAGGTTCCTTCTGCGGCAGGTGCATGGAGAGCAAAAAGCAAAGAACCGGTGGCCCCTGACTTCACACTCACTTCTGAAAGACGTTTCACTTGGGAAGCAGAAAGCCAAGTCCCGGGATCAAAACTGCTCACCCTGTACTTAGGGTCATACGTATAGAGCGAAATGTAGCCCGCGCCGTCATTTTTCCAGGTCTCTTTACCGGTATTTTGAAAAGTAACTCCAATATTTTTCACTTCCCCAGGCGCCATGGTGATAGTTCCCCCGCCAGTGGTGGTTACCCGGAGCGCCGAGTAGCTTTCCGTGGCGGCAAGAGCACGAACAGGGATGCTAGAGGCAATAAGAGCACACAAAAGCGTGCCAAAAAGGGCTTTTTTGAGAAAAGAAAGCATAGGCCCTTCCATTATAACAGTTTCCTCTAGACTCGTCCTCGTTCGCTCTTCACAAGCGTCATCGCAATAAAGAACGCGGTCAGGATGACCAAGTCATTCTTGAAAAACGGCACGTCCACCAGGCCATGGATGCACATGGTAAGCAGGGCGGCTGCGGCTGCAAGCACTAAAACGTCATCACGTCTGAGGACCACCACTTTAGCGGTGGAAAGGATGAAGAGGATGAGAGCTATCACGCCCAAGAGGCCGAGCTCGACCCAGAAATTGAGAACAATGTTATGCGGATACTGGAAAATCTCGTACAGGTGCGGATCGTGGTACTTGGCGAACACCAAAGGATAGCCATTCAAGCCGGCACCAACAAGTGGATGCTCTTTGAGAAGCACCGATGTCTCACGCCACTGCGAAAGCCTGACCTGCCCGGAAGTATCTTGGAGAGAAAGCTTCTCACGCACCGTGGAGCTTACTCCGAAAGCAATAGCCGCAAGGAGGATGCAGGGCAGGATGATAGAAAGCTTTGTCTTTGTAGATGCTCGGGAAACGAGGAGGACGATGAGTAGTGCTGCGGGAATGGCAATATACGCTGCTTCGGTCTGTGAAAGAACACAGGCAATGACGCCGCAAAGCGCCATAATCGAAAGAATAATTCGTGATCGCGCCGCAGGGGTCGACGTCCCTGTCGATCCAACATAGGCCCCGGCGATCACGATGAGCGCAGTCACCACAGGGGCAACGAACAGTCCAACGGCATTTGGAAAATCAAAGAGAGAAGTAGCTCGAACTTCTACATCCCATGGCGGCGGAATGGCCAGGCCCGTAGCGGATTGCACGAGCGCAAAAGCAGCAATGCCCACGGTCACTGCACCAAGAATCCAGACTCCACGCACAAAATCATGACGTTCCGTGAAGGTGAACCGGAAAACAAAGAACAGGAGAACCGGTTCAATAAAAAATGCCTTCCAGATACCCAGGGCGCCGAGCGGATCCGGAGAAAATGTCACCGCAAAACAGGAAGCAGCGAGGAGGAGCAGGGTGGCGGAACGGTAGGGTCCGAGTGTGCGGAGATAATCCATCTTCCAAGCCTTAGCTTTCACGAATGATCCTATGATGAGAATGATGGCAAAGACTTCAAGAAGTGTGCTCGGAACGGGTCCAACGGAAAAACGGATGAGGTATATAGGAAGAAGCGCCAAAAGAAGCAGCGTGGCTGTCTTTTGTTCTTTAAAGACCAAGACGCCGTAGGCTAATGCGAGGATGGCGAGGAGTGCGACAAACATAGAAGCTATTACGGCATCACCGGAGCCTTATCCGGTAAAAAGAGACGCATGAGAGACTTAGGATTAGGACCACCCATGGCCATGATGGCAAACATGTAGACCAAGATACCAAGCAGGGCCGAAAGAACGGCGTGCGGGAGCGGAATGAGGATAAGGGCACCAGCCATAACCACGCTCGCAAAGACGGCGCGAGCAAACATCCGGATATTAGGGAGCGAGCGCGTGGTTTTTGTAACTACGGCAAAGGTAAGGATCATGATGAGTACTTCAGAAATGAGCGTGACCCAGGCGGCAGCCCAAACCCCATCAAGCGGAATGTAAATAATATATCCGGCGAGCGCGAGAGCAGCCACTACCATATAGCCGAGTGTCATGATGCGCTGCTTCTGCAGTGCCACAATGACGTGCCCGTAAAGAGAACCAAAAAAGACTATAGCTGCGGCCGGACCGAGCACTGCGAGGAGCTTCCCTGCCAAAACAAGATCAGGCTTCACCGCCGTCATGACATTCACGCCAATAATGATGGAGCCAATAGCAAATGGGACGGCAATGAGCGCAAAAAGATCAAACGTATTTTGAAAATGCGTGGCGAACTTTTCTTTGGCCCTTCCCGTCCAAGCGGATGTCATCAATGGCAACATGAGACCCATAAACGTCACCGGAACCATGGTCACCACATCCACCACTTTATAGGCAGATCCATACTGGCCGATGATTTCGGCCGATACCCCAAAGATCGACATGAAGAAAATATCGCCCTTCAAGTACAAAAGGTTAAAGAAGATAGAAACACCAATCGGCCAACTACGCACAATAATGTCCTTCCAAACGGCAAAATCTATAGCTGGTCTCAGTTTAACCAGCCGGGCTGTGCCGCCAAGCATGATTACAAACTGTACTATCCCGCCAAAGAAAAATGCGGCCATGACCGCGGCAAAAGACGGGCACAGATAACCGGTAGCAATGACAATGACGAGCACGAGCGAGCGGTTGGCAGTTTCTGCAAATACCGGCAGGGTCAGAGAAAGACGCTTCTGGAAGACGCCAATGAACGTTTGCGCTACTGAGCCAAAAAAGTTTGCCGCGGAACAAATGAAAACCAGAATCCACACCGCATTAATGGAAGGGATAAAGAGTGCAACAATCGGCGCCAGGGAAAGAAAGGCGAAGGCCGTGATGAGACGCAGGGTCAGTAAGTTCCCCAGAATTTTCTCTTCATTCGCACCATGTTCTGAAATCATCTGGGTGGTGGTGAGCGTCAGCCCAAAGTCCACGATGATGGCAAAGAGAGAAACAAAGGTCATGGCCGTGGTCAGGTACCCATACCCTTCCGTGCCGTAAAACTGCAGGAGAAAGAAAAAGGTGATGAGGCCAAAGACGGTACCAAAAATTTTCCCGCCTATCTGGAGGGTGCCGTTTTTCGCCAAGGACGAGGACGTGGACATAGGGGAATAATAGCAAAAATATTCCGTAAACGAAAACACGATCGGTAGAGTGTGAACTCCATACCGACCGTGCTGAACGTTGATCGCCCGCGTGGCGATCTCCGTAGATTGGTTACTTCTTCTCGTGCTTCCCGTGCTTTTCCTTCTTGGCTGCGCCGAAGCGCTGCCAAAGGAACCAGCCCGCCGCCACGATGGCTACGAGGATGCCGACCTTCCACAAGGTCGCTCCCCATCCGCCGGACACCCGCCTAGACACGACCGGCTGCTCGGACTGCACCTGGATCTCTTGCGAGGTCCGGGGGCACTTCCGGCAGAAGTCATGTCCAGGGTTGCGGACGCAGAAGTTGGGGTTGCCCTCTTCCGCTACGTCCCGCAGGTGGCAGGCCTTGGAGACCTTCGCCGCCGGAACATTCGTGGAGGCCGAAGCCGCCGGAATGCTCGCGGAAGCGAGACTCATGGTGGCGGCCGGAGCGTGCTTCACCTTCTCTCCCACCTCGTCCCAGTCCATCTGGGCCAGCGCACCGATGACGAGCAGCCCGGCAAGTACACGAGGTACAAAGCCGAACAGCATCACCAGAAGCCCTTGGTCATCCCGGATGTTGATCATGTTCGGCCAGAAGGACCGAGCCTCCGCCGCCAGAGCCAAGATGATGGCCCCAAGGACGAAGCACATGATGGTCACTGCCACGAGGTGGTAGTAACCGGCCAGGAGCCAAGAGCCGCCCACAACCACCAAGGTGGCGAGGACGAGCCGGAGCGAGTTCTTGGCGAACTCGCCCTGAAGTGCGATGTGCAGGCGAGCCCGCGCTTCGTAGATCAGGCGAGGGACCACATCCGCATCCTTACCTTCCGGCGGAGCGTCAGTGGGCACGGGAGGGAGGACAGGTGCCGGGAGGAAGCGGTCGATGCCCCGGGTGAACAGCGTTCCAATGAGGACCGCCGCCGCGCCCAAAAGCATCTGCAGCAGATTCCCGTTCGCCGCCCACCCGAGGAAGGGCACAATCACCTGGTGCGGGGGCATCAGGATCTGCGGGGCGGTGGCACCACGGCTGCCGGAGGGCACCACCTCCATGAGCATGGAGAAGAAGCTCAGCACCGCGTACCCGGATACGTTCAGCCCCCAGAGGATGGGCGGGACGCCGAACACCAAGAGGAGAAGCACACCGAGCACACGTCCCACACCCACCTCCGTGTCTTTGACCGATTCCTTGACCTTCTCGGTACCCGCACCGAACGCCCAGGTGACCCACCCCCACATCCAACCCAGGATTCCCGCACCGATGTTCCACGCCGCCCGAAGGAGGAGGAAAGCGATGACGAGCACGACGGGCAGGAAGAAGAGGAAGAAGATCACCATGATGGCCACGCCCAGGAAACCCAAGCGTTTGACGATGCCCCAGATGAAGGACAGCACCTTGCCTGCGGAAGACCAAAGCCAGGTGAGGGCAGCGACGATCGCCGTCCAAACCGTGACTCCGAACCGCCTAGCCTGCTCCGCCGCAGTCTCCTTCTTGTTTGGATCGGGAGGGGGCACGGGGTTGGTATTCCCGGAACCCGGCGGCGGGGGCGGAGGTGGAGACGGAGCGTTCGGATCCGGCTGGGGCGGGACGTTGCCGTCCTTTTTCTCCTCCGGCGGTTTCCCGCCGGAGAAGGCCCACCTGACCGCGCTCTTCATGCCGGAGGTGTAGAGGTCGTCACCCTTTTCCAGAATTTCGAGCTTCAACCGTGTCAGCCAGTCCATGAGGGGCATTCCCTCCTTACGGAGGTGCGCCTCGTAGGTGACGAACTTCCCCAGCATCTCGTACACGACGGCCTTCGCCCCCTTGTACTCCGGGTCCACCACGCTCGAGGAGGGATCCTTTTCGATCGCCTCCTTCACGCGCTTCATGACCTCGATGGCCGCGTCCCAGCGCGCCAGATCCACACCCGAGATCGTCGGAGTGAACTGGAGCACGTACGGGATGTAGTCGTACATGAGGTACATCTCGACGTGGTACTTGGTGGCGAATTGCCACGGACGATCGATCACCTCCGGAGGCTCGTTGCGGAGCTCCAGGGTGGCGTGGTAACGCACACGAGCAGCCTCCTGCTCGGGGGTGAGGTCAGAGCGCTTGAAGTCCTTGTTGCTAATTTCGTCCATGGTAGCTCCCGGAACGGTAGAAGGATTGTTGTGACGCGCACCACCGAGGATGCGATCGATGAATACCCAGGTTGCAGCCTCAATAGCGAGGTGCGTCAGGATGAATGCAAGAATGGCACGCAGCTTAGACAGCAGCGTAACCTCCTCTTTGATATCCATGGCGATCCCCCTCCTTGGGGGTTATTTTTTGTTTGAAGTTATGTACCAGGATTAAAGCCAAAACGGCCAAAATCTACCGGTAGTTTGGGAAGGATTCGAAACCATTTCAGTTAGGAATCGAACGCCGAATAATAGCAGAAAAATGAAGAAAAGTCAATGTGAGGAAGGGGGTAGGAGGGGGTAAAGG
>JAHFIZ010000068.1:2297-4217 GCA_023246145.1 Candidatus Uhrbacteria bacterium | reverse complement strand
AAGCTTACGCCAGCTGAGAAGCTGCAGATTGAAGGCGTGACGGACAAGATTTCCAAGATCGGTTGGCAGACAAAGATCCGCGTGGTGTATTCTGCTAAAAAGCCGTTCTTCAAGAAAGGCATGATGGCTGCGGGTATGAAAGGCATGATGGGTGCTTTTACCAACACCATGATGAACCAGTTCGGCATGCATAACCCATCCATTCCAAAGGATGACTACTTCTGGATGGCTTGGCAGTATCCAGGAAAACAGAGCAAGCTTACGAAGCGTTACGCTCGTCGTTCCCTTGGTCCTGGAGCTTCGCTTTTTATCCTGAATTCTGAAGAGCTGGCCACGATTTATCACTACCCGGGCGTGGACGCGCGTACGCCGGTGCTTACTTCTCTTGGTGCTCGCCGCTCAGAGGCTCCAAACACTTTGCCGTACGCTACGCTTGATGAACCGGAGATGATGGATTGGAAGAAGCGTCACGGCCAGAAAGAGGAGAAGACTCCGGGCGCTGAGGTGGATTTCACGGAATCTTTCCACGTACCTGTGCCGCAGGCCCCTACGGGTGTAGATGCCCACATGCCGCAAAAAGGGAGGCCCGCACCGTTGCCGCCGGGGCTTCATGAGGGGCACGCTCCTGCACCTGTTCATGATGATTCTGTACCGCCTAACCTTCCTGTCTAGCATATGACGATGCGGTACGAACATGATCATGAGAATGACATCATCTACTTAGCGCAGACCAATTTCCGTAATGCCATGCGGAAATTTGGCATTAAGACGGATGACCGCCGCCGCCACATGTACGTCATTGGAAAGACGGGCATGGGAAAGACCACGCTTTTAGAGAACATGATTCTCTCTGACATTTACGCTGGCCACGGCTGCTGCTACGTGGACCCACACGGGGATACTGCGGAGAAACTGATTGATTACATCCCGTCTTGGCGTATTAACGATGTTGTTTATTTTAACCCGTCGGATACGGAGCATCCGATTGCCTTTAATATTTTGGAAGCGGTGGACCCCAAGATGAAAAACTTGGTGACGTCGGCCCTCATGTCTATTTTTAAGAAGATCTGGGAGAACGTCTGGAGCGCTAGGATGGAATATATTTTGAACAATACTATTCTGGCGCTTTTGGATACCCCGGGTACCACGCTGCTTGGCGTGAACCGCATGTTGTCTGACAAGGATTACCGGTTGGAGATTGTGAAGAACATCAAAGATCCTATTGTTAAACAGTTCTGGGTGCAGGAGTTTGCGGCGTATGACGCTAAGTTTGCTTCAGAAGCGGTAGCGCCTATTCAAAACAAGATCGGTCAGTTCCTCTCTTCTTCCGTCATGCGAAACATTGTGGCGCAGGCCAAGTCTTCCATTAATATCCGAGAGATGATGGATGATCAGAAGATTTTCATCATCAATCTTTCTAAGGGCCGCGTGGGTGAAGATGCTATGCGTCTTTTGGGCGGTATGCTCATCACCAAGATCCAGGTGGCGGCCATGGAGCGTATTGATACGCCGGAAAAAGAGCGTAATGATTTTTACCTCTTTGTAGACGAATTCCAGAACTTTGCCGTGGATTCTTTTGCCAGCATTCTGTCTGAAGCCCGTAAATATCGTCTGAATCTCATCATGGCGCACCAGTATATTGCGCAGCTTGAGCATAACGGGAATACCGTGGTGCGTGATGCGGTGTTTGGTAACGTGGGAACCATTATTTCCTTCCGCGTGGGTTCGCCGGACGCTATTTTCATGGAAGATGAATTCATGCCACGCTTCCTGCCGGAAGATCTCATCAACCTTCCTAAGACCGGTATTTATTTGAAGCTCATGATTGACGGCGTCTCTAGTCAGCCGTTTTCCGCCTTTACGCTCCCGCCAATCGGCCAGAAGATGGGCAGTTCAGACAAGGTAATTGAGCAGTCTCGT
>JAHFIZ010000068.1:0-2283 GCA_023246145.1 Candidatus Uhrbacteria bacterium | reverse complement strand
AACGGTACGCTGGCAACCGCGCCATGATTGAAGAGCATGTTTCTGTCTGGAGCGGTTTTGGCGCTGATACGGACGTGGAGGGAAGAATTGCGGAAGTGGTGCAGGCCAAGAAAGATGCTAAGAAGGCTCGCTACGCCCATGAATACACTTGCACCCGGTGCGGCAAGCTCTTTACGCATGCCATGGAGTTTGACCTTTCAAGACCTATTTATTGTGAAGAGTGTAAGCCTATTATTGACGCTGAACGCCAGAAAGCCAAAGAGCGATCAGGAAAGAAATTGGCCAGTGCTCCCAAGGCTGCTCTCCCGCCGCCTAGGGTAGCTGAGGGGGAGATAGTGGCGCCTCAGCCACCTGAACAGCCCGTGTCTCTTTCAGCGCTCGCACCTGAGCCTACGCCGATTCGATCAGTTCCGCCTGCTCCAGCACCTGTTGCGCCAGTTCAGGCTGTGGTTGCTCCAACCGCTTCGGTTCCTGCTACTGATCCTGCAAAAAAGAAACGCCGCCGCCGCAGAAAGCCAAGTGACGGAGCTAGGGAGCAGACACTGGCAGCACCTATTGATCGGCCGCCGTTGCCGCCGCTTTCTGTACCTACTCCGCAATCGCCCACTAAGCCTATTCTTCCGGGAGAAAAGATTACTTTTTGATAGAGACGTATGACCATTTTTCAGGCGGTCGTTTTAGGCGTAGTGCAGGGTCTTACGGAATTTCTTCCTGTTTCTAGTTCCGGGCATCTGATTGTTTTCCCGCAGCTTTTAGGTTGGGATGTTTCCAGCCGGACGTTTGATATTGCTATCCATGTGGCCACACTCGGCGCCATTATCGTAGCCTTGTGGAGCGATATTGCGGGGCTCGTGACGGGAGTTTTGAGTGGAGATAAGAAGCAGCGTAAACTTTTTTGGCTTATCGTGCTCGCCACTATTCCTGCCGTTATTGTTGGCGGGCTCTTTGGCAATTATTTTGAGAGCATCACGTCCATGGTGGCTATTGGTATTTGTCTCATTGTTTGGGGAATCATCCTCTATATTGCCGAGCAGTATTCTTTCAGAAGAGCCAAACATATAGAGAAGACGGAGGACGTGAGTGTTCGTGAAGCCGCCGCTATTGGTCTTATGCAGGTTTTGGCGTTCATTCCGGGAACTTCACGGTCAGGCGTGACCATGAGCACAGGACTTTTTGCAGGGTTGAGCCGTGACGCTGCTGCCAGGTTTTCTTTTCTCCTTGCCATTCCGGCCATTGCGGGAGCGGGAGCGGTGACCATGCTCCATGTCTTAAAGGCTGGTCTTGATGTCCCCATAGTCTCACTTGTTGCCGGATTCATTGCTGCCTTCATTTCCGGTATTTTTGCCATTCGTTTCCTTTTGGCCATCATTCAGCGCTGGTCATTTGCTCCTTTCGCTATTTATAGAGTAGTGTTCGGACTTCTTTTGCTTTGGGTTGCATTGCACTAAGTATGCTTCTTCGTGAATTTGCCATGTGGAAAGACTACGCACTTTTGGATTCCGGTGACGGAGAAAAGTGCGAGCGTTTTGGAGATATCATCATGATTCGTCCTGAACCGCAGGCGCTTTGGAAAAAGAGCGGCGGGAAAATTTGGAATGACGCCCATCTTATTTATTCTCGTAAGGGCAGAGAAGGGGAATGGAGCGTGAAGCGAGATGTTCCGGAATCTTGGACCATGGAGTGGGAGAATCTCAAGTTTCATGTTCGTCCTACCAACTTTAAGCACACGGGACTTTTCCCGGAGCAAGCTACCAACTGGAAGTATCTGCGAGAAAATCTGAAGCCAGGGATGAAAGTATTAAATTTGTTCGGTTACACGGGAGGCGCTTCTGTCGCTGCAGCATCAGTTGACGCTGAAGTCACGCACGTGGATGCGAGTAAGCCTGTGGTTACCTGGGGTAGGGAAAATCTCGAACTCTCCGGACTAGCCGATAAGAAGGTCAGGTGGATTGTGGATGATGCGGTGGGTTTTGTATCCCGTGAGATCCGGCGCGGTAACGTTTACGATGCAATTCTGATGGACCCGCCAGCTTTTGGGCGGGGACCAGAAGGCGAGATATGGCAGTTTGAAAACAATTTGCCGCCGCTCATTGACGATGTAGTAAAGATTTTGAATAAAGAACATGGGTTACTTCTCGTGAATGCCTACTCGCTCGGTTATCCGGCGCTCGCCATTGAGAACATGCTCCGCGCCGCGCTACCGTTTGCTAAAGAGATTGAAAGTGTGGAACTGACGCTGAAAGAGGAGACAGACCGTGGCTTTGAATTGCCTACGGGCGTGGT
>JAHFIZ010000067.1 GCA_023246145.1 Candidatus Uhrbacteria bacterium | reverse complement strand
CCGGAGCCGTGTGCACCGTAATGAGCACGCCCTGTTCATCAATCTTGCGATCACTCTTTACCTCTTCAGGCTTATTCACGAGTGCCTTCACTATCGTCTCTACAAACTGTTGGTCAAACTCCATATCCATAGGGGTGAGAACTTATAGGAACAGTATAGCACTTCTCTCCTTAAGCTGTGGGTTCCACTGGAGTTTCGGCTACCGGAGCGGCAGATTCTTCCTTCACCTCAGCTTTTGGCTCTTCCTTAGGTTCTGGTGCCTTAGGCTTAGCAGCTTCAATCTTGGCGCGGCGCTTCTTAGTAAGCGTGATCTTGTTGATCTTCTCGCCCTTCACAAGGCCAAGGTCAATAAACAAGTTGTTCAAAGTAGCTGAAGGTTCAGCACCCTTTTCCAACCAGTACTTTACGCGGTCAGTCTTGATCTCAGCATCCTTGCGTTCAAGGCGTGGGTTCAAAGTACCAAGCACCTCAATAGCTGGTGACCATGGGTCACGGGTCTTTTCCTGGAGAACAAGGCGGTAATATGGCTGCTTGCGCTTGCCGGTGCGTGAGAGACGGATGGTCAACATAGTGAAAGTAATGAGTAAAGTTGGCCGAAGGGTACCCTCCGCCCCATTCTTTGTCAAGACCTGTAGAGGCAAAAGTAAATGTATGGCATACTTGACATAATGTAAAGCATACTATACAATCGTTTCGAACCTTAGCCTATGCCTCCAAATATCCTCAGTAATCTCAAAGCATTGCGTCTCACGCGGCAGCTGACGCAAGAAGAATTAGGTGCCGCGCTTGGCGTTAGTCGACAAACAATTATCGCGCTCGAGCAAAACAGGTACGAGCCCTCTCTCTCCCTGGCCCTCCGCTGTGCCCACTACTTCCACACCAACATCGAATCTATCTTCAGTCTCATTTCAGAATAATAATATGTTCAAACACTTCCTCTGGTTTATCCGTAAACCTGCTGACGAACGGGAAACCGCCCTACTCTCAGCCGCCTATCAACGAGCGCTCGTGGTCCTCTGGTTCGGTATCATTGTCATTTGGTTTTTTGCACGCGTGGCCGGCGAATCGATCATCTCCTCACAAGGAATCTTCATCCTCCCCCTCCTTCTGCTCTTAAGCATTCTTGCCGGCGCCTGGACGCTTCGTGATGAAGAGTTGGAATACAAAAATACTAAAATAAACCGTACGCCGTCTCTTGCGGCAGTCGCTCTCATCGCGGGCTTACTCTTCCTCGCGGCTGTGGGGCTCGTCTACGTGAATGCAGGATATCTCTGGATCGCTGCAATAGGCTTTACTATTGCAGAACTCGCGCTTGGTGCGTATGCCACGTGGCGTTGGACGGCGGGGTACACCACGCACGCCAGACTCCTTGGCAGCCTCATCTTCCCCTTCCAAACACTCGGTTATTTATCCACTGATAACCGCAAATACCGCGTGAGCTACATGCTTCTTTCCTCCTTCTGGTTTCTCGTTGCACCAATTATCATTGCCGTGATCTTGCTCAGTCTCCCTAGCCATACCTTTGTGGGCTACCTGCAGTGGGACGGCTATCTGGTGCCTGGTGTTTTTGACAGCGCACTTAAAGGCAATCAGGTTCCAGCTTCTCATCGCGTCATCCTGGACTATAGAGATACGGATGTAGCGGTAGGCGACATAGTGCAGTACAACAAAATGGTGAACAACATCATTGACATTGGAGGCAACGGAGAGATGCATTCCGGAATTAACGAATCTTTTGGCCGCGTCATGGCTACCAACGGAGAAGACGTGACGCTTGATGTCTCGGACGGCGAAAGCCAATCCGTTAATTCCGCCCTTGCGGACGGAGTCCTCCTGACCGAAGAGCATCACACGGAAGTCATCCCAAAATCGGACATTATTGCCACAGCAATTATCAATGCACCGGGCGCAGCACTAGCAGAAGCCATTCTCTGGTAAAGCATAAAAATAACCGCTTCAAACAGAAGCGGTTATTTTATTTCCCCTTACTCGCTTCATACCCGTCATCTTCGCTCCAGTGCATGTACAGACGTTTGAAGAATCCTCCCCGCTTTTCTAGCCTAGCCGCTTTTGCCTCGGCAACCTCTTCATCCGATAATCCTTTGGCACGCTTGATGGCGTCGATAATCTCGAGCACATCGGCCAGTTCTTTCAACATTTCTTCTTTTGTCCGAGCTATGGAGAGTTCCCGAGCCTCTTCAGCCACCTTCTTCATGAGCTCCTGCTCATACTCGTCCTGTTCCATCACCCGAATGGAATAGGCCGAACCTAAACGGTCTAATTTTTCCGGTAGACCGTCAGCCACCAGTTTGTTGTAATATACTTTCTCCATAAACCGATTGCTTATGCGCCCCACGATCACCGTAGATAATCGCGTTTATACCCTCTTGGGCTACGTTGAGGATTTTATACCCGGAAAAGGGCGGCACTACCAGATAGATACGTTTGATCTCGCCGTGTTCAAGGTGGGCGATAAGTTCTATGCCATAGATAACATCTGTCCGCACCAAGGCGGCTCACTCTCTCTTGGCGAAGTGGATGACGACTTTGTCACCTGCCCCGTGCATGAACAAACCTTTCACCTCACAGACGGCAAAAATATCACCGTAGAAGAAAATGATACCCTCACCTATCCGGTCATAGAACGAGACGGAAAGATATTCGCCTGTCTTACATAAAACACCCCGTCAGACGGGGTGTTTTATTCTATGCCACTTTTTTCTGCTTGGAACCGGATGAAACGTCATCTGAGGCTTTCTCAATCTCTTTCCAGCGTTCCGCATCCCGAGCTGTGCGTTTAGCCTCCCACGCCTGCTCTACCTCTCGAAATCTTGCACCTTCCATCACCTCGTCTTGCTCCGCCTTCTCGTTTGCTACTTTTGCCTCAAGTGCAGCGTTCTGCCTAGCCACATATTCTGCCGCCCTTTTCTTATTCTCTCTTTCATTTACTTCAGCTATGGCAGCAATTTCCGCCGGTGTCTTTTCCCTGCCCACAAGATCAGCTGCCTGCTGGCCCATTTTGGCCATGCGATCTTTATTCATCGCCTCGCTAAATCCACCCATTTCTCTAACCATACAAATTTCTTAAAAATCACTATGCTGCCTTTTGCTGTCCAAAATCCTTCTCTTCGCCAAGAGCTCTCGAAATAGCTTCGTTTCTAAGAGTAGTACGCTCGTCGGCTTGTTCAAATAACTTCCTACGACCTTCTTCCTCAAATTTTTTCCGTTGTTCAGCGATATTCAGAGGCTTTGCTGTTTCGGTCTTACCGAGCAAAGTTGGACGCTGTGCTTCGAGTGCCTTCTTTCTCTGTTCTCCCGCCTCCCGGCTTAGAGAAGCGGCTGGGTTAAAACCTGATCCTGATTCGCGCATAAATAAGGGTATTACGTTAAGAAAAGAATACCATAAACCAACAACGCCGGCGTCCCAAGCTGTGGGGGACACCGGCGCACGCCTCAAAAGTTCTCGCCCTCACAGAACCCGCGCAATTTCCGTCGCGATCCTTTCTACCGCATCGAGCGAGTACTCGCCGTTCGGAGGATCAGTGATCTCGCGGCCGAGTATCACCATGTTTGCTCCCGCGCGGATGGCATCACCCGCAGACTCGGCGCTGCCCTGTCCGCCGAAGACGGCGATCTTCTTCGCGCTCCTAGCGCCGCGAACGCCGCAGACGAAGGAAACGTACTCGGGCGCGCAGACGAGGGACTGTACCTCGGCCTTGAACGCCGATCGGCTGAGCTGCCGGAGCGCCTCCTCTACCGTCATACCTAGTTGTCCCAGGCATTCCTCATCCGTCATCACACCGGGGAGAAGAACGGCGGCCACCTCCGTGCTGCCGCGAACCCCGACCACACTCTCCATGGACGCTGCCCCGAAATCAGCGCTCACCGTGACGAGCCGCGGACGGTATTTGCTGACTTTCTCCCCCACCTCATAGGCAGCGGACCCACCCCCGCCGAGAACCAGGACCTCAATCGCCAGCCTGCCCTCAAGCTCACGGCAGAGGATGTCGGCCTGATCTTGGTTCAGCTCCGCGAGGAAAGTAGAGTGCAGCATGATCATGCCGACCTCTCCCCGGAGCTTGCTGCTGAAGCTCAGAACCGCATCTAACTCCATGCCGTAAAGCGCCACGATGATGCGCTTCCGCGCCTCATCAAGTGGCAACTCGGCGGGATCTCCACCTACCACGATCGCTTCCTTAGGCATCTCATCCTCCCTTTCACACAGATTTGCTCAAAAAGAACCGCCAGGAGCTTACATCTTCTTGGCCCGAATGGCCATAAACATAGGAATTTCATTACGGGCGCGATTTTCTGCCTTAGCGCGCGGCCCGGAATTACTTTCCCGGTGAGAAATCCATTCCTCTATAGCATCTACCGCAAATCCGGCCTTAGCTAATTCTT
>JAHFIZ010000066.1 GCA_023246145.1 Candidatus Uhrbacteria bacterium | reverse complement strand
TCATCACCCATAATTTGAAAGGCATTGGTTTGAATATCCCTAAGGCTATTCGGGAATGGAACGCGCCGCATATTCACGTCATTCATGATCTGCAACTGGTAGTTCCTTCTGGACTCATTATGTTTGGAAAAGAAGAGGTGCCTTGGCACACCAAACCATTTTATAAAATCTATCAGATGATTTGTAAGCGGAAGATTGGAAATCCGGATCTGGTGCTCTCTCCTTCACATTACGTGGAAAAGATGTACAGGGATGCGGGATTTTTTAAGGGCACCAAAGTTATTGTTTTACCAAACCCGGCACCTAATTATCGTGCAGAAGAGCCGGCGGTTCGCACCAGTGGTCCGCTCAAGCTGCTTTTCGTGGGCCAACTCTCCAGCCATAAGGGGCTCGCCTTTCTTTTGGATGCCATTAAGCATTTGTCCGTAGACGTCCGTTTGTTTATTGCAGGGGAAGGTCCATCACGCGCGGAGGTGGAGAAGGCTGCGGAAACGGATAAACGTATTTCGTACCTCGGCTACATGCCGCCCACGGCACTCATTAAGGTATTCCACGTGGCGGATGCTGTAGTGGTTCCTTCACTTTGCTACGAAAATTCGCCTACGGTGATTTACGAGAGCCTTCAGGCGGGCATTCCGGTGATTGCTTCTCGTATTGGCGGCGTGGGGGAATTGATTGAGGAAGGGAAGAACGGCTATCTCTTCACTCCCGGGGATACGCATGATTTTAGTAGAGCAGTGAGCGCATTAGATGCCCGCAAAGAAGAATTCACCATGAGTGGTGAGCTCATTCGTTCTACCGTGGCAAACTATACTTTGGATAAATACGCCGCAGAGTTGACGGAGCTTTGTAAGGAAGCAATTCGCCGGCATCTGGATGCCCGCTCGCCGCTTACGGTTTCGGAAAAACAAACACCGTAGTTTTACCGCTTTGGAGAAGAGCAGTTTTAGGGAGAAGTGCCTTGGTGTTTTCAATGACAGCGTCCGCCTGCCACCAGTAATCGCTGACCGCGTAAAAAACGGTTGACGCACCGGTCAATGCGCGGACTTTTTCTATTGTTGCGAGCGAGGGCTTTTCATTCATCTCTAGGAAGAGTTCGTATAGCGGTCCGCCGGTGGGCACGGGATAGAAATACACATCCCCGTGGTAATACTTTTTGAAGCCGAACTCTTTTATAGCCGCACTGGAAGTAGCTTGATTGGCGAGTACTACGTAGTCATCGTTCCCCGCAGTCTTATCGATAAGATCTACAGCGGCAAGGTCTGATGCCTCTACGTTAAACGCCGCGGATCGGGCATAGCCATCATGCCTTGGGTAGGCTGCGTAGACGTTGGCGATGAAAACAACGGAAATAAATCCTGCAAAAATCAGCGCAGGGGTCGACGTCCCTGTCGACCCATCTTTATCCGCGTCGATTTTGATCATCGCGATATACGGTAAAAGGAAAATCGACGCGATGGTGAGTGCACGCAATGCAAAATCCGTTCGTTCGTAAGAGATGAGGAATGAGAAGTTGAAAAACAGAGACAAGATAAGGAAGTTCACAAAAGCGGCGGCGGCGGCGAGGAGCGGGATGGCAGCCGAGAGCGACCGATCGGTTTTTTTATAGAAGAGAATAATACTTGCAGTGACAATCGCGATGAAGAGGTTAGCGATGATGAAGTACGCAACATCGCCCCAAGCGTTGAAGTTGGTGGAGAGATACGCTGAAAGAGGAATATTGATTGCGCTTGGCCAAGAAAGTCCCACCGGGAGCCCGGCCTTGATTGCTTGTGCGGCAAATGCGAGGGGGAGTGTCACGCTCATGAGAGCAGGTGTGGCGAAGAAGGCTGCGCGACGATTTCGTGCTGCCACAAGAATCACAAAAAGCACGGCCATGGCACCCGAAAGCGGATGCATGAATAGCGCGGCGACCGCGAATATTACCGCCGCCCCGTAATTTCTTTCGTCATCTCCCCGAACAATTGGCGTGAGCAAAAAGACCGTCACACCCAAGAAAATAAATGACAGCGCTTGTGGCGTGGTAGAAACAAATGCTGCTAACGGCAATATTGCGAGTGCGGCTATAGAGCCTTTCTTTCCAAATATCGCAGCGGGCAAAAGTACGGCCGCGAGGACTGGCGCCAAGAAAACATCTAGAGAAAATAGCGGCAACTGGAAGATCTTTGTTCCAAGAAGTTCGAGCGCGTATTGTCCTATGTAGTAAAGCGGTTTGGGCGTGATGGTTCCAAACTTGATGATGTGCTCAACAGTTGCCCTATGCAGGAAGGGATCAAATCCAAATCCCAGCGGATAAAGAACCGTGGCAACTGATAATCCGGAAAATAACGTCAAGATAAACAATATTTTTCCGTAGGGTTTCGTGCGCAGCACAATCGAAAGAACCGAAGGGACAAAAAGAGCAATCAAGGAGATAGGCGGAAGGACCTCCCAAGGCGTTCTGACGGCTTCAGTGACAGGATGGGTGAGCATGGCCGTCCACCAAGCGGCGAGTGATATGATGCCGAGAAGAAAAAGGGCAATGTGGGCAAATTGGGTAGGGGGCATTTTAAGAGAATACCCATCTTGCCCTTTACCCATCTTGCCCGCCCCATACACGACCACGATCGACAAGATTCCTACTACAACAAGCTCGACCACGAGCAAAAACACGCTCACATCCGTTAGATAGTAGAGAGTGCTGCCAAGAATGGAGAGCAGGGAGAGGCTGATTCCAGCCCCAAGGAGGGTGCGCCAAGGCTCGGAAACGCCTTTTAGCAAGCCTCGGCCAAACGCAAAACCGGTGGAAAGAAGGTAGATTAGGGCTAAGATTCCGCCAATTGCCGCAGATATTGTGGTTTCACTCATATTTCGCTAAAATCCGTCCGTAACGATACTCTATGAATGAGGCTGTGCAAACACCCCCAAAGCTCTATTTTCACGATCATATCGTGAAGTTTATCTTTCTGCCGTTCATTCCGAGCTTCGTAAAGCCCAATCACCTGACGGCGGTGCGCATGCTTTTGACGCCGGTAGTGCTGTGGCTCTTTTTTATAGAAAACTACACCATTGGTTTTCCGCTCTTCATCATTGCTTCTCTGACGGACCTAGTAGACGGTTGTCTGGCGCGCGTGAGAAATCAGATCACGCCGTGGGGGATTGTGTTTGATCCCGTGGCAGACAAGCTCCTCATTGGCAGCGTGGCGCTCATGGTTGCACTGAAATATTTTCATCCGGTGCTTGTTTTTGCAGCTATTGTCCTTGATCTCATGCCCACTATTCGCTGGGCCTTTAGTAAGCATGAAGGCGGCATCATGATGGCTAACTGGTGGGGGAAGTGGAAGATGTTCATGCAGTTCTCCTCCCTGACCCTGCTCCTTCTTGGTATTGTTTTTCACGTGGCTGCACTGATCATTGCTGGAGAGATCGCTTTGGCTATAGCTGTAGTGCTTGCTCTGGTCGCCTTCCTTACCTATTCGCTCTAGTATGAAAACCTGGTTCTTTGATGTGGTGAAGGGAAGCTTGCTTGTGGCTTTTTTTATTTCCACCCTGTTGTTATCCGCTTCAAGCGAGCGCGTTTTTGTTTCACCGGATGAGAACGCGGCGTTTCTTTTTGCCAAACAGTTTGCACAGACCGGAGCCTTTGCCATAGTGGAACCTTTGAACGCGCATCTGGAAGGCATCATTCATGCGCGGAGCATGGTGGCGGTAGGAACCTCTATTCTTCCAGGAGCGTTCTTGGGCATCCCATTTTTTACCGGCAGTTTACTCTGGATCTTTGGAGACGCTGGCGCGCTCTTGTTTACGCCGGTACTCGCGCTTTTTGCTGTACTCGCTTGGCGGAAAGTGGTGAAAGAACTTTTTGATGATCCTTTGTTGGCCGATTTTTCCGCCTTCTTCCTCATGCTGCACCCGGCGTTCCTCTACTATAGTGGACGGGTGATGATGCAAAATGTAGCGTTTGTTTCCTTCCTCATCTTTGGTGCGTATTTTCTCTTAGCGGGTCCACTCCATAAACTGAGCAAACATTACGTCAGTGAATTGAAACGGTTTGAATATTTTCTTGGTGGTATTTTTCTCGGCACGGCGCTGTTTATCCGTACGGCGGAAATTTTCTGGGTGCTCGGACTTTTGGCGGTTCTTCTTTACGTCTATCGGTCACAGATCGGCTGGCGGAATATTGCGGCAGTGGTGTTTGGGCTCTTCATCATGGGTTGTGTTATTGGCTACGTGAACGATACCGTTTACGGCAACGCGCTTTTAACCGGCTATACCGCGCGGGCAGAAGCGGGGGAGACTGCGTCATCTGTTTCATCACTCATCCCGCCGTCAGTCAGCGACATGGCCTCCTACGTATTTCCTTTTGGTATTCATCCGCGCGCCATCATGCGCCATGAGTGGCAGTATGAGTTTTTGCTCTTCCCGTGGATGACCATTCCGGCCTTAGTTGGGTTTGCGCTGCTGCTTGTTCGTAAATTTGATAAAAATAAAACCTGGAAAGTCTTTACTGTTTTCTCCGTGGTCCTCGCGTTCTGGCTAGGCGGGATGTACGGCAGCTGGACGTTTACGGATAATCCGGACCCGGCGCTCATCTCTATAGGAAATTCCTACGT
>JAHFIZ010000065.1 GCA_023246145.1 Candidatus Uhrbacteria bacterium | reverse complement strand
TTTAGCGACATCCCCTGCGGTAATTGCCATAATTGGTTGTTATTACTTGGTTTCCTTAGCTTCGCGAGCTTTAGCTGCGAGTTCTTCCTTTACCTTGTCATCCAGATCTTCCACTACTTCCTTAGACTTGTCTGAAACTTTAAATTCTTCTTCAGCGTTCTTAGGAGCTACTGCGGCTGCTGCTGCAGCGCGAGCGCTCACCGCTTTAGCGCGGCCTTCCTTCACCGCTTCTGCTACCAATTTTGTGATCATGTCGATGCTGGCTGAAGCGTCATCATTTCCTGGGATAACGTACTTGATACCTACCGGGTTCACGTTGCTATCTACCAAGCTGATCATTGGGATGTGAACGCTGAGCGCTTCACGCATGGCGGTCTTTTCCGCACGTGCGTCAAGAATGAAAAGTGCGTCTGGCAAACGGGTCATGGTAGAGATACCACCAATTTTTTCATCAAGCTCTTCAATTTCTCTATCAAACTGGAGCTGTTCAAGTTTGGTGTATTTGCGGAGGTCTCCCTTCTCACGCTTATCCTTCAAATCAAGATAGTGACGGATAAGACGTTGGATCTGCGGGAAGTTGGTCAGCGTACCGCCCAACCAACGCGTGCTCACGTATGGCATCTGTGCGTCCAAGCCGTACTTAGCCACTACGCTCTGAGCCTGGCTCTTGGTTCCCACAAAGAGAATCACGCCACCTCTTGCTACCGTCTCTTCCACGAAGGTAAGAGCTTCGGCCAATTTCTGCTGTGTCTTCTCTACATCAAAGATGTGCACGCCCTGGCGGATGCCAAAGATGTACTCTTTCATTTTTGGGTGCCACTTTGAGGACTGGTGTCCAAAGTGCACGCCCGCTTTGAGCATCTCTTCCATGCTCGGAATCTTCTGTGCCATAGATTGTTTCCTTTTAACCTCGGCTCTCCGGCAGTAGGGCCCCGTATTTCAGGGGAGGATCCTACGCTTTTATAAGGAGGCCTGTGAGATTACATTTATTAAATTGCCCTTTAAAGGACGGCAGAATAGTAACGGATAAGCCCATAAACGTCAAGAATTCCGCTGGACAAAGGCAAAAAACTATAAACTGATTCCGTTTTCTAGAAGTTTAGCGCGCATTTGGGTGTAGGCGCTGTGGCGATGGGAAATCTTTATCTTTTCTTCTGGTCCCATTTGGGCGAAGGTTTGATCAAAGCCGTCCGGCATGAAGTAATAATCGAACCCCCAGCCCTCACCTTCCGAACGCTCAACATTTTTCCCGTTCACGATTCCAAGTACCACGATTTCTCTTTCAGCATCCTTATATCCAATGCAGCAGGTGGCTGTAGCGCTTCTGTCTCCGTTCTCCCTGAGGAATGGCTGGATAGCTTCATGCATCCCGCCCTTTTCCCAAAATTTGATAAAAGTTCCTGGAAAATTCTTGAGAGCTCCAAGTGAATAGGAAACATCTTCCACGAGAACCGGTGTTTGCAGCTCAGTGAACGCTGCTCGCACTTTTCCACGAACGATTTCTTCAATATCTTCTGTCTGAAGCTCAGGAAGATCGAGTGCGGTGCTTTGCAGATGTTCACCTAAAAGCATTTTTGCTTCTTTCAGTTTGTTTGGGTTTCCAGTGACGAGGGTGATCATATGTTTTTAGTAATTGGTACATAACTCTGTCATCCCGAGCGACGGCGAGGGACCTCTCACTGCACGTGCATGAGAGAGGTGTCTCCTGACGTCGACATGACACAGGACTAGCGGATAAACATCGCGTCGCCAAATGAGAAAAATCTGTATCCATTCTTTTTTGCTTCTTCGTAGGCGTGCAAAACATTTTCGCGACCAGCAAAGGAAGAGATGAGGACAAGGAGCGTCGATTTGGGAAGGTGAAAATTGGTGATGAGACCGTCGATCACTTTGAAAACAAAACCGGGGGTGATGAAAATATTTATTTCTCCTTCGTACGCGACAAGGGGGGCGACAGGGGCGTCGGCCCCTGCACGCATCGCGATTCCCTCGAGAACTCTGGTCGTGGTGGTGCCGACGGCGATGACGCGGCGGCCTTCGGCCTTGGCACGATTGATATTATCGGCCGTAGCCTGTGACAAACTGACCCACTCACTGTGCATAACATGTTCTTCGATGGTTTCGGTTAACACCGGGCGAAAGGTACCGATGCCCACGTGAAGAATGACGTGTTCTATCTGAACCCCTTTCGATCTGATCTTTTCCAAAAGCTCGTCCGTAAAATGGAATCCTGCTGTAGGAGCAGCCACCGAGCCGACCTCTTTAGCGTAGACGGTTTGATACTTTGCGGTGTCGTCCAATTTTTCGTTGACGTACGGCGGAGTAGGGATCTGACCGTGCTCGTCACAAAACTCGAGCATTGTGGCCACGGAAAGGTCGGTCCTTAGGCGCACCACGCCATCATCGGTCTTGGCTTCGACCATGAACATATGACCGAAGACCTCGATCGAAGATCCAATAGGAAACTTCTTGCCTGGCTTAATAAGAGCGTCGATGAAACCATCGTGAACGCGAAGCACGAAAAGCTCGACCGCAGACACGCCACGAACAGCGGCCTCCCCGGCCGGCGGAGCCGTCCTCTGACCCCCTCCAGAGGAGGGGGAACGCGTTACAACGAGTCGCGCTTTGAAAACCTTGGAAGTATTAAAAACGAGTACATCCCCAGCCCGTAATTCATCCAGAATATCGAAAAAGTGCTTATGCTGAAGCTCGCCCGTCTGACGATCAAGAACCATGAGCTTTGAATGATCCCGGGGTTCAACCGAATGCTGAGCTATAAAAGACTCCGGGAGATCATAGTTAAAAAGGGAAATATCGGTACCCATACGGGCCACAGAATAGCGGGGATGAATGTATTTGACAAAAAGTGGCTATTTCAGTACTATTTCGGCAATCTTATTTCCCCTATGAAAGCAGGAATTCACCCCAAGTACCACTCCCCAGCAGACATCGTTTGCGCTTGCGGAGCAAAATACACCATGGGCTCAACGAGTGAGCGCATTGATATTGAAATCTGTGCCGCTTGTCACCCATTCTTCACGGGTAAGCAGAAGATTGTAGACTCTGCACGCCGCGTAGAAAAGTTCACGGATCGCTCCACTGCTAAGACCGCTACGGTTAAGACAGCTAAGGAGAAGGCAGCTGACCGCGCCGTCCGCGCCACTACTAAGGCTAAGAAGCGCGCTGATCGGGACACGAGCATCAAATCCTCACGTTAGCTAAACCAAAACGCCTCCTCGGTTACCGATCAGGCGTTTTTGTTATATCCTGAACCTAACCCCTATGGAATTTGAAAACATCATTGCGGAAAAACGTGCTGAATATGCAAGACTTGAGCAGTCCCTTATGGATCCTGCCGTTCTTGCTGACCGTAAAAAACTCAAAGAGGTGAACATGGCTTTCCAGTCACTTGGTAAAGTTATGGACGCTATTACCGCCTATGAGAAGGTGGCGGGAGATCTTGAAGGCGCAAGAAGCACACTGAAGGACGATGACGCGGAGATGAAGGCGCTCGCAGAAGCAGAGATTGCCGAGCTTGAACCAAAACTTCCTGAGGTAACAAAAGCACTTGAACTCGCACTCGTCCCCAAAGATCCCATGGATGACAATGACGCCATTGTGGAAATCCGTGCAGGCGCCGGAGGAGATGAGGCGGCGCTGTTTGCCTCAGAACTTTTCCGTATGTACGCCCGCTTTGCAGAGCGTCATAACTGGAAGTATTCCGTTATCTCCCAAAGCCAGAATGACTTGGGAGGATTCAAGGAAGTGATCTTTGAGATCTCGGGGCCAGGAGCCTTTGGCACCATGAAACTGGAAAGCGGCGTGCACCGTGTGCAAAGAGTTCCCGCCACAGAAAAGGCCGGACGCATTCACACCTCAACTATTACCGTTGCCGTCCTCCCAAAAATTGAAGAGGAAGATTTTGAAATTAATCCAAAAGACATCACCATTGAAGCAACCACCTCCACGGGTGCCGGCGGACAGTCCGTGAACACCACGTATTCCGCTTGTCGCGTAGTACACGTTCCCACGGGCACGATTGTCTATTGTCAGGATCAGCGCTCCTTCAGCCAGAACCGTGATTCTGCGCTCTCCGTGCTCCGTGCGCGCGTCTATGCGCATGAACAAGAGAAGAAGCGTGCGGCACTGGAAGCAGAGCGCCGCGGCCAGATTGGTACCGGAGATAGATCAGAGAAGATCCGTACCTATAACTTCCCACAGGACCGCGTCACGGATCACCGCCTCAAACAGTCTTGGCATGGCCTTCCAGGAATCATGGACGGAGATATAGAAGAGATCTTGAACGCTCTCAAACTCGCCAGCCGAGATGAAAAATTTGCCGCCATGGGTGCGAGCGATGACGATGATGAATAAAGCCGGTGGAGGGGGATCTCTATGACGATATTCGAGGCACTAACTAAGGCGAGCGAAGAACTGAAAGGCGCTGCATCCGTCAGACGCCAAGCTTTGCAAAACCCAAAATTAGATGCGCAGGTACTTCTCTCGCACTCCCTACAGAAACCCACGTCATATCTCTTCGCTCATGGAGAGGAGCTTTTAAAGGAAGAGGTGGAAAGGGGGTTTTGGGAGCTGGTGTCTCGCAGGAAGAGCCATGAACCTGTAGCGTATATTTTGGGGGAGAAGGAATTCTTTAAGCGTCCGTTTTTTGT
>JAHFIZ010000016.1 GCA_023246145.1 Candidatus Uhrbacteria bacterium | reverse complement strand
GTCTTAGAGGACGGAACCCCCTACCAGGGGGCCTACTGGGCGGCGTTCCACAACGCCTGCCGAGCGGCTGGCGTGACGCCGACCGCACAGTAAATAAGGGTTCTTTGCCACCGTTTCTGTGCCTGACCGCACAAACAGAAATGGTGGACGCGAGTGCATACTCGCAAACTTCCCGGCTAGCCAAGCACTGCGCTCAGCCGGGCACGGGCCCCGTACCAACATGCACAATGTCTGGTATGGGGATCCTTATCCGATCACTTAAGACATAACGCCATGAACCACCTCTCTCGGTTTGTGACAAAAGTGTTTTGAGTGATCAGATGAGGATTCGACCAACCTCAACGGAGGGCAGATGCCAGAAATGCAAAAAGAAATCCGCTGTCCCTTTTGCGGGGAGGCGAATTTCTTCCCCATAGGCGAAACCCTAAACCACTTCCGGCCCTGTGCGGGAGACGGCTGCAAAGCCGAGTGGTTGATCGACGTGGAGGTCGCCGACTTCCTCGATGACGAGCGATTCGTCACCCATATCGTCTCGAACGTCGGAACGTTCGACGACGAAGAGAACGGGGTTGAAGAAACCCTTCACGCCGTTTTCCGTCAGTCAGTGACTTAACACACCTCCTCAACCGCACCCTGAAGAGCCGCCCGCAAGCGCTCCTCACGGTGCGGTTCTTCTTTTTCCTGAAAATTATCCGTGTTAAACTTGGCATAATCATTTCCCATATGCCTGAACGAAAAAACGAAGGAAGCAAGCGTACTGAAACGCGAGAACATGCCGAACCAAAGGAAGCGAAAGAGCTCATACCGAAAGAATTCCTTTTTCATAAGCAGTTCGTCACAAAACCAGACCGAAACGGCGTTACAGGAACAATTGACGTACAGTTTGATACACGTCCCGCTTCCACAAATCTCTTTTATCTCCCTATCAATCTCCGTGAAGACGTAGGCCAAGTTTTTTTTGATGACATCATCCGCTCATTGAACGAAGAATTTGCCGGTGGCGGAAGGGATATGAGAAGCCTTTCTTTTGATAAACTCTCTCCAGAAGTCCATAAACAGAGAGAAGAAAGAATAGCGGAACTGAGACGTGAAATCGAAAATCTCACGAAAGAGAAAATGGCCGCGCTGCCTTTTTCTAAAATTACTTTAGATATCTCACGCAATGAAAATACGCAATCAGGAAAGGACGAAGAAGGAAGATACTCTCATACGTATGTAACAAAGCTATATCGATGGCTTGAAAATCCCCAAGAATATCGGACAGGGCTCGGAGGCGCGAGAACAACTATTAGCCAGGAATCGCTCACGACTGAATCTAGCTACAACGCGCCAAGCGCGGAAGAAATAGAAAAAATAGAGCAATCAATTCAGAAAGGAAACGGTGTAGCCACGGCATTTTTACATCAACGTCTAGCTGAACTGAAAGAAAAGGAAAAAGATCCAGAAATCGCATCTCTCCAAAAGCGTTTGGAAGAAGCCTACCGTGAATTAGGTATTTTCGAAGGAACAGTTACCACACAAATCCCCGTCTTTCTCTCTAAAGGCGCGGAAAAAGAAGAAGATAAGAAAGAGATTGAGACTTTGAGGGACACCTGGCCTGGCCTATTGGCTGACGCTCAACATACCCATTCCCCAAAAACATATCCTTACCGCGCGGACGCCGAATATGGGAGTGCGGGAACAGAAAAATGGTATGCCTATCAAGGTATAGATCCAGCAGCTACCTCTATTGATTTTCGACAAACAAGAGCACAGATTACAAAAAGAATGTTTGATCTTGAGAATCTCTCTAAAGAACGAGCGTTAAAGGAAAAACAAGCTGAAAAATTAGCAGCTGAAAAAGCCACTTTGGCACAAGAAGAGAAACGGAAAAATGAACTCCTAGAAGCCGCGCGCCTCAAAAAAGAGCTAGCCGAACAATCCCTCACCCCGGAAACACGAAAAGCAATAGGAGAAAAACTTTCAGAGGCACAGGCATTATCCGCTATCTTCACCGCTTTCTCTCCAAAAACTTCAGAACAAGAAAAATTTAAACGAGATATTCCTTTTGGAATCCTTCCTAATCTTGAGCAACAGTATAAAAACGGAAACATCGGCAGTGAAGCTTTAGACACCATAGATAAATACGTCACTTCGCTTAAAACACTCTCAGAAAGAAAAAAGATTCATGCGGAATTACCCGCGCTCTTCACAAACGCGGAGCAAAAACTGACAGCCTGGAAAGATGTACCCTCTGCGGTAAAGAAAAGTGCAGACGCGCAAATGGTGATTAATGAAGGCCTCATCACACAAGATGATCTCATTCAGCAGGTGCGCTCTGCTTTTCTTGCTCAGCCGTGGGATAAAACGCCCCAAGAAATCATGAGCAACATAGTTGATGACTTGATAGAAAAACTAGAGGTTTAATACAAAAAAGAGCCGTAAGGCTCTTTTTTATTACTCAATCAGTTACTTGGCCCAGAATTTGCTGTTCATGTACCAAACGCCGTCTTTGCCTTTGATGTAATTGCCTACGCTCACACCCTTTGAGGTATTCACCGCCACTTCTGACTTATCTTCGTTGACCTTGGTTTTGCCCCAATCCACCATGACTTTACCCGTGGTGAAGGCGGTGTAAGCCGCGTCACAGTCAGCTTGGGTCAAAACGGCTGAAAGTTCAGGAGAGAAATACTTCTTGAACTTAGCGCAATCCTTGCTGTCTGTAATAGCTGAGGCCATAGCGATCCAGTTGATATTTGCTTCTGTGGCCGGGTCAGCATTCACCTTGGAGACCTGCGGACCGCCTGTGTCTACCTTAGTACCTGCGGGCGGCGTATAAGAATCTTTGCTATCTCCCCCTGCACAGCCAGCGCCCACTAAAGCGAGCACCGTAAACAAACCAATTAATGCTTTTTTCATATGGATGTAGGATAGCATAGGAAGCTCGCCTTAATGGATAATTACTGTTAGAATCTCTCGGAAGCTCCGCGAAGTCTGTGGCCTCTCGCCTGCGCTCGAGGTGGGAGAGAAATGCCCGAGTGACTCAGAACCTCCTCTACCCCTTCTACCTCCTCTACCCCCTATGTCTACTCGCCTCAACAAATTCCTGGTGGAAGCCGGTGTTTGCTCTCGCCGTGAGGGTGACCGCTTGATTGAGGCTGGGAAAGTGACCGTAAATGGCAAAAAGGCCGTCTTGGGGCAAAAGGTGGAGGGTGCGGAGGATATTGTGGCGAACGGTAAGAAAGTGGCGGTTTCAGATAAGCCAAAGATCTACTTAGCGTATAACAAACCCGTGGGCGTGATCTGTACCAGTGATCCCAAGGCGCAGGACAATATTGTGGACGCTATTGGGTTCCCGGAACGCATTTTTCATATTGGAAGACTGGACGTTGCCTCATCCGGACTCATTTTGCTTACGAATGATGGCGAGATAGTGAACAGAATTCTCCGCGCGGAAGGAAAACATGAAAAGGAATACATTGTGACCGTGGACAAGCGCATTACGCCGGACTTCATCCAAAAGATGAAAAAAGGCGTGCTCTTGGAAGAAGGGAAAACCCTTCCCGCACGCGTGGAGCACATTGGCTACGACACCTTTTCGATTATTCTCGTAGAAGGCCGCAACCGCCAGATCCGCCGCATGTGTGATGCTCTGGGCTTCAACGTCACCTCTTTGGAGCGCGTACGTATCATGAATATTCATTTGGGCGATCTTGCCGTGGGAGAATGGCGCCATTTAACATCGGGAGAAGAAACCAAATTATTGACTTCACTGTAGGGTCGACGCGCGCGTCGACCCTACAGCCAAACCTATGTGGCTATTCGCCTCTCTCGTCTTTCTCGTGCTCATTTTTTCTGCCGCTATAGCCGGAATTTCTGCTGCACCGTGGCTCCCCACACGCGGGAAAGAGAGAAAACAACTCATTGAGGAGATTTCTCTGAAGCACGGCGACAAAGTGGTAGACCTTGGCTGCGGAGACGGCTCGCTCCTTTTTGCCATAGCCAAAGCATTTCCTGGCGCGGACTATACTGGCTACGAAATTTCTCTTCTCCCCCTCTTCATCGCTCATGCCAGACGTGATGTCTACCGAAAGGTTTATAAAAACGTCAAAATCCGCTTTGGAAATCTCTATACCAAGCCCATCAAAGATTTCAATGTTGTTCTCGTTTTCCTTCTCCCTAAGAGCTATCCTCGATTAATCAAACGTTTTAAAACAGAACTGAAAGATAACGCCATGGTTATTGTGGAGGCTTGGCCGCTGCCCGGCATTGAGCCCGTGAAGAAGGTAAAGAAGGAAGGCTGCCTTTCCCTCTATTTTTATACCGGCAAACAGTTTCGTGGTGTAGAATGAGGTCAATATGTTTGACCTTATCTCCATTGGCGCCATAAAGCTTGATACCTTTATTATTCTTCATGAGGCGAGCGTACTTTGCGAGCTCAAGATGCCGGAGTGCAAACTCTGCATTGCCTATGGGCAAAAAATTCCCGTGGAGGCCTTTTCTACGGAAATCGCCGGCAGCGCCCCAAACGTAGCCGTGGGACTTGCACGCATGAAGTTCAAAACTTCCCTTTTGAGCATAGTGGGCAGTGACGAGATGATGGCGCAGGCGCGTGCTTTCTTTAAAAAGAACAAAGTGAATGCATCATTGGTCAAAATTGTTCCGGAAACGCGTAATAGCGCGGCGGTGGTCTTGAGCTACAAGGGCGAATCCACCCAGCTCGTGGACCACGTACCGCACGTCTACCACCTGCCGCATAACCTGCCAGACACCAAAATGCTGCACATCTCAGAACTCGGACAAGGTTATGAAAGCCTGTACCGAGAAGCGCTCCGTTTGGCCGTCAAAGGAGTAGGGATCAGCCTGAATCCCGGGTCTATCCAGATTAAAGAAGCAAAAGATGAATTATTTGAGCTGATCGCCGCCTCCACCGTCTTATTCTTAAACATGATCGAAGCCAGAAGAATTATCGGCAAGGAAGACGTGGAAATTCACGGCATCATGGCCAGTTTGAAGGCGCTCGGTCCAAAGTACGTAGTGGTTACGGACGGGCTGCAGGGCGCGTACGCCTTTGACGGTAAAACCCTCTCTGTCATCCCCTCTTTCCCGGCAGAACGCATAGAAGCTACAGGCGCAGGAGATGCCTTTGTTTCCGGTTTCCTTGGGGCCATCCTCAAGGGTAAACCGGCAGAAGAAGCTCTCCGATGGGCGTCTGTAAACTCAGCATCAGTCATAACTCATATAGGCCCTACCAAAGGCCTGCTCTCGCTTACGGAAATCAAAGCGCGTCTCAAAGCTCGCCCCGGGTTTCAAGCAAAAACGTTATAACCGTCTCTATGCACTTCCCTTTCTTCATCCTCCCCTTTGACCACCGCTCGGGATTTGCTAAAGAATTGCTCGGCGTCACCTACCCGCTTGATGAAGCGGCCACCGAGAAAGCCAAAGCGCTCAAAAAAATCATCTGGGAAGGTTTTTTGTTAGCGGACGAACAAACGACTACTGACGGAACGCTCGGCATACTGGTTGATGAGGAGTTGGGCAATGAAATTATTCATGATGCCAAGTCTCACGGCGTGGTGCATATTGTTTCCGTAGAACAAAGCGGCGCCAAGGAATTCACGTTTATTCATGGTGACGATTTTGGGAAGGAACTGAAGAGGATCCAACCCACATTCTCTAAGGCGCTCGTAAATTACACTTTTGGCGATGAAGAAACGAACGCTAAGACAAGAGAGAAGCTGAAGCGTCTGTCCGACTTTTCAATTGAAAGCGATATCCCCTGCTTGATAGAGGTCCTGACGGGCGGTGCAGACCCGGAAACCATGGCTAAAATTATTGTCGAGCTTGAAGAAACGGGTATTAAGCCGGCTATTTGGAAGTTGGAAGGATTTGCTGACGCGGAGGCCTGGGAAACCATTGAACGCGTGACAGACATCCCAATTGTGGTGCTTGGCCACGGTCAGGAGAGAGCAGAAGTGGATGCTTGGGTGAAGGCGGCGGGAGAAAGCGGTAAAGTGGAAGGGATCGCTATTGGCCGAACCGTGTTTCTTGAGCCGCTCAAACAGTTTGTGGCGGGAAAGATCGACCAAGCTGCCGCCGCACAAGAGATTAGCGCCAATTTCCTTCATTTTATTTCACTTTGGGATGAAAGTGGCAGAGGCGCTTAGCGATCGATAGCTTCTGAGCTCTCCCATCCCGAACGAAGGTGAGGGATCACTGATTTCTTGGAATCTCCGCGAAGGCAGTGGCCTCTCGCTTGCGCTCGAGGTGGGAATAAAAACTCATATGATCGACATAATTACTATTGGCTCAGCCACGCGGGACGTCTTTCTTTCTTCAAAAGATTTCCAGGTGATTCAGTCTGAAAAATTTGCGGGCGGAGCAGCGGAATGCGTGACGCTCGGAGCCAAAATTGATGTGGAGGACTGCACGCTCTCCACAGGCGGTGGAGCCACCAATGCCGCTGCTACGTTTGTAAAATTAGGTTTTGAAACGGGAATTATTACCAGGATTGGAGATGACGAACCGGGACGAGATATTTTAGCTGATCTGTTGAGTCTGAAGATCGATACTTCACTCGTTAAAAACGTAAAAGGTGGGAAAACAGCGTACAGCACGCTCTTGACCACGAGTAGCGGCGAAAGAACCGCGCTCGTTTACCGCGGCGTGTCCGCAGAGTTTGCGGCGAGCGATATTCCTTTCAAAACCCTCAAGTGCTCCTGGCTCTATGTGAGTTCCCTTTCGGGTAATATCGAGCTCCTCACGAAGATCGTAGCCCACGCCAAAAAGATGAACGCGAAGATAGCGGTGAATCCGGGCGGCGGAGAGCTAGCCAAAGCTCCGCAGTTGCGACAAATCTTAACCGGAGTAGATGTCATCCTCGTAAACCTGGAGGAAGCTCAGCTACTCACAGGAATGGACACCAAAGACGGCAAAGAGCTGGCCGGCGCACTGGCCAAAGTTTCCAAAATCGCTGTGGTGACAGACGGCGGAAAAGGCGCATACGCGGCGCAAGCTAAGTCACGCTATTACGCCAAAAATCGTGGCGTAAAATCCATTTCTCGCACCGGAGCTGGAGATGCCTTTGGTTCAGGCTGCGTAGCCGCACTCGCCAAAGGATTGGATATAGAAAATGCTCTCCAAGTGGGCACGCTGAATGCAGAAAGTGTTATTCAGCACGTGGGCGCCAAGAAAGGTATTTTAACTAAGTGGCCCAAGACAAAGGAACTTGAAGAAATTAAGGTATTTGTGTCACGGGTTTAGGAAGATTTGGCTGTATACTATGAGGGTATGCACAGCCGACACGCAATTACGCTTGCCCTTTTTGTAGGCGCTTTTGCGGTAGTCATTTTACTTGCTGCTATTTTTACCTTGCAGTACAGCGCCATCACTAATAACCCTTCAGCCGCGAACACGGGCACCGTAACCACCAAGCCGTCCGGAAAAATAGTGAAGCCGCCACGCTTTGAAACAAAAATAGAAGGTTCAGACGCGGTTATTGCGGAAATAGATAAGGAGGGCAACACCGTCAATGCCATTTACACTTCTTCCCTGACGGATAAAACGCAGGATTTTAGCATTTTTGCGGTGCCCCAAGAACATTACGCGGGCGTTATTTACGTGAGAGCACTGAGTGACGACACCCCGGAGCCATTATTGAAGCTCTACCCCTTAAACGTAGAAACCGGAGAGCTGGGTAAAGCTATTATTAGCCAACCTTACGATTCTTTTGAACTTGCGGAAAACCAGGAATCTGTCCTTATTCTCAAAGGAGAAACATCCACCTCTTACGGTATCGTGAATTAACGTTTAACGGTAGAATACGGTCAATATGGCAAACACCAACTCCAACAGACAGGCAGGCTGGGCGGTCATGTTCATTCTCTGGAACTTAGGCCTCCTTGTGGCCATCATTGTTCTCCTCATCCAGCTCCACATTGAGCGCCTGGACACCGGAACTGTAGCTAAAGCTTGTGCCGAAGCTGCCGTCACGGCAGTCAAAACTATCAAGTAGAACTTTTTCGATAACCCCCTCTACCTCCTTTACCCCTTCTACCCCTTTTCACTATGCCTCCTAAAACCAGCACTCCCAACCGCGGCCCAGCCATTCTTCTTGGTATTTTGATCACCATGCTCTGTCTCTCGCTTGGCGCCATTGCGCTCATCGTAGTGTTCAACGCTAATCGCCCTACCACGGAACAATTAACTGCTGCCTGCAAAGATCAGGTAGGAGGTGCAATTTCTGCTGAATATAAGAAAGTCACGGATCAGTGCAAGATCGATGCTGAGGAGGCGCAAAAAAATTCTGAAAATGTGGTTGTACCGGACGTTAACCACCCTGGCTTCCGTTATCCATCCTCATGGACTGCTGTCGGTTCTGCTAATCCTTTTCCAAACATCGTTTATCGCATAGATCTCTCCCGAGCATTTCTTCAGTACTGTGAAGGCTGTGACGGTCCATATGTACCAATCCAGATGATGACAACAGCTAAAGCTGCTACACCCGCCTTTGCCAAAGCAGCAACACCCAAGGCCTATATTGAATCCCTCTACGCAGCAGATCAGGACGCAAAGAGCGTTGTCATCACCGAAGAAAAGGTTAATAGTGCCACCGTCATTCGAGCAAAAGGCCAGGCCACCGGACTGTATGACTATACCTTTGATCGTCTCTATTACTTTGGGGCAAAATTTATCGTAGAAGTTGATGGCGACCAGTCACCTGACTACAAAGCAGGTTGGGATAAAGTTCTTT
This sequence comes from Candidatus Uhrbacteria bacterium, assembly GCA_023246145.1. Classification (GTDB taxonomy): domain Bacteria; phylum Patescibacteriota; class Patescibacteriia; order UBA9934; family UBA9934; genus JAGORL01. Next base: position 10,517 of record JAHFIZ010000016.1, on the reverse strand, counting down.
CAACTATCGATTTCACAAAAATCGAATAACCTATGACCAAGATCTTCGTAACCCGAGATATTCCCGATGAAGGACTGAAGATGCTGAGAGCTCGAACTGATATTGAGCTCAAGGTTTACGGAGAAGACAAAAAAATCCCGGACGGGATTTTGAAGCGCAGCGTGAAAGGGGCGGATATCATTTTGTCATTGCTGACCGAGAAAATTGATAGTTCCGTGATGGATGCCGCAGGGAAACAGCTGAAGATGATCGCTAACTATGCAGTTGGGTTTGATAATATAGATCTTGCCGCGGCAAAGGAACGAGGGATTGTAGTAACCAACACCCCGGGCCCCGAACTCTCAGAAGCGGTAGCAGAGCACGCCGTGGCGCTCATTTTTACGCTCACTCATCGAATAGTTGAGACGGACACGTTCACTCGGGCTAAAAAATATAAAGGCTGGGGGCCAAAAATGTTCTTAGGAACCGATGTCCACGGAAAAACGCTCGGAATCATAGGCGGCGGAGCTATTGGTACCGCGCTCGCCAGAAAAATGCATAACGGATTTGGCGTAAAAATCGTCTATAACGACATCAAACGCAATGAAGCGCTGGAAAAAGAGGTGGACGCGACGTATTTGGAAAAGAATGATCTTTTAAAGAAAGCTGATTTTGTCAGCATCCATGTTCCGCTCCTACCTTCGACAAAACATCTCATCGGTGAGGCCGAGCTCAAGATAATGAAGAACACTGCGTACCTCATTAATACTTCCCGGGGTCCGATAGTGGACGAGAAGGCGCTCGTAGTCGCGCTCACTCGTGGCGATATTGCCGGAGCTGGACTAGATGTCTATGAATGCGAACCACTCATCGACTGTGACCCTACGGACACATATGAACTGCGCAAATGTGCGAACGCCGTACTCACCCCTCATACTGCTAGTGCCACGATTGAGGCCCGTCAGGCCATGAGCCGAGTGGCAGCAGAAAATATCCTGGCGTTCCTAGACGGAAAGACCCCGCCAAACGCCGTAAAAGTTTCTTAAAAAACGAGGAAGCCCTCAATCCCCCGCTTGGCGGTGAGGATCAAGGGCTTGCGATTTGTAGTCCTCTGGGACCACGACTTCCACCGCATCATCGGCTTCCACCTTCCTTTCCGCGGCAGCCTGAGGCTGGACCTGCGGAATCCTCCGGCGCAATTCGAGCGCAGAGAGGAGAATGGGAAGCCCCACGATGAGGGAGTCCACGAACTCGATCGGCCAGGTTAAGAGACCGATCCCGGGAACATAGACTGATGCGTCCAGGCCCCAGGTGGCGAGCGTGAGCGCTATGACGCCGCCCACGAGCACACCAGCAGGGATCCGCCACATGATGTGGCGCTGGATCCAACCGATCGGATCAATTCCGGTAACCCGGCGAAGCAACTCAAGGAGGATGAGCTCCGGAGTTGCTCCAAGCACGATCTCATCGATCGGGCCTAGGACCATGTCCAGCCCGCCGAGCACGAGCTGAAACATATCCTGGAAGGCCCCGGCGACAACGGTCAGGAAAATGATTCCTGACAATTGCCATGCCTCAGCCTTCACGAGCCAGCCATGAAACTTGTCATGGAGACCGGCCACGTCCACAAGAGCCTTCTCCATGAAATTTCGGTCACGGAGTTCCGCGGCCTTGGGCCTGTTCATCTTTGTCTTCCGTCCGTTCTGCATATTCGTCAGCCTCTCTGAACAGTGGAGGGTAGCACCAAAAACCGCCAAAGTCAATCAAGACTTGCCCAATTTCGCTAGTTCCGCTAAACTACCCTCGCTAAAGGTTTGGGCTGATAGCTCAGTTGGTAGAGCATCTGCTTTGCAAGCAGAGGGTCCGGGGTTCGAGTCCCCGTCAGTCCACCAAAAATAATCCAGTCTTTACTGGATTATTTTTTTTACCAGCAGGCCAACAGTTTGGCCTGCGGGGGGACGAGAACGCCGGAGCCATATGCCGATACCAATCGGCATGGCGAGGCGGTGGCCAGCCCGAGGGGAGCGACGGCGACCCGAGAGGCGAGGCCGAGTCCCCGTCAGTCCACCATGTTAAAGAAGTCCCCAAAGGACTTCTTTTGCTTTTTATATTTCCGAAATGTACTGACTGTTATACTATGGCCCATATGCGTCTCCTTAGAACCCTTGCCGCTGCCCTGCTCCTCCTCCCCCTCCTCTTTCCCTCACTCCCCCATAAAGCAGACGCTGCCACGGCAGTAACCGGTTCAGAAGTCAGACTTTATTCCTTGGACGGCAAACAAGTTTCCTCTTTTCAGCCGTTTAAAGACCTCAAAAGCGGCTCTGCCGGGAGTGTGGTGGCGGCAGATTTAGGGGCAGACGGCGTTTCAGAATTAGTTATTGGCGCAGGAGCAAACACTGCACCTTTTGTCAGGTTATTCCGCCAGGACGGATCAAAGATCAGCGAATTCATGGCCTATGATAAGAGTTTTACCGGCGGCGTAAATGTGGCCGTCTGCGATCTTGATCATGATGGAAAAACAGAAATTATCACGGGAGCGGGTTTTGGCGGTGGCCCCCATATCCGTATCTTTTCCAATGAAGGTAAGCCTACCGGTGTACATTTCTTTGCCTATGACTCGGGCTTCCGTGGAGGAGTAACGCTCGCTTGCGGAGATGTGGACGGTGATGGTGAAAATGAAATTGTTACCGGACAGGGCGTCTCTGGTGGCAACACCGTGAGAGTGTTCTCAAACATGGGAACGCTCGAAAGTGAGATTGTGGTGGCTACGGGAAGCGAAAAGTCCGGCATGAATGTCGCCGTTGGAAATACCGATACTGACCCGGCGCTTGAAATCCTGGCCATGCCCATGAATTACGGGAGGTACGATCTAACCGTCATAGACCACGCCGTGCTTGGCTATAACCAATCCACCAAGCCGAGCGGATTTGCAAACGCAACGTACGGATCTTCGACAACTGTCTTGAACGGCGATATTTATCTTGCTAATGGTGCCTTTCTCGTACCTCAGATTTCAAAAATAGACGGAACTATAACCTTCGCGCCGTTCGATGGCAGCAATGGGTACAACACGCTCCTCGCCAGCATTTCGGAAAAAAGTGAAATCGTGGCTCTGTCCGCCCCTTCCCAGATCAGCTCACAGGCTGCCGGAAAATATATAAAAGTGGACCTTTCAGAACAACGCCTGTACGCCTATCAGGACGGTATAGAGGTAAGATCCTTCCTGGTCTCTACAGCCACGAGAGGTCACGTCACCCCACTTGGGAAAACCACCGTTCTGGCCAAAATCCCCATCATGGATTACATCTGGAACTACGGTCCGGGCAACCCCAACAACTACAACCTGCCTAATGTGAAGTGGAATATGCGCATCTTCCCGCATATCTATATTCACTCAGCGTACTGGCATCATAACTTTGGCCACCCCATGAGCCATGGCTGCGTGAACACCTCCATCCCTGATGCGGAATGGGTTTATAACTGGGCCAGTGTGGGAACATCCGTAGAAGTAGTACCGTAATCGTATGAGACCCGAAACCGGCAGAAGCGACGCTTGGAAAAATGAAGAGAATCCGTCCTGGGATGAGCTCGATCGGGAAATTCTCAAAGAAGACTGGAAAATCTCAATCCATGAAGGAGCAGGGAGAACCGCATTTCAACACGCTGCACAGAGAAAAATAGCGGACGCGCTCCACGGAGTAGCCAGAGAATTCCAGAACTCATTGAGAAAGGAGTTCGAAGACCACGAAAAGTATCCGCTTCTCTCTGAAGACATGAAACGATACTTAAGAGATAAAAAACATGATATTCCTTCCTTTGATATTTACGGTCCAGGAACAATCAAAGAGCTTCAAGAGGCAGTATCTATAAACCTTGAATCGGGGAATCCTGATGTGAATGTTGTTGTCTTTAACTTTCCAAAACCGCTCGCGCATTTCTGGTGGAAACAACATGGTGCTGACGAAAAGCGCAAGCCATCAAAGAACACAGACTGGGGAGAGGCATACGAAGCCCTCTTGCCACTTATTTGGGAGAAATATCGTGAAGCTTTTGCAAAGGAGAACCTTTCTACAGACCGATTAAACTGGCCGGGGCAGCACGATCCAAAACATTACTACTATATTTGGGAGTTATCTGAAAAACGAGCCCCATTACACCACCTCAAGCAAGAAGATAGGAACGGAAAGGCTGCGTAAATAAGCTCTATTACTTTGACAAAAGGCTGCCGTAATGGTAGTCTTTTGTGTTCTTTGCGGTGCTTTTCATGGTGAAAAGCACGCGAAGAAAACCGTCCTTTCTGAGGTCTCTCATGACGACAAAAGTACTCTGGCTCTCTGGCGTGGAGGAGATCCCTTCTGCGTGCCAACTCGCCGCGCTTCGTGCGTGGTTTGGTTGCAAAGTGGAGGTGGATATTCAAACCATCAACAAAGCCGAGCGGCAGTCCCGAATCATGAACTCGGGCCGCTACGTCGGGGCGGTGGCGGTGATGCCGTTCACCAATCTGAGCTATCTTCTTAGGCAAGAGGAGGTCCGGGAACGTACCATCCCACTCCTCTACGCCGAATCGGTGCCTGAAAAGGACATCAAGCGGATCGAATTCCGAAGCAGTGAGGGCTTCGGAAGGCGGTTCACCCGATTCCGGGTAATCGACCAGATCGTAAAGAAAACCGAACGCATTGAACCACGAGAGATCCGACTGGTGGCGCGATTCTCCCATAACGCCCCGAACGACGAAGAACTCGAAGAGCTCCGTCGCCTGTTCGGTCGGAAGGTGGAAGTTCGAACGGATTCGAGGCGATTCGAAGGAGCGAACGATATCATCGACCGGATGGCTGCCATGGGGGCCGAGGAGGTTCTCCCAACGGGACCACCGGGAGTCCTGAGAAACCTTCTGCGACGGCGATGTATGCCGCTGCAGGCCGACACCTTCGGAAGGACTACCTTGGCTATTTACCGTCTGACAAGTCTCGACCTCACCTACCGAGACTGAAGGACGGAACGCACTACTTCTCCCCGACAAACGCCCGCATGGCGATGTCGGGGTTTGTTATTTCAGAAACAAAAAATTCCCACACAGGGAATTCTTTGTTTGACCAGCACCTCCTCCAGGATGTGCTCGTCAGAGAAACGCTTAGCGGCGCTTCTTAGCTGCGGCCTTGCGCTTTGGAGCTGCCTTACGCTTTGCTGGCTTCTTGGCCATCTTGCGCTTTGCTGGCTTCTTGGCCTTTTTCTTCGCTGCCATAGAAATTACGTTCGTGAATGAGAGTGCGTCATGGGTAACATGACGTTGAAGATAGTATAGCGGAAATGTACACACCTTACATTATTTTTATGGTGGGCTGTGTACAACTTCTACAAAAGTGCGGTCTGTTTATTTTTTCGGCGCGCATTTTCTTCATCAGAAAATATTTTCACTACGCCGTACACGCCATCATACCCCGGTGCAATGTGTAATCGTCCTTCGCGTACGCGCGCAATTGCTTCACGCATGTCATCACCAAAATGTTCGCCGATTTGTGCGAGTGGAAGATCAATAAGAATAGAAAATTCGTTTCCTAATTTCTGAATCATTGATTCATACATCGTGGTGACTTTTTTTGATGCAACAGAAGACACGCCAACTACTTCTGCGATGATTTCTGGCAGAGGAACAATGGATTGAAACGGTACGTGACCGTTCATTACTCCAAGCTCGCGAGGCCTATCTGCCAAATCGTTAACGCGTGATAAAACCCCTATGGTTAAAGGCTTTCCGCACTTGGGGCAGATGCCACCAAGGCGTTTTGTTTCAGCCGGATCAAGCGCAATTCCGCAATTCAGATGACCATCTACGTGATACTTTCCTTCTTCCGGATAAAACTCGATCGTATACAAAAAATGTACCATATCTCGTTCGCGTAACACGCGCATCATTTCAGCAAAAGAAAATTTCTGTTCGTCGATTTCGAACACATTTGCTTCTCTGCCAAAGTTCTGTGGAGAGTGCGCATCAGAATTGGAAATGAGAGACAGTCGGTCGAGCTTGGAGAGCGCACGATTCATAATCGGATCACTTGAGAGTCCCGTTTCAATAGCGAACACCTCCTTGGCCATCTCACCAAAACAATCTTCCAGAGAATCGAAACCGGACTTGGATCCAAAGACAGAAAACCATGGCGTCCATGCGTGTGCGGGTGCTAAAACAATTCTGTCGTCGATATTTTTTAATTCGCGATAGAGAATCTCCGAATCAATTCCTAAAATTGGTCGCCCGTCAGCTTTGCGATTAAATTTCTTCTCGTCGAGCCAAGCATTTATTTTTCGAACGGCCTCGATTGATGGCGCAAAGATCAAATTATGAATCCGTCTCCCCTTTCCGTCGCGTTTGTACATCTGAGAAACCTCCGCGGTCATCATGTAGCGCATCTTTGGATATGCGCCAGACTTTAATTTGTATAAACCCGGTTCCGCCTCCTCTAATTTGTCTTCAATATCCTTAAACCATTCTGGATGTGTAAAATCCCCCGTCCCAAGCAGGTTCACCCCCTTCTTTTCGCACCACAAAGCATTATTCTCAAGCGTCAGATCCTTGGAACAGGCGCGCGAAAAACGCGAATGGACATGAAGATCGGCAATAACCCGCATACCTCCTATTTCCTCCCCTTCTTCTCCTTGTGCAGCACAACCTTCATAGCGAGCACGGTTCCGGAGGCAATACCAAGCGAATAGCACAGAATGGCAAGGATGCTCCGTTCCGTATCCAGCCGAGCGATAATGTTATAAAGGACCACCATATAGATAACGGTGGTAGCAAAAGAGCACAGAGCCGCGAGGAAGACCTTTTCCCGGGCCACGTAGCGCCAATTCAGGGTAAAAAAGAAATCCTGAATGAGACCGGCAATATAAAATACGACTAACCAAAGGATCATCTCCATCATACGGTCTTAGAACGTGAGTCAGCGTGACGGAGTAATAATACACTGACTAACACCGTAAGACAGCCGGCGGCAGCCACCGTGGTCATGGACTCCCCCACCGTGATAGCCCGAATGACAGCGTACTGCATGACTTTTGATGAAAGCGCGGCAAAAAGTAACATCGGTGGGACAACGAGGATGTACCTTGAGAAAGAAATTTCGCGGAGAATTACTCTGAGCGGCAAAAGTAGCAGGCAGATGATGGGCAATGACCACCAGCCGAGCGTGATGAGGTAAATGACGAGGATTGCAACCGAAAGAAGTTCGGCGAAGGTACGACCGAGCTCTGCAGCACGCCCCTCAAACCGGCTGAGAAAGGTGTAACTCAAAAATCCCAAGATGGCGATGATGATAAATGTTCGCATGGCGCCAGTTACATCTATAGTCATGGTGCCAATCCCCCGCGCGCCATTCATAGCGTCCATGAGTTCACCAATATTCTTAGAGAAGACAAACGGGATGACGGCCAAAAGTACGTAGGAGAGTACAAAAGGCACCGCCCACGGTCCGAGCGCTTTCAAAAGTTTCCAAAAATCATTTACAAACACTTCGCCTGAAACACGCAAGCGTTCCAGACCCTTCAACAAAAATATTTTGATGTCCATACTTCCTAAATTCTCTCCCAAAGCGATAAGAACAGCAACTTCTGCGTCTCATAAATGCCCTTGTTCTCCACAATCAGCCCCATAAGTTCGCCCGTACGCTTATCTAAGAAAATATTCGCCACCTTAGAAGCGTAGATAAGGATGTACGTTGGCGCTCCCTCTGTTGCCGGGATCCATTTACGTTCATCGAGACCCGCTGTCGAGCCGCCCTTACCAATGGAAATGTTCTTCACGCGGATGCTATTCAAGAGACGCTGCTTCGTATAGTCAGGAAAGGCTGTGTAAAGCGCATCCCGAACAGAACTGGATGAATAGACATAATACTCTTTATCCTTGGAAGCCTGCATGGTGGTCAGTACGTCCGTGAGAATTGCCCCCACACCCTCTGCGCCTTCATACATGCGCACCACCGGCTCCTGCACTCCCCCGTCATACACGCTCTCAAGCTCCGCGATGACATTATTCAAGCGTTCCTGCGCCCGCGTTAAGTCGTCGATGCGCTTACCTGCAAGCTCGCGTAACTTTCCCGGCTCCGCAGCTACGAAATATTGTTTGGTTTCCTTATTATAAAAACGTGCAAGCCCGGTGGCCTGCAAATTCTTGAGTGCATCGTAGACGGTTCCACGATTAATACCCGTAGCTGCCGCCAATTGACGCACAGAAGACGGACCTTCTTTTAAGAGCGTGACGTAAACCTTAATCTCCTTAGGGCTAAGGCCCAGGCTCTCCAAAATTTCCTCGTAAGATCGTTCCATCATACGGGTTTAGCAAAAAGTTCTTCAGCTTTTTTCAGTTCCTCCGGCGTGTTGATGCCCAAAACTTCCAGTGGATCAACAGGTGCCGTGACAATCTTCTTCCCTTCCTTCATGGCGATCTCAATTAAATCAACAATGTAATATTCGCCAGAAGCATTTTCATTCTTCACCTGTTTCAGGCGGTCGAAAGCCCAAGCAGCCGGAAACGCATAGATTCCTGGATTCACTTCCGTAATGGCGAGTTCATCTGCCGAACAATCCTTCGCTTCACAAATTCCCACCACCGCATTCTCCGGCGAGCGCAGAATCCTGCCCCATTTAAGGAACATGGAGTACTCATTCTCGTAATTTGGAATGGTGGCCGTGAGCATCACCACCGCATCTTCATTTTCGCTCGAAAGTTGTATAAGGGTCTGCAAAACCCCTGCGCTAATAAACGGATGATCACCGTAGAGCGCAATAACATGTTTGGCACCAGCACAAGCAGCTTCAGCGGCTCGCAGTGCATCGCCAGTCCCCTTTGGCATCTCCTGAATGGCGAACTCTACTCTGTCACCGAGCGCAGCCTCAAAGAGCGCCTTTCCGTCAGGTGAAACAATGACAATGGGCTTCCCGTCAATTCCGGCCTTTTCTACCCTATCAAGCAGATGGGCAATCATGGGCTTCCCCATCACTTCAACCAATGGTTTAGGGACAGCAGCACCCATCCGTTTACCCGCTCCAGCCGCTAAAATCACCACTTTAGTGTCAGCCATAATGCTGACAGTATGACTGAGCTCTTTCCTAATGTAAAGCAGCTTTTCCCAGTTTTCAAATGGCTAATATTAGCCACGTTTGTGGTAATTTTCATTGACAAAGCCCCCTTATCTTGTTACTATCCCTAGTCGAATTCGACCAGTCAGTGGTCTTCACTGGCCTGTGTGACAAAGGAAAACCAAGATGATGGATCCAAGGGAAGTCCGCTGGGGAAAAGAGATACATGACCTGACCGAGCCCTGGACCGGTCCTCCCCCGATGTTCGACCTGTTCCGCAGGCGGGACATCTCCTTCGCGGGCGGTCTCGTGACCGTCTTCATAGCGCGGGACACTCTGGAGGCGGGAAAACATCCGGTCATTGCCGTGGCCGTGTGGGTCTCGGACAGGCAGGAGACCGTTCATCCATTCACCCTGACCCATGAGCCGGGGGTCGGATACCGGGCAAGCCCCTCCGGCGTGCTCGTGCGGACGGATGACCTCCGCTTCGCCGTCCAAGACCTCCTCCCCAGGCTGGCGGGGCACCTGCTGCCCGAGAAAGTTCATTAGACAATAAAGGGACTTACAAGGAGGAAACAAAAATGGCAGTAGAGCCAACCCGAACCGTGGCCGATTTCCGGGCGTACGCCTTTGCATATACCGGAGCTCCCGCCGGTGTATTCCAGACGCTGTCCGAGGAACACCGTAAATTTCACATGCGGCTCAACCGCCTGGGGAAGAAAAAGCGAACCAAGAGTCCGGAGGAGTGCGCAGATGTGGACGCGACCGCCTTTCTGACCGCAAAGGACTGGCAGAAGCTCGCCCGCGAGCTGAAAAAACTCCCCAAACCCTGACCCCGCGCACACCCGCGTTGCACAAAGAGCCCCTGCTCACGCAACCGTCGGGTGTGCTCTTTTATTTATCTTTTGCATTATCGAATGCTTCGTTTAGCACTTTTCTTGCGTTCGCTAGGGGGCCAGCTTGTTCACGCATGTAAGCCCTGTACCCTTCGTGTTCGTCAGGAATACTCTCGTTCCCGTGAGTCCCGAGCCATCCCGAACGTAGAATTTTTCCACCTATCTTCCGTGATTCGTCCTCAATCATCTTTCTATTCTTCTCGAGCATGGGGAAAGGCTCGCTTTTATCAATAGCCTTAATATCCCTAAGGCAATGCTCAGGAACGCCTATGACGCTCATATAGCGCTGAATGGCAGCTAGAGAATCTACCCTTTTTCGCAATTCTGTTTTAGTCGTCAGAGGTACATCTTGGGCTTCCCTTAATTCTTTCTCTCCAGGATCTCTTACTGGCAAGAGGTCGATCCCATATTCCTCCTTGAGTGCACGCAGTGAAACAAGCGCACCGTATTCGGCATCGCGCTCAATGACCAGAGTAGGCAGTCGCAGGACATCCTGAACAGTTACCCCGTCAAAAAGCTCAGTCCCACCGTTTGGGTAAAGACTTCCGGTCGATTCCATCGCATCAGAGAGCG
>JAHFIZ010000064.1 GCA_023246145.1 Candidatus Uhrbacteria bacterium | reverse complement strand
GCACATCCAGCTTTTTTGTGCGGTAATACTCTATTGCCGCATTACGTGCAATTTTATAGAGGCAGCTTTTGGCGCTAGCACCTGCCTCTGCCTTGAATGAAGGAAAGTGTTCAAGTGCTTTCATGAAGGTAATGCTCATGAGGTCCTCAGCCGCGTATGTATCAAACGTCTTATAGTAGAGGAAATCGTAAATCTCCTCCGCGTGGGCGTCGTACAGGTCAGCGAACGTGGCAGTGTGTTCACCCATAGAAAAGCGCTTCTCTACAGTGTACAACGATCAAATAGGAAAAAAGTAACTCGGTGAGTGCCTACCCCCTCGCGCCAAAAGAAATCCGCCAGTAGCTTTTTGGCAGCCAAGTGCGGCGAATGCCGAAGTGCGTTTTAAAAATGGAGTAGCCGCGCTCCTTACTAAAAGGAGAAGGATGCGGTCCGCACATATCCCCAAAGTTACATTGGGCCAGGTTTTTTTCTCTGGTGCGTTCAAACCACCAGGCTATGAGTCCGGTCATGGCGTACGTCTTCACGGCCGGGGGGAGATAGAAACCCAAGAGATAGACGCTTTGGGAGGCCTCCGCGCAGTTGCCTGCCACAAAGGCGGCTATGATCCCGTCAGCTTCCGTTTCCGCTATAAGGACATCTATGGTTTCTTGGTGTGCTTTAAGGTGACGTTCGGTCATGTACCAAATGGCCTGGCGCATGCTGGCGCTGATGTGCGAGCCCGTATAGGGTCTCTGTATTTCGTCGAGCGTGCCTACGCGGAGTTTTATTTCCGTGTGCTTCCGGAATGTCTTCAGATGGCGCTTGGCATGCGCTGACCACAAGATCTCTACGGGGCCACTTTCAGGCGGGGAAGCAATGCCTTGCATACGTCCTATCCCAAAATTGATCCAGCCTTTTTCTTTCACGCCGTTTTCAAATGAGGGAACCCATTCTTCTATCCTGATAAGCGAAGAGGAAGGAACCGTAATGGGTTTGTTATCCGTAGTGAATGTGCGGTGCCAAGAAAAGAGGCGATTAGCAGCCACGGTGGTGGTCAGACCGTTTTCTCCATGGGTGGTGACGGTTGGCCAATGACTTGCTTCTATATTCCAGCGGGTAGCTTCAAAAGAAGGAATGGCACCCGGAGTGAACAGCGGACAAACGTCATTGATGTGGAGTAAACGGCGAGTGTCCATAACCTTTGCTATGATGGTGGTAATCTATGAAAATTGAAAAACGTGTTTTGAGATTCCTCATCATCATTGGCTTTGTCCTTCTCGTGGCAGGCCTCGGCTCGTATTTTACCTCCCTTGGCATGTCCGGCTGGTACCAGACGCTCTTGCTTCCGGGCTTTACGCCAAGCGGACAATTCATTGGCATCATCTGGATGATCCTCTACGCACTCCTCGCTCTCTCGCTCATCACCGCCTTTGACCAGAAGCCTCAGCGTTCCCTGGGGCGCCTGACGGCATTTTACCTCGTAAACGGAGCCTTGAGCGTCCTGTGGTGTTATCTCTTCTTTTCCCTTCATCGTTTGGATGTGGCGTTCATTGCCTGCATGGCGCTTCTTCTGTCCGTAGCGCTCCTTATTGTAGAGAATTTGCGCTTTAAACGTCTAGCTGCACTTCTTCTTTTGCCGTATCTCCTGTGGGTGGCCTTTGCCGGGTATCTCAATTATTCCATCTGGAGTTTGAACCTGAACGTTCAGCCGCCTCTAGTATCTTCTGAAGGGAATAGCGCCGAGAAGCTTGATCGTATCCGTTTGTCTACACCTGCTACCGGTGATGTCATCAAGAGCCCGGTTCATATAGAAGGGGAGGCTAGGGGCACATGGTACTTTGAGGCGAGTTTTCCTATCACGCTTGAAGACGCGAACGGTGGCGTGCTTGCAAGTGGCCACGCGGACGCTAAGAGTGATTGGATGACAGAAGACTTTGTGCCGTTTACCGCAGACCTTTCTTTTAAAACACCAGCTACGTCTACGGGAAAATTGGTTCTGCACCGGGACAACCCATCGGGCCTGCCGCAGAATGATGACGAGCTTTGGATCCCTGTAAGATTTACTAACTCCGCATCATCGGGAGATACAAAGAACAAGATAACGCTCTCCGTGGGGTCATCACAAAAAGTGGGGAGCCTGACGTATACCCTAAAAGAAATAAATGATTCTCGCTGTCCGGCAGGCGTGCAGTGCATTTGGCAGGGCGAACTTTCCACCGTTCTTGCGGTTTCGAATGGCACGAATAGCAGTGAGCTCAGGCTTGGAACTGAGCGCACCACGAGCGGCATGGTGTATGGCCAGGAGGTAACCCTTTTGAACGCCAGCACTACGAGTGCCACCTTTGAGGTACAGCACAGATAAGAAAAGAGCCCTTACGGGCTCTTTTCTTATTAGGCATTAGCATCTGGCTTTGGTTCATCATCCGGAGGGTTCATGTGCGGGTTCTTTGTGGTTTGTCCTTCAAACATAATCTTGAAATTAAGATTAAAGCCTGAACGTGCTCGGTAGGAGCCTATTCACCGTATGCCTGTGACCTGAGGAGAGCAAGAAAGGTATGCACAGTTAAAGCTTTTCTTTAGCTAATATAAGCGGAAAGACAGCCCGTACGGGGCTGTCTGTGAGGGCCAATCGGCCGCAGGTCATGCGGCGGAGGGCAGGTGTTCAAGCTGCAGCCGGTTCGGGGTTGCCGAAGGTCGGATGCGGCTGTTGCGGGAGCGCTGAGGCCGCGATTGCTCGTTGTCCGAGGAAATCGTTGATCGTGGCTGCGGCCGCTACCGAGGCCATGTCTTCGTCCCCGTAGACAGCGAGGTACTCGTCGTACAACGTAGTCATCAGGTCACCGAGCGTCGCTTGGGCTTTGGTTCCCATGGTTACTCCCTAAGAGGTGAGGGGCTTCCACATATCACGCCCGGCTTGAATTTTTGTCAAAATAAGGTAAGGTACCCCATTATGACGCCAATTGAATCCATCGTGCGCGACATTTTCGAGTTTACACCCGCTCATAGGGCACTCGTGGTTTTTGATGCACAGTCTCCTTTGGCGCGGCTTTTGACAGGGGCCTACCGGGAGGCCGTCCCTTCTGCCAAGTTCATTGCGTTTGACGACACATCTGTAGAGGATATTTTAATGGAGCTGAATCAGCTGTCCGCTGGTGATTTTGTCTCACTCATCCAGACCGGCAACTTTCGCCTGAATGAATTTCGTATACGCGTGGAGCTTTTTAAAAAAGGCATTAAGGTTATTGAGCATCCGCATCTTGGGAGAATGAAAAATGAGGAGCAGGTGCAGACGTACATGGAAGCGCTGCAGTATGACAAAGAATATTATCGTGGCGTGGGGCCGAAGCTGAAAGCCAAAATCGATCAAGCTAAAAAGATCGTAGTCGAGTCCGGCGACTGTGCACTCGTCTACGAAGGCCCATTTGAAGATGCCAAATTAAACATTGGTGATTACACCGGCATGAAAAATTGGGGCGGCCAGTTTCCTATAGGGGAAGTGTTCACCGAGCCTTCTGATTTATCGCTCGTTAGCGGAAAAGCCAAGCTCATCGCTTTTGGCGATCAAGATTTTAATACCAACATCCCGCCACAAGAGATCGAAATCACGATTGAAAAAGGTATCATTACGGAAGTAAAGAATTCTACGCCAGAATTCGATGCAGTTATTGCGGAGATTACGGCAGAGGAAGCACTGGTGCAGATTCGCGAACTCGGCTTTGGCATGAACCGGGCTATGACCAAGGACAAGATTGTCACAGACATCGGCACGTATGAACGCATGTGCGGCATCCATATGTCCCTTGGCTCTAAACACACCATCTACGCCAAGAAGGAATTCTCCCGCAAGCATTCACGCTTCCACGTAGACGTGTTCGTAGGCGTGACGAAAGTCTCGATAGATAACGAAACAGTATTTGAGAACGGTCAGTATATTATCTAGCTCCATCCCGAGCGCAGGCGAGGGATCACTGACCGCGAGAGAATTCCGCAGGATCAGTGGCTTCTCGCTTGCGCTCGAAGTGGGATACGATGTGACTCATAACCTCCTCTACCTCCTTTACCCCTTCTACCCCCTATGTTTTTAACCATCATTACTGATTGCAGAGATGACAACGCCCGCGTACGCCAAGAGGCACGGTACGCCACGCTTTTTCCGGAAACGAACATTAGTTTCATCGGCGTTTCTTCAGATATCGAGGCCGCCGGAAATTTGATCGACGTACTCGACGCCGTAGGGGACGAGAAAGGGTTGATCACCTTGAACGTGGCTCCACGTCACGGTAAAGCCAAGAAGTGGCCAAACGGTACGCCGTTTGGATATTTCAAATATAAGAACACCACGATCGTGTGCACGATTGACGGCTGCGCTCTCTCGCTCGCTAAGAAGTTCGGGTTCATCGAAAGCCTGCACGTCACAGACATTCGGAATGTGCTCGAGAGTGAAGGCTTCGAAAAGGCGGACATCGAGTTCATTGCGAGTTCGCAGTTCAGAAGTTTCGACTATCTGCCGAGACTGGCGAAAATTGTTTACGAGAAGGGCGAAGCTCCATCTGCAAAAATGGCAGTGAGCGAAATTCCAGATTGTCCTAAGGGCGTGTGGTGGATTGATTCGTTCGGCAACTGCAAGACCACGCTGCTCCCAGAAGACGTAGATTTTGCAGAAGGTGCAAAGCGAGAGATCGCGCTCGGCGAACAAACCATCGCCGCTGTCTGCTACAGCCAACTCCGCGCAGTTCCTGATCACACCACGGCGCTCATTAGAGGAAGCTCGGGATACGGCGACAAGCGATTCCTGGAGCTCATTGTTCAAGGAGGGAGC
>JAHFIZ010000015.1 GCA_023246145.1 Candidatus Uhrbacteria bacterium | reverse complement strand
CAGGTTGAGCGAATTGCTCGCAACGGCAAGAAAAACAAGGACAGCCACGTACAAGCGGTAGGGCTTCAAAAGACTCATGAGGCTAGGGCCCTGTGGTTTTTTTCCTTCTTCAGTTTTACTTTTTTCCATAGGTAGGGAGACTATTCAGTACCTTGCTTTGAAGGCGGTGGAGTTCAAAGAGTTCTTTATCAGAAAGGACATCAAGCATTTCTTTACACAGTCGCATGCGCTGGCGCTTAGTTTCACTCAAAACCGTGTTTCCCCGTTCGGTAAAAAGAAGAACGGGTTTTCGCTTCTCTTTATCCATGCCGCGCGAGAGGATATCAAGCGCCTCAAGCTTCTTTACCAACTGGCTGGTAGCGGAAAGAGACAATGTCAGCCGATCCGCAAGCTCTTTAATGGTCATGGGTTCTTCATGCGCAAGCATCATCATAACCCAAAGTCCAGCATGCGTAGGCATGCCCTCCGGAGCTTGCGGTGCATGCGCAAAAAAACGCCGCATGGCGCCGATATTCTGGAAAAAGTCATGAACAACCTTAGAACGATCCATAACAAGGTGGTGAGACTTACGTTAGGAGCTAAACAACTTTAGCAACTTAACTTGTTTAGTAACTTAAGTACTTTAGCAACTTAAGTTGCTTCCGTCAACCATTCACGCCCTGCTCACGTTCCCCACAAACAACAAGGACCACGTCACGATGACGCGGTCCTGAGAGCTCCCCCGCGGAAAGCCCCCTACATCAACAGCTGTAGGGTACTGCAGTGATGTCACGCATCATCAGTTCTTCCGGAATATTTGCTCCCGGATAACTGATGAGTTCGAGCTTGAGGCGTCCAAGAGCAAGTACGCTCTTGATCTGGCTTTCATCACTGAACCTGACGCCCACGCAGCAGGTGACTGGATTCTTCCAGACCACCATATATGCCTGAACGGCCGAGAGAAGCGCCGCCCAATCGGTCCCGGATACTTTCCAAATTTGCACAACCACCTCCGCCGTAGCCGATACAAGGTAGTCGGAGTCAAAGGAATCGTCAATTAAAACAAAAGAACCCCTTACGGGGTTCTTTTAAGGACTACGCCTGTGGAGCTGTCTCTTCTGCAGGAGCTGCAGTCTCTTCAGTCGTCTCTTCTGGAGCTACTACTTCTTCGGCTGGAGTGGTCACGTCGTCGTTCATCATAAAGATGTACATTAAGAAAAAAACCAATGCAGGCGCGGACAATAGCACGTGAGGGTGAGAAGTCAACCCCATCCAGCCTCAAACATAACGAATGCTACGTTTTCAAGCCGGTTCCTCTCTTAAGGAGGCCAAGAGCGATACCTACAAGCACCACAGCCACCACCACAAGAATAAGTGCCGAAACATAGACATTCGTAGCGGCCACACCGGAGAATCCGAACCGGAAGCCGTCAATCATGTACACAATCGGATTGCCGTAAGACACGTTCCGCCAGAAGAGCGGAAGATAGCTCAGGCTGTAGAACACTCCCCCAAGATACGTGAGCGGGGTCAGAAGGAACGTAGGCACGATACCCACATCATCAAACTTCCGGGCAAACAAGGCATTTAAGAATCCAAGGAGCGAGAAGATGATGCAAGTGATGAGAAGGAAGAAAACAAGGAAGAACACGTGGCTGACTGCTACCCGCGTAAAGAGCGCAGAAACAACAAACACAGCTGCTCCCACCACCGTTCCGCGCACCACGCCGCCCGTTACGTATCCGGCCAGAATCACCCACGGCTTCATGGGTGAGACCAGAATCTCTTCAATGGATCTCTGGAACTTTGCTCCAAAGAATGAACTCGCCACGTTACTGAAGGAATTAGTAATTGCGGCCATCATCACGAGACCTGGCACCAGGAACGCCGCATAGCTCATCCCACTCACCTCCCCAATCCGAGATCCAATAAGTCCTCCGAAGATGATGAAGTACAGTGATTGCGTTACCACGGACGGGAGAATGGTCTGCGTCCAGATGCGGAAGATGCGGTGCGTTTCTTTTCTGACGATTGTGAGATACCCGATGATCAAAGGATTGCTCATACGTTTTTCGTGATAGTCAGATAGAAATCCTCCAAAGAAGACGCGCCGGACCCTTTGACGAGTTCCGCGATCTCTCCTTCTTTGAGCACATTCCCTTCTTTCATAATGACCACGTTCTTACAAAGCTTTTCCGCTTCTTCAAGATAATGCGTGGTCAAAATGATAGTCGTGCCTTGAGCATTCAGCTTTTGCACAAACTCCCACATGCCGCGGCGCAGCTCCACGTCCACTCCGGCAGAAGGTTCGTCAAGCAAGAGGAGCTTTGGTTCATGGATAAGCGCACGAGCTATGAGAAGACGGCGCTTCATACCACCTGAGAGCGTACGAGAGGGCACGTTTCTTTTATCCCACAGGCCGAGCTCTTTCAAAATGGCTTCTGCTCTTGGCACTGCAATCTTTCTTGGTACGCCGTAATACCCTCCCGCATCTACTACGATATCCAGCACCTTTTCAAAAATGCTGAAATTGAATTCCTGTGGAACTACGCCAATAAGACTTCGCGCTTTCTCTGGCTCTTTATCTATGTCTACGCCAAACACTTCGGCCTTGCCGCTGGTCTTATTCACTAACCCGCAAAGAATACCAATGAGCGTGGTCTTCCCCGCGCCGTTTGCTCCAAGAAGCGCAAACATCTCGCCTTCCTTCACGGAAAAAGAAACGCCCTTTAGTGCCTTCACGCCGGTGGCGTACGTCTTCTGTATATCTTCTACTTGCAATGCATTACCCATACTTACGCCTTGGCCGCGATAAATGACGGTCGCTCTGAAGTACGCTTCATCCAAGCTTCAATGTTTGGGTACGGTGAAAAGTCGAAATTCGCTCCTTCGCCATACATATAGGTGGCGCGCAAATCAATATCCGCAATGCTGAACGCATCACCCAGAATCCAATCGCTGCCGTTCAGATGATCTTCAAGGACTGGAAGATATTTAGCGAGCGCGGTCAGCGTAGACGCGAGAACTTCAGGCGCGAGTTCTACACCAGACCACTTTGGACGATTAAGCATGCCGAAATGTTCGTTCACATTCAGCATGTTCCAGACTGAAAAACGAAGCGCGTGCGCCTGATCTTCAAGTGTAGCTCCAAGAAGTTCCGGCTTAAACTTTGCAGCCAAGTAATGCGTGATGGCAATGGATTCCGTCAGCACTACGTCATCCACAATAATCACCGGCACCTGACCCATAGGATTCAGAGCTAAAAACTCCGCGGTCTTATGCTCCCCAAGCGCCATGTTGAGCGGCTTGCGTTCATACGGCAGACCAATTTCATGCAGCATCCAGTGAACACGGAAAGACGTACCTTGTGGCGCACCGTAGACAACGATATTCGGCATAATAAAAAGAAAGAGTAAGAGCGCACTCTAGCATGATCGCAAGAGCGAAACAACATCAGAAAGCCACAGGCGGAAACGCTAAGACGTGAAGTCGATTCAGCACAAAAAGAACGATCACTATCTCAACAAGGATCACGATCGAAAGCGAGAACTTAAATGATGTCTTGGACACCTTGTGATGAAACACGTACATGCCGAGAAGCGCTCCGGCCGGCCCGCCGGCAAAGGCGGAGAGCCAAAGCACACGTTCTGGAATGCGATAACTGTGGCCTATGGCAAAAAGTTTATCTACACCGTAGATGGCAAAGGCGGAAGCATTTAACACGAGGAGTAAATCAATGATCCAGAAAACGTGGAGATTGAGAAAGAAGACGAGCGAAAAGGTGACAAGGAAGAGGATCCAGATGAGCAAGCCAACGCGATAGGGATTTGACCTCAAAGGCTTCATAGATATTTTACGGATACCCGTGTATTGTAGACGAAATATGCAAATCCTGAAAAAACTCGCACTTCTTCTCTTAGTACTCACCGCTAGTGGTTGCGGAAAACTCCCTGCGCAGAAAACCGTGGACGTGCCATTTACCTCCCAAGCGCCAAACGGTGATTGGTCAGAACCCTGGCAGAATGCCTGTGAAGAAACTTCCATTTACATGGTTTCGAGCTTTTATAAGGATGACGAAATTAAAAGAACGGAAGCCGTCAAACAAATTAAAGAGATCTTAGCCGTCAAAAACACGGAGATTAAAGTCAGCCATGATGAATCACTGGAAACCATTTCCGATCTGATTGTAAAACTTGATCTCCCCTTTAGAACAAAAATTGTCTTTGATCCTACGGTGGACGATCTGAAAAAAGAACTTGTCAGTAACAATCCCGTCATCATTCCTGTCTTTGCACCGGCACTCGGTACATCCGTAGACGGCCCTGATTATCACGTCATGGTACTTGTAGGGTATGACGATAAATCGGGAGAGTTCATTGTCAATGATCCGGGAACCTCTGCCGGAAAAGGATTGCACTACAAATATGACAAGTTCATGAACGCCATTCATGACCTGGATCAAACAAAATACACCAACGGAAAGAAAGCCGTCCTGTTCACGGAAGTAAAAAACTTCGCCACCTTCTTCACCTTTTAAGCCGAAAGTTTTCGGGCGAGGTCTAAAACATCATTCGTCATAGCGAGCGCGGTCTTTTCATGCGGCTCCGCATTTTGCATTTTTCCGGCAGCATCAAACATGGTCCACACAAAGGGGAGCACTACCTGGTCCCGCACGCTGTAGGCACGGAGCTCCGCCACAATCTGCCGCAGATGCTCCACAGAGCGTGCGCCGCCGGCTGCCCCGCCGTACCCCACAAATCCTACCGACTTCCCTTTCCACTCCCAGTAGGTGTAATCAAGTGCATTCTTCAGAGCCCCTGGAACGCTGTGATTATATTCGGCTGCGAGAATAACCACGCCTTGTACTCCGGCAATCTTTTCAAGGAACGCCTGCACCGCGGGATTTGGATGCTTCCCTTCCCGATACGCCCCAGAAACGGCATCGGCAAAAAGCGGCAGCGGATGCTCTTTAAGGTCAAGAAGTTCAAATTCTGCGCCCTCTACATTCTTCACCGTCTCCATATACCAATTTGCCACTTTGTCTCCCACTCTTCCTTCCCGAATGCTGCCCAAAATCACAAGAATCTTTGTTGTATTCATAGATTATTTTAAAAGTGATAACAATTGTTTGAGGAGCGGGTCTTTCTCTACTTCGTAATACACACTGTTCCCCTCTTTTGTGGCGCCCACCACTTCCTGATCCTTCAGCAACTGAAGGTGATGGGACGTGCAGGCAATACTCATACCAATCCCTTCTGAAATTTCTGAAACATTCATTCGTTTCTTCCGCACCAAAAGGTCGAGAATCCGTAAACGATTAGGATCCCCAAAAAGCGCGAAAATCCGCGCCTTTCTTTCCAATTCCTTGTCTTCTTTTTCAGTGCCCATATTCAAGTGTTCAAAAGAACACTTGAATAGTGGACCTCACGCACTGCCTCGTCAATCCAACTTATACCCAAGGTGAACGGTTGATCTTTTATTGACAAAACATGAATATTATGATACTTTTTAGCTAGGTAGAGCCGCGCGGGCTCAGCCAACAACAACTGGTTCGAAAGAACCATCACCGTGACAAGGAGGCCCAGTGGCCCACGACAAGCGTCAAGATCGTCAAGATCAAGAGGTGGTCATCGACCGCCCCGTCCGTTCCATCATCGGGAACGTTCCGGGGCTGCGGCAACTGTACCCGCCCGCCAAGAGCTCCGCTCCCGCGGTGGAGTACGTGGCCACGGCCGCGAAGTGAACACGCTCATCGTTCGGTTTTCCGCGAGGAGAATCGAACACCCCATCGTCCGGTTTTCCGCAAGGAAGACCGGACGCTCTCATTTCATACAGAAAATGATAACCAGGAGAAAACGTGTACCAGCTGCTACATGACCTGATGCTCCGCTATAACGAGCACGCGGAGAAGAATACGGAAGGATTGCACTCCTACCTCGCGATCATCGACGTAGAAAAGACGTCTTCTCGCAAGGATCCTGCCGTGGAGATGACCCCGTTCATCCATGATCGGATGCGGAAATACGAGCAGATGAAGATCTTCTCGATGAACGATGGGCGGCGTCTCGTGGTGCCGCTGCTCTGCGACCTCGAAGCCTATGACAAGATCATCGGTGGCGCGGTAGAGGAGTACGCGGAGATCAACACGGATCAGTACCGTGTCCGCGGAGCGGACGAGGATCCGGATAAACGCAATCCTGCGGATATCCGGTTCGCCGTCGTCACGCACCGGGAGGCCGAACAGGTCCTCCGGAAGCCGAGGAATACGCGCCTGCGGTACGTGAACACGGACAACGAAAACGAGGTCGAGGCCGCCAAACTTTGGCCGAAGCGGGATCCCCTGAACCCAAGCGACATCGTGAAACAGACCTACGCGCTCGGTGTCCGCTGGCGCTGGATGCAGAACATCATCGGCGCCATGACCGTGCTCGGCGAAACGCTGAAGCAGAACCAAGAGCTCAAATCCTGGGACGGCCTCCGCGGAGAGTGGGAATACTCCTACATGGAGCCCCACATCCGAGAAGTGATCAGCGTCCTCGACCTGCGTGGACTCCAGCTGGCTCCGGAAGGAGAAGAGCGGAGACACGCAGCAGAAGATCTGTTCGAGCGCGTCATCCAGGCCGAGCTCCGCACCGTCTCCCGTGCGAAGGGACTCGACAAGCGCTTCGATGGCCGTGCGTATGACACGCTGGCCCTCGGGTACATCACGCTGAACAACGAACCTGGCGCGCCGGTCTCGCCCATAGAGCCGAGCAAGCCGATCTACCCCACCAAGCCGAAACTGGTCGAGACGTAGGACTCCGACCGGACCCACAACGGATACCCCGCAGGAAGCAACGGCTTCCGGCGGGGTATTATTCATTTAGAGAGAAATGATTTCTTTCCACTCGGCCTCCGTAACCGGTTGGACAGATAAACGAGAGTTGTTCACGAGGACCATTTGCTTAAGCTTAGGGTTCTTTTTTATTTCTGAAAGGGTCACAGGCTTCAGGGGATTGCCGGCGGCGATAGTTACTGCGCTCCAATCTCCTTCTTTTGCCGTTTTGTCCGCGT
Source organism: Candidatus Uhrbacteria bacterium (assembly GCA_023246145.1). Taxonomy (GTDB): domain Bacteria; phylum Patescibacteriota; class Patescibacteriia; order UBA9934; family UBA9934; genus JAGORL01. The sequence continues at coordinate 12,540 of JAHFIZ010000015.1, read as the reverse complement.
AGGCAGGTTCGACAATCTTGGCAGTACCAACAATCGCCTTCTCTTCTCCGGAATGATAGATAAATGCCAAGTCCCCTTTCTTCATTTCTCGTAAAAAATTCCTGGCACCAAAATTCCGCACCCCGGTCCAGGATGTTTGCTTGTCTTTTATCAGATCATCGAAAGAATAGGTGGAACGCTCCGTCTTCAAAAGCCAGTAGCGCATACTTAGCGGCTCTTGCCATCAAACTCGAACGGGGTCAGAGATTTGAGATCTACGTTTTCTAAACAGCGGACATTAATAGCCGCGGTTGCATTCCCGTCCTTATCCACGCCTCGGCCAAAGGAATGAATGCCGCAGGTCTTGCAGAAAAGATGATCAATGATATTTTTATTAAACTTGTAGCTGGTGAGATTTTCTTCACCCTGAACCAATTTGAAACTTTCTGCGGGTACAAAATTCAGCACCCAGCCGGCACGGGAACAGATGGAACAATTACAGGTGATGGTGCATGCAAGATCCGTAGTCACTTCATATCTCACGGCGCCGCAGTGGCAGCTGCCGGTGTACGTTTTCATGTCTGGCATAAGTGAATGTGAAAGCCGTTATTCCGGCCACTCTGCGAATTCCGTCATCTTGGCCTCTATAGGATCCGCCTTCCGTAACCTTCGGATCTGCTTGGGGGTCAGTATCTTCTCGTGAGGTATCTCCAGGAGATATTCGGCAATGTACCAGATGTCTTCCCCGCTTGTCTCCCAGTCCCGTTTATCGAACCTTGAGAGATCCACCGGCTTTGAAAATGTTCGGAGCGTTTTTACTCGATTACCTTGCAAGAAATATTCATGAAAATAGGACATGACGAGCTCGCGGATTGATTGATAGATCGGTTCGCGATATCTGAGCACCCCGTGATTGGTTTTGGAAATCGCTCCCCAGCATTGATCGATCTGAAAGACAGCGATCACATGATCAAGATCATGCTTGGTGGATTCCATATCCACGATCAAGGGCTTGAACCCGTTCATCCGGAGCACAGCTGCCGCAAACATGGCGCCCTCTATGCATTGCGTCTTTCTCTCGCGTAGAACGCGAACAGGCGAAAGACAGGTTTCATTATCACCCTGCACGCGGTACGGAATGTCATTGATGAAGTCCTGAATCCTAGCCGGAGTCTTCAATGATTTTAGCTGCTTCAGTTCAGCTTTCGTCCAGACGCTCATATAGGAATAGTGTACTTGATATACTTACCCATATGCCATCAGTGGTTGGGCTTCATCACAGTAATGACAATCTTCCGGGCATCACGCGCAAGCGGGATGGTGATGATTTTCTGTTCTTTGATGAACACGGAAAGCGAATCAGGAATAAAAAAGTGGTGGAGCGCCTGATGAAGCTCGGCATTCCCCCTGCCTATCACGCTGTCTGGATCTGCCCTGATCCTAAAGGCCATCTGCAAGCCACGGCCAGAGATGATAGAGGTCGCAAACAATACATCTACCATCCGGCCTGGAACGCGCACCGAGATGCTACCAAGTATGATCGCTTGCTCCCTTTTGCCGAAGCACTCGGCAGTATTCGCCGAAGGATAGCGAAAGATATTCGCCTGCGCGGCATGCCAAAAGAGAAGGTACTGGCCACGCTCGTGAAGCTACTCGATACCACCTATATACGCATAGGCAATGAAGAATACGCCAGAGAAAATAAATCCTACGGCCTGACCACGTTTTTAAATCGGCATCTCAAAGGACGCGGAGAAAGCATGCGGTTTGTCTTCAGAGGGAAAAGTGGCGTGCCGCATGAAATTGCTATTGAAGATAAACGCGTAAGAAAAGTAGTGGCCGCCTGTCAGGACCTTCCTGGCCAGGATCTTTTTGAATATCAAGATGAGCGTGGCGAGACACACAGCGTGCACTCTGAAGACGTAAACGCCTACCTTCAAATGATCGCCGATACTGAACTGACCGCCAAAGATTTCCGTACTTGGCACGGCACCGTTCTCGCTATGACGTATCTCACCGCCTGCGAACCGTGCGAAACAAAGACGGAGGAAAAGAAAAACGTAGTCGCTGCCGTGAAAGCAACTGCAGAGGCACTCGGCAATACCGTTGCGGTCTGCAGAAAGTGCTACATCCACCCGCGCGTTATAGACCTCTACTTAAAGGGTGACCTCAATCCCGGAAAACCTACCCGCGCCCTCAAACGCCGCTTCCCTGGCCTTTACGTGGACGAACTCCAGTTCGTTGGACTGCTTGAAAAGTGGTAGAGCGCTACTCCTTCTCTGCCTCAAGCATCATCTTCTTTCTCTTTACTCCCCAGTGATACTTCCCAATTCCCCCGCTCGCCGGAACTACGCGATGGCAGGGGATAAGATATGAAATAGGATTACTGCCTACCGCCGTCCCCACCGCCCGGACAGCTTTTGGATTCTTAATCTTTTTAGCAATCCTCCCGTAGGTCGAAACTTCCCCAGGGGGTATTTCGAGTAAAGCCTTCCAAACCTTCATCTGAAAATCCGTTCCCGTAACGTCCAGCTTACTCTTCAAAATCTTTTTCCAGTTCAGTTCGCCGACCACTTTCTTGAACGTTGCCCCGGAATAACGTTTCTCTAGATTTTCGACCGCTACCTTTTTCGTCTTATCGAACCCTAGACAACAAATCCCCTTCTTGGTTCTCGCAACAAGCGCTTCCCCAAAAGGACTTTTAACAAAACCGTACTCAATTACATCCTCATTGTTCATACCTCTAAAGTTTACCGGATCCTTGCCGAAGTGCAATAATTAAGATACTCTGCCAGGTCCGCCTTCCGCGGAACAACGTACCAAACCGTGAGGAAAATCATGCTCATTCTCTGGCTCCCCAGCCTGATGCGGCGTCTCAGCGCGGATCGACACCTCTGGACGAATATCGCCCAACCGAACGTCCTCTTCTTCCTCGATTCTACGCGGGCAGGCGTCTTCTCCCCGGCGCCTGACCTCTTCGCACCGTTCGCGGATACCGCAAAGGCATGCAGGGACTTTCAAGAAATTATCCAGCAGGCAGAAGCTTCGAACCGAGTGTCATGGCACAAGGGGAGCTCCTTCCGCCGCCACGGGGATTTTCTGAAGTTCGCACGGCTGCACAGCGCCCCCTTTGATGAGGTGACGTATTGCACGGCGCTGCGGGCACGATACGGCCATATGTCGAACGAACGCCTGCTCATCGAAGCGTTCTTCATCAATGGCTACGAGGGCAGCGTGAGCATGATCTTCAAGCTCTGGCCCGGACTCGAAATCATCTTCTGACCGCACCACGCCGTCCAAAAGGGCCGCGCTCGGGTGCGGTCTTTTTGATCATTATCTTATCGACAAATCGCAGAGGCACTGATAATCTCTTCAGGCGCAGCGGTTTAACGCCCAGCAAGCCAAAACCCACCTGTGCGCTGTATGAAAAACCCAAGCGTTGCGTCACCCGACGTTACGCCCGTCTGCAAACACCGATCCCTGAGGTGTCCCGCTTACCTCCCTACTTCTTCCGCTCCTAACCGTTCCTCTCCGAGATCGCGATCACTCGTACTCACACGATCACGACAAAAAGGTACGAAGCGAACGACCCCTGAGGTTCAGATAAAGACGGAAGGTTAAAAAAGTAGGCACCCCGCACTGCCCCGTCCTGTTGGACGGGGCAGCTGTTTTTTTATTGTATTTCGCTCGCGGCTCTGTCAGCAAATACCACTAAGCGCTCTTTGTACTGCCCCGCACTTTTGTCCCAAGCCCCGTTACAAGTGATGAGATTCAGATGTGCCAAGCCGTCCGTGGAAGCAAAAACCTCCGTAGCATCTGCAGCCGCGTCATAGACACGCGTTTCACGGACCACAAAAGAAATCCTAGTGCCCGCGTCATCAAGCACGGTCACCACATCTCCCGGCACAAGCTTGGAAAGACCGGCAAACACACCGCTGGCGCCGTTATACCAATCCACATGCCCGTCTATCACCGCACTGCCGGCTTCTCCTGGTCTATGGCCCAAGGAATACCAACCGGCGATCATAGATTCTTTTGGCACATCCATAGAACCGTCCGGCGCGAGCGCCACACCCTCTACCGCAGCATCAACGCCGATAGTCGGAATAAATAACCGTGCGGGCTGCCCAATATATTCTTCTACTGGCGCCGCGAGGGCCACCGCGGGAGCTGGCTCAACGATCGCCGGCACAGGCGCTGTATAGGCCAAAACATTTTTCAGAAAGAAAACAAACGCCGCCAGAATAATCACGCCCGCCGCCGCTATGCGAATCTTGGAAGTATTTTCACCGTGTTCATCCATAATCCGTATACAAGAAGAGCCGAACGAAGTTCGTACGGCTCCGCTTTATTCCTATCTGATGAAAGTGTTAAACGGACCTCTTCCTGAGAACGTAACCGAGAGAAAGTACTGAGATTCCGGCAATAAGGAGGCTTGCCACAGGAACGCTCACCACTGGAGCAAAACCGGTGTTCGGGAGTCCTGGAACTGCGCTCGCTACAACTACCGTAACAATGGCGAGATCGCGTACGGTGAAACCGTTCGCTTCTCCTGTGGCTGTAGCAATATTTGTAGTGGTGGCAGTCAGGTTATGACGACAGGTATATTTCCAAGATTCTGATGGATCAAGCAGAGAATCTCCATTCGTATCCCCAGAGATGAAGGTTACAGGACTACATTTGTCATCAGAAAGCGTGACGTTATGTAAAGCCACCGTTCCCGGATTGGTTACCGTCTCCGTATACGTCACCATTCCACCGCCAGCAGGAAGCGTGAGCGGATTAGGGATCTTGGTCACATGGATCAATGGTGGGATCAAAGGTACGCCTACCACCACCGTTGCTGTGGCTACATCGCTCGCAGACAAGCCGTTGGCCCAACCGGTAGCGACTGCGGTATTGGTGTGTGTTTCGTTGAGCGTTGTCAAACAGCCGTATCTCCAGGTTTCGCCCACCTCTAGAGTAGCGTTATTGTTCAAATCCCCGGAAGTATAAGAAACAGGGCCACAGGAATCGTCTACCACTGTCACATTCGTCATAGGAACCGTTCCTACATTGCGCACCGTGTAGTTATACAGTACGGCACCCGGACCAGCGGGAAGCGCAAGTGGGCTTGGAACTTTTACAATGTCGATAATTGGAGGAACGGGCGGCACCACTACCGGTGCGCCAATATCATTATTCGTCAGCACGCAGAACAAATTTTCATTCGCATGGAGGTTCAGAAGCCCAGTGGCATCACAATCCCCGGCAAATGATGCCGCGTAATTGGCGCTACCGGTTTCCGTCACCGTGTATGGACCAGAGCTCAGGAAGGAGTAGCCGTTTGTCACGCCGGAAGTAACTGGAAGCTGATTGATGAACAATGGGAAATCAGCCACCGTGCTTGTCCCGCCGTTATCATTCACCACCACCTTCACCACGTTAATTGACCCCGTAGACGAAGCTACGTTGCCAGTAGGCGGAACAGATGTAGCACAGACCGGTCCGCTAATAGTGTTCTGCTGCAGCGTAACCGCACCGGTTTCTGCAAAGGCTCGGCCATTCAGCGTAGCGCCGGTGTTCATGTGCACGTCCGTCAGAGCAATGATGGTTCCTTTAAAAGCTGTGGTGGTCTCAATGGTGGCCGAACTGCCGATCCTCCACCAGATGTTACAAGGATCGCCGCCCGTAATGGACGAACCGGAAGAAGTGATGAGTGAGGAAACCGTTTTAAACACCCAAACACCTGATCCTGTCAGGTTCAAATTGCCGGTCAAAAGAAAACTTCCGGCCGAACAGTAGACGCCAGGTCCAAGAGGAGAAAGCGTGGTCAGGTCCGTACCGTCCGAGTGTACACCGCCAACACAATTGGCATCCGCGTTTGAACCGGCATTCAAGGCGTCAAAAGCCGCTGAAGCATCCACGTGAATATCATTCACTAATGTAGGATTGTTCCCTGCTCCGCCGTCTGGTCCGGTCCCGTTCGTGTCATAGATAGTGCCAGCCACTTCTACGGACGTGAGTCCCACGTAATTCGTTCCTGCCGCGTCCAAGCCCACATTGCCGCTAATGACCGAAGCAGGAACGTCAGTAACTTGCGTGTGACCTATAACGGAAAATGGTGCGGATGCCCCAAGCGTGGGAGATGTGGCAGCCATAGCGGTAACCGGCCCAGAAAAACCAGACAGTAACATGAGCAGGCCAAGTGTGCCGCCCAAAAACTTCTTCAAATTTAGCATACCTACCTTGTGGGGCATTGAAACGGCCTAGAACTTAAATGTTCGGCGGCCAATTCAGCTGCAATCAGCCGAATCATAACACTTTACGCAGCTACCTGTGGATATCTGCACACAAAAAGACTTTTGCTAAAATTCGCGATAAAAATAAAGTAAAGAAAGCCTGTGCCTCGTTTCTTTGCAATTCATGGCCGCTTCGTTATCCTTTCACTATATGAACATGGAACTAGGGCGCAGACCAGAAATACAAAAGGAGACCACGGAGATTTCTTGGCCGGAACTTTCTCGACCACTCACCGTAGGTTTTGCAGATGAAAGCGGTGCGGTCCTTGCGGATAAGGAAAAGAAAATGGTCTGGTACCTGGATCTTGGAAACATGTCTTACCGAAAATTTACTCCGGAGGAGTTTTCAGAGGAACGCCTGAAGTTCATCAAGCAGTACAACGAACATGAGGGACGCGTATTTGAAAACGGAGCAGTAGCAGCTGTTAGCCTCCGCAAGACGCATCTTGAAGAACAGATAAAGATGCTGAACGCTCAAAAGAAATCAGTAAAATATCCTCAAGATGTCCAAATGATCATCGATGGACTGAACGAAGAGCTTACTCTACTTGATACCTATCTGAAGCAACCAGAAGACCGGACAGCCATTACAAAAAAATTAAACGAAATGTACGAAGACATGCGTTCAGAGGAAACCGAAACAGAAACCCAAGCTGAAGCGGCGTAACAAAAAAAACACCGGTCTCTGGCCGGTGTTTTTTTTAAAAGTGTTTACGATCTCTTCTGCACCACGTCCCAGATAAGGCCAAGCACATAGCCCAGGATGTAGCCGAACAGTGAAGTGACAACGATCAGGCCGAGGGCCAAGGACAGTGAGAATGGTAGGACAGTGAAGGAAAGATCAATCATGTGAAGCTTGAAAACAAAATCCATGAGGGGCTGAGCTAGCCCGGCAAGGATGAGGAGCGACCAAGCCAGGTGCCAAACTCCCAAAAACCCTCCTACTGCCAAACCCATCTGATGCGGACTGCATGACTTGGCCATACTGCGCTAGGTTAAGAGCTAAAATTGCTTTTTGCCGAGTATACACCCTGCGCCATACATCACTTATCTTGGGAGCACCGTCTTGTAACACTACCTTTTCTTACCGGCGCCAAACAGCCGACTTGAATTGATGAGGGGGAAAAAATCTGTGGCGAAATTATAAAACGCCGCGAAGGCCGGGCCGGCAATTCCCGTAAGCACAAGAGCAAACCCGACCATATTTGAAAGCGCCCAAATGACGGCATCGCCGCGAACAATAGAGAATGTTCGCCGTCCAAGCTCCACCATCTCCGGCAAGCGAGCCAGATTATCCGTCATGATAACGATGTCTGCTGCCTCCACAGAGACCGCAGCACCACCCGTCCCCATGGCTATGCCTACGTCTGCACGAGCCAAAGCCGGCGCATCATTCACACCGTCTCCCACCATGCCAAGCAGACCTTCCGGCAATAACTCTTCAAGCGCGCGAAGCTTGTCCTCTGGAGACATTGCCGCACGGAACTCCGTGATACCAAGGGATGCCGCCACGGATGCGGCCACGCGCTCATTGTCCCCGGTAAACATGATAATCCGCTCTACCCCAAGCTCGCGCAAGCGCCGCAAGCTCAGAGCTGCTTCCGGCCGCGGAGAATCTGCCACATCTACCGCACCAATCTCTTTCCCATTCAATGCCACAAAAAATTCGGAGCCTGGTGTATCCGTAAATGAAGTAGGCGGCGAAAAACCAAGATCTCTAAATAGGCGAGCGGTACCTACCACCACGTCATCATTGCCGATTCTGGCCCGGACGCCGCTCCCCTTATGGAGCTCGAAATCGTCCGGATCAGGTGCCTCTCCAGAATGTCGGACTGCCTCTTTATACGCCACGCGCCCGGCGGGGTGCTCCGAATACTTTTCTGCCACTGCAAGCATGCGCCAAAAAGTGTTCTCATCCGTCCCCGGAACAATTCTCACGGCACGCACGATAAAATTTCCTAACGTCAGCGTACCCGTCTTATCAAGGACGAGCGTCTTCATACGCCCCAAGGTATCAAGCGCCTGCCCTCCCTTGATGATCACCCCGCGCTTAGCCGCCCGCCCAAGGGACGCGGTCATAGCAAGAGGAATGGCCACTGCCATGTCATCTGCACAGGCCACAAGAAAAAGAGAAGCCACCATGAGCACGTTACCGGTAAGGATATATACAAGTGCGCCAGTTGCGGCCACGATGGGAAGAAAGATTGTAGCGAACCGGTCAGCTAATTTTTCTGTCCGGGATTTATGCAAAGCCGCCTGCCGCATGAGTTCAGCCATGCGTTCAATAGTAGATTCTTTTCCTACATGCGTGGCACGAATGGTGAGTACGCCTGTTTCTATGAGCGTGGAGCTTGTCACCTGATCTCCGGCATTTTTCTCCACGGGTTCTGATTCTCCACTGATAATAGCTTCATTGACATGCGCATCCCCACGGATAACCACGCCGTCCACCGGAATCCTTCCACCGCCTTTTACCACCACTACATCACCAGATTTCACCTGATCCGCCTTCACCTCCCTCAGCACTCCCCGCTCTTCAAGAAATGCCGTCAGCGGCTTCAGTCGCATGAGTGTTTCCACAGCATTCTCCGTCCGAGCCTCCGCGTAGTAATCAAGAAGTCGGGCGGAGGTGAGCATGAGGGCGATGAATCCTGCCGAATAGGGCTCGCCCACCGCAAATGCAACCACCACCGCAAAGACATTGAACGTATCAATAGTAATTTTAAACTTGAGAGCGGAAACAATTGCAGAGATGAATGTGGGGAGAACAGAAGCTCCCGCCACACAAAAAAGCGCGTAAGGAAGGTGGAAGAAGTATGTGAGAAAAAAGGCGGCGACCAAAAGAATAAGCGTGGCGTATTCCCGCCCCGGCTCTGTGAACATCCCCCAAAAACTGCGCCGCATATATTCCCTAACTCACGGATTCGCCAAACGATTCATCCTTCACATCCGCAACAGAATCGGCTTTGGTTTTGTGAATGGTGCCGTCTATGTGATTGGGCGGTACGTAAATAGTCGCAATGAGCAAAGGCTCGTCACCGGTATTGATAATGTTATGCTCGGTTCCTGGGGTCACTACAAGCACATCGCCAGGACTGAGCGGATGCTCTACGCCGTCAAGCACAGCCTTTCCGGTTCCTGACTGAAAGTAGAGAATCTGCTCCACATGCTCATGGGTTTCCTCCCCAATGTCTCCCCCGGCAGGGATATTCATGACCACAAGCTGGCTTTTTTCTGTGGTATGCAAAACGGTGCGGAAATTTTCATTCTGCTTGGCGGCATCGAGAATACGGGTGATGTACGACATAGAAAGATGGTTAATGTTTACAAAGTGCTTTCGCTTCATCTACAGCCTCCGCCTCCTCAGGCCTTGCCACTCTCAAAAAATCTTTACAAAGTACAATGCCATCCTGCAAGAGTTCGCGTTTACGTTCAGATGAGACGGATAACAGGCACGTCACGGGATGGAGCCCGCGAGCATCAATCAACCTGAGCAAGCTTTCACCGAGCGGCCCGCTATTCCAGCCAAGAAGCTTCAGTCCTACGCATGCGCCATACACGCTCGCGTCTTCACTAAAACGGGAATTGGTCACAATCCATCCCTCGCGATTCGCTACGGACCCTCCTTCCCGTTCCGCGATGTCCTCAAACCGAGCATGCACATACAGCGGAACCTTCACATCACACTTTGCGCCGGGCGTGGCGTGAAATTTGCACTCCACCAAACCACGGACGTCGCCCTTTGTGAGAACAACATCTATTTCATGTGAGATGCATTTCCCCTGAAGGATTACACCCACCGATGTTTCATAACCCATAGCATCAAATAATCGAGCCACATACCGCTCAAACGGGAAACCACTTGGCCCGAGCTCGGCCACAGCCCGCTTCAAGTTATATCTTGCCGCGGAAATCCCCTGGCGTGCTTTAAGCATGGCAAAAGCGCGGTCGTGGATAGCGTTCGTTCCCATTCCTTCAAAGACCTGGCCGGAAATATGCTCCACAATTTCATCTGCGAGCACAGGATCCGCCCCGGACTTTACAAGAGAACTCAATAATTTCTCTTCGGAAAACGCCTGCAATTCCCCGGAAGCCTTGGTCACCATCATCGTTGCCGTCATATGCCATAGTCTACCGCCATTTTGCCTGTTCGATAAGCTATAAACAGGAAACATTTTCATTATACCCCCCAGGGGGTATCATCTCGGGGTATGCAAGAAAAAGAAAAGCAAGCGCTGCTCCGCCGCCTGAAGATCATAGAGGGCCAGGTCCGCGGACTGCAGGACATGATCACTAAGGATACTTACTGCATAAACATCATCACGCAGAGCTCCGCGGTTAAACAAGGGCTCTCAAATATTGAAAATATTCTGCTCGAGCGACACCTAGGACACTGCGCAGTCAACCAGATCAAGAGCGGGAAAGAGAGCAAGGCCGTAGAGGAGATTCTCAAGGTATACAAACTGAAGAGAAAATAATATGGAAAAAGTAAAAGCAAACATTACGGGCATGCACTGTGCCTCCTGCGTTTCCCGAATAGAAAAAGAGCTCGGAAAACAAGACGGTGTCCATGAAGTTTCTGTGAACCTCGCCACAGAAGAAGCGCGACTGACCATTGATAGCGCAAAGACGAACATCACAAAACTTTCGGGGAGCATTGAGCCTATGGGCTACAAGCTCCATGAGATGAAGCACGCGGGCGGACACGTCATGGCGGACGGAACCGTCATGACAGGAGATATGCCGGCCGGACATGATCACGCTGCATACTCCGCTCAAGAGACGGCCATGCTCAAGAGAAAAGTGACCATTGCCCTGCCCATGGTGGTGATCGCAACTATAGTGATGGCCTGGGATATTTTTTCAAAATTCGCCCTCATCCCAGAAATGCCCACGGTGGTAGCCAGGGTTACCGGCATCCTCCTCCCCCTCCTTGCTGCCTACGCCCTCTTTTTTACGGGCACGGCATATCTGAAAGGCTTGTGGCGATTTCTCCGCACGGGAATTGCGGATATGGATACGCTCGTGGGCATGGGGACCATGGCCGCATTTCTTTACAGCCTGGCGCTCACGCTTTTTCCGGGGACACTTCAACCCTATCTCAAAACCACCGCTACCTATTTTGACGTCACCATCATTGTCATAGGCCTCATCACCCTTGGAAAGTATCTTGAAGCCAGAGCCAAAGAGAAAACCGGGGACGCTATCAAGCGCCTTCTTGGTCTCCAGGTAAAAACGGCAACCATTATTCGTGATGGCAAGGAACTCACGGTTTCGATCGAGCAGGTAATAAAGGGCGATAGCATTGTGGTGAAGCCGGGCATGAAAATTCCGGTAGATGGAGTGATTGAAGAAGGTTCGTCTTCATTAGACGAATCCCTGCTGACCGGCGAACCAATCCCGGTGGAGAAAAAAGCTGGTGATCCTGTCTCCGCGGGAACCATGAATACCACTGGTGCCTTCACTATGAAGGCCACCGGAGTTGGCGGCGAAACATTACTCGCGCATATTATCGAACTCGTAGGCGATGCGCAGGGCTCAAAGGCGCCCATCCAGCGCTTGGCGGACAAAATCTCCAGCATCTTTGTCCCCGCGGTGCTCGTCATTGCCGTGGTCTCCTTCATTATCTGGTTCGCTCTTGGCGAAACGGCACTCGGCATTTCTTCTTTTGTTACCGTGCTTGTCATTGCTTGCCCGTGCGCGCTTGGGCTCGCCACCCCTACCGCCATCATGGTGGGCGTAGGCCGTGGTGCTATGCAGGGCATCCTCATTAAAAATGCCGAGGTGCTCGAAAGGATGCATACAGTCACCACGCTCGTTATTGATAAAACAGGAACGCTAACCAAGGGTAAGCCGGAAGTGACTTCCTTTAGAGCCATTGGAGTGTTAACAGAAGGCGATGCTCTCGCGGTATTTGCAAGTCTCGAAAAAAACTCGGAGCACCCGCTCGCGGAAGCAATAGTAAGCTACGCCAACACCAAAGCAGTCAGCTTCAAAAAAATTACAGACTTTAAAAATCTTCCTGGGAACGGCGTGCAAGGAATGATCGATAACGTCCTGTACTCCGTTGGCGGCCCCTCGCTCCTCACATCAAAAAATCTTGCACTTCCGAGTTTGAAGAATGGAGTGGCTGGCGCTACACTCATTGCGCTCATGACGGATAAGGAAATTCTGGCCGTGGCGACGATCAGTGATCAAATCAAACCGGAAGCAAAAGAAGCCGTAGCCAAGCTGCACCGCATGGGCATCCACATTGTCATGGCCACAGGGGATCATGAAG
>JAHFIZ010000063.1 GCA_023246145.1 Candidatus Uhrbacteria bacterium | reverse complement strand
GCTTGTAAGTAAGATCGCCAGAATCGATTACATCCAAACTCCAACCGTCATCGAAGCGCTGGTACTCGAAGCGAACCAAATCAAAGCTCACCGTCCGCCGTTTAACATCATGTTGTTGGACGATAAGACGTTTTTGTATCTCTGTATTACGAATGAAGATTTTCCAAAGCCAGTCCTCATGCGCGGGCTCGATCTTGAACGATTGGGGATTCAGCCATTCACCAGATTCCTATCGCTGAAAGCTCGACGACAATTCTTGGCGGTTTACGGTCCGTATACGAGCGGCAGATCTCTTAGAACTGCGCTTGATATTCTGCGCCGCGCTATTCCTTGGTCCACATGTAACCCGCCGAGTGTTACCGGAAACAATCGTCCATGTTTTGACGCGCAGATTGGAAAATGTCCGGGCGTGTGTTCAGGTGCGATTAACAAAAAAGACTATCGTAAGATCATTAAGAAGTTAATGCTATTTTTTGAGGGTAAGAAAGAACGGATCATTGCCTCTCTCAGGAAAGACATGGACAAGGCGGCCAGACGTAAGGAGTTTGAGGCAGCAACCAAATTTAGGGATCAATTATTTGCGCTCGAACATATCCATGACGTGGCGCTGATCACGCGGGAAGAGCCCACGTACGAATTCAGTGAGCCGACGACCCGTCCGGAGAATTTTATAAATGCGCTCGGAAGAATCGAGGCGTATGACATCGCGAATATCTCGGGAACATCCAACGTTGCTTCAATGGTCGTATTTGAAAATGGAAAGGTAAATAAAGACGAATACCGAAAATTCAAAATAAAATCGTTTGAAGGTGCTAATGATGTAGGCGCGATGGAAGAAGTGATGCGCCGGAGATTTGCGCGTATCGCCAATCCGGAGGCCTCAACCAAAGATTCCTGGGCCATGCCGGATATCATGATTATTGATGGGGGAGAAGGGCAGGTGAATAGAGTGCGTGAGGTTATGCAGGAATACGGACTGAATATTCCCATGATCGGTATTGCTAAAGGGTTTGATAGAAAACAGGACCGATTAGTTTTTGACGAATCAAATCCGGAATTACGACGAGTAGCTAAAGCATTCAAAGAAGTTTTTCAAAAAGCGCGTGATGAAGCGCACCGTTTTGCCGGCGCGTATCACCGTGTGCTTAGATCAAGAAATTCCGGCATCCCACCAAGAAAAAAAGTTTAGGAAATGAAGAAGCCTCCGCTTGCGCGAAGGCTCCATGGGAACCCGAGGCCGTACGCCTCGGGTTTTACGGTTCGGACATGTCGTCGCTGGCGGCCATGCGCTCGTACCCTACAAATTCGGCGCATTTGGCTAGAGATACCTCGGGGCCGAGAATCTTTCGGCAGTGAGGCATTTCATCTTCCGGATTGAAGTCCGCAACTGGCTCTACCACCGTCTCGACGCGCTCGTCGAGTTGGGCGGTTCGTTCGGCTACCACCTCCCGTGGGGCTGCGCAGCCCGGCGTGCAGGAGTAGAGGAGACCGAAGAAGAGAACACTCAATCCACCTATCACCCACCACGACACTTCGGGTGGCACCTTGCTCTTGTTTGTTGCCATCACACCTCCGGACACTGGTGAAGCACCGAGAAGCACCTGTTTTTATAGCATAAACAGGATTTTTTAGCAATTCCTTGAGAAGGTTTCCCAAAAATGAGCCTTATTTTATCCCCAAGTGGCAGACGGTGGAGGAAAGTGGGGAGAAATGGTGTTACAATATCCACAAGCACGAAGTGGGGTCGAGCGCTGTTTCGACGTAAGCGTTGAAACGGGCCACTAGCCCAGCTTCGGAAAGTCTCCCCCGTCATGAACCTTTGGAACCAAGAGGGATCCAGGGGTTCGTGACGGAATATAAAAACCACAACCGTGTGTTCATTGGCGAATATAAAATCACCATCGACGACAAGGGACGGGTAGCCGTTCCGGTGAAGTTTCGCGGGGCCTTGGCGCAAGGAGCGGTTGTGACGCGAGGCCTCGACACTTCACTCTTTTTGCTCCCCTTGGAAGAGTGGGGGAAGTTAGCAAATAAAATTGCCAACTTGCCCCTGGGACAAGCAAATTCTCGTGCCTTTGCGCGCTTCATGCTCGCGGGTGCGATGGACATAGAGATAGATGCTCAGGGACGGTTTGTTGTCCCGGAGTATCTGCGTACGTTTGCGGGCCTTAAAAAAGCCGCGGTGATTGTGGGTGTAGAAAGCAGGTTAGAAATTTGGGATGAGGAAGTCTGGACTGCGTACGCTAAAAAAGCAGAAGCAGAATCAGGCGCCATTGCCGAACAGCTCGGCACTATGGGTATCTAAGCTTTATGCATATTCCGGTACTCGCTAGAGAAGTGCTGCAAGGCTTGGACCTCAAACCCGGTGAAACGGTGATTGATGGCACGCTTGGCGCGGGCGGACACGCAGCACTCATGCTTGAGGCTACGGGTCCAAACGGCAAGTTAGTAGGGTTTGACCGTGACGGGAGAAATATCGAGATCAGTAAAAAGAATCTCGAACGGTTTGGCGAGCGATTGAGCGCGATCAACGATTCGTTTGCTGCTATGGAGACATACGGTCTCTCAGCTGACGCAATCTTGCTCGACCTCGGCTTCTCTTCCATGCACGTGGATGAAGCACAGCGAGGATTCTCCTTCATGTATGAAGGGCCGCTTGATATGCGCTATGACCTGCGCGGAGATATCACGGCAGCGGATATAGTGAACAGCTGGTCGCGGGATGACCTGGCCACGCTTTTCCGCCGTTACGGGGAAGACCCAAACGCTCAGGTGATTGCCAAAGCCATCACGGAAGCGCGGAAAGAGAAAAGGTTTGTGACCACATTAGATCTTGCAGACGTGGTAGCGGCAGTAGTGCCGCGCCGCGGCAAGCTCCATCCGGCCACGTTCGTTTTCCAGGCGCTGCGCATTGCGGTGAATGATGAACTGGGCGAGCTAGAAAAGGGTTTGCAGGCAGCAGAAAAGGTATTGAAGGCTGGTGGCAGGATCGCGATCATTACCTTCCATTCGCTTGAAGATCGGATAGTAAAACAGTTTTTCAAGGAAAGTAGTGTTCTTGAGACCGTCACCAAAAAACCTATTGTCCCCGGGCAAACGGAAGTCCTGGACAACCCTAGGTCAAGAAGCGCCAAGCTCCGTATAGCCAAGAAGAAATAACATATGACCACAGAAAAATCGGCCACCATTGCCATGCGCCTCATCCACCCAAACGTGATTAAGGTGGTGAGCATCGCACTCGCCATAGTCTTTGGCATCATGTACGTGGTGCAGATGAACCAGGCGTCCATGAAAGGTTACGCCATGCGCGATCTAGAAAAAGATCAGCGCAATTTGGTGCGAGAGAATGATCGGTTGTCCGGAGAGATTGACCGCTTGCGTTCACTCTCAAGTATTGAGGAGCGTCAGGCATTTTTAGGCATGGTTGCACCTACTTCCGTAGAATATATCAAGGTGAAGAACCAGGAAGTGGCGCTTGGGAGATAGGGCGTGTTAAAATAGAGGCCACTATGGAGCCCCAAACTCTCCCGGGTGGTCGTCCCCGGCCAGCGATCCTTTTGGTCCTGGACGGTTTTGGCATTGCGCCGGATGCAGAAGGGAATGCGATCACTCGCGCCAAGAAGCCCACGTTTGACATGCTGACCTCTCGGTACCCGGTGATGACGCTCAAAGCTTCAAGCGAAGAGGTGGGTTTGTCTTGGGGAGAGATGGGAAATTCAGAGGTAGGACATTTGGCTATTGGTGCTGGGCGCGTGTATTATCAGACTTTGCCGCGCATTAATAAGGCCGTCGTTGACGGTTCTTTTGCTTCAAATGAGGCGCTCGCTAAAGCTATAGACGCCGTACAGAAAAGTGGCGGAACGCTCCATCTCTTAGGCCTCATGTCTTCTGGCAAGGTGCACTCTTTTGATGATCACGCCTTTGCGCTCCTGAAGATGTGCAAAGAGAAAAAGATAAAAAATGTGGCCGTTCACGCCATTCTGGACGGTCGAGACACCCTGTATAATTCGGGGATCGATTTTATTCGCACGCTTGATGCAAAGATGAAGGAACTTGGCGTGGGGGAACTTGCTTCACTTTCCGGCCGCTATTACGCCATGGATAGAGATAACCGTTGGGATCGCGTAGAAAAGGCGTATAAGGCAATCGCGCTTGGGGAATCTGATGTCATGGCTGAGGATCCCTTTGCGGCGATTGAGGATTCGTATTCGCGCGAAGTCTATGATGAGGAATTTGTTCCAACCGTGATGACCAAACGCGGAAAACCGGTGGCTACGGTACAGAGTGGGGATGCGGTGATCTTTTTTAATTTCCGTCCCGATCGTTCTCGGGAATTAGCCAAGGCATTTGTTACTCCGTCTTTCGAAAAGTTCGAGCGCGCCTATATTAAGGATCTGACGTTCGTCACCATGACGGAATATGAGAAGGGATTGCCGGTAGAGGTGGCTTTTGCGCCGGTAGTTATAGAAAATACGCTTGCTGAAACGATATCGAAGGCCGGCCTGGTTCAACTGCATATTGCGGAGACGGAGAAATACGCGCACGTAACGTTCTTCATGAACGGCACGCGGGAAGAGCCGTTTCCAAGCGAAGATCGGGCGCTCATCCCGTCCCCGCATGTAGCGAGTTATGACGCGGTGCCGGCCATGAGCGTGTATGAAATAACGGATAAATTGGAGGCAGAAATTGAGCGCGGTAATTACGATGTCTACATAGCGAACTTTGCTAATCCGGACATGGTGGGGCATACGGGGAATTTGGATGCCACTATTGCCGCTGTGGAAGCGGTTGATGCCTGCGTAGGCCGACTCGTCGATGCGGTGTTGAAACATGATGGCGTTCTTTGTATTACCGCCGATCACGGAAACGCAGAAGAAGTGCTAAACCTCCAGACGCACGGCATGGATAAGGAGCACAGCACAAACCCCGTGCCGT
>JAHFIZ010000014.1 GCA_023246145.1 Candidatus Uhrbacteria bacterium | reverse complement strand
CAAACGCACGGACGTTTTTCCCATATTCACTTCTGCGTGCGCCACGCCGGTGCCCGCGGTCATGCACTGCACTTCCCCGGCCGTAATCGTCTTGGTATTTCCCATGGAATCCCGGTGCGTCAGCGTGCCTTCACGCATGATGGTGATAATTTCCATGTTCTTGTGCGGGTGTTCGCCAAAACCAGATTCGCCAATAATAAAATCATCATTGAAAACACGGAGCGGGCCAAAACCTACATTTTCCGGATCGTAATAATCGGCAAAAGAAAAAAGATGGAAAGAATTCAGCCAACCGTGCGCTGCCAAATGACGTTTGTTAGCCGGGATGCGTTTGATCATAGTCTTCTGATACTATACCCGTGTATGAAACGCGTCTACACGCATGAGGAATTGCCAAACCCGCTCATGACACTCCGCAAAGCGGGATACTCCCCCTTTAAGGATCCGCAGAGCGGCGAAGAAAGTTTTATCATCCGCCTCACGAGCGAATTTTATCCTCGCTTCCACCTATACGCAGAGCAAGTCAGTGGCGGCGTATCCCTCAATATCCACTTAGACCAAAAGAAACCCTCTTACGGAACCGGACATGCCCACGGCGGAGAATATGATGGTCCTGTATTAGAAAAAGAAATGGGCAGAATAGACAGCTGGGTCAGAGCCGCCAAAAAAGAAAGGGCAGCGCCTTCAGAACATACACCTAAGAAAAAACCACCGGAAAGGCCTTGGTGGCAAAAAGTATTCTTTGGATAACAGATTTACGCAGATCAAGGATGTACAGCAGATTTAACGCAGATTCACGTTACTTCCTTCCATTCGAAAAAACGATCCTTTTGTAGTACAAGGACGGCATTCCAAAGTTCAACACATAACCGAGTTCATATCTCGAGCACTTGAGATAATCGCGTAGTTGAGTCTCGTGAACTTTCAACGGATAACCAGTTGATTTGAGTTCCACAATAATCGCATCGGCGATCAAAAAATCAGGCTGATACCAGCCAAGTTGTTCTTTTGTATCTACCGATAGGACCGGAATCTTTGGCTGACTGAGAAAAGGTATCTTCGCTAGCAGCAACTTTTCCTTAAATGCCCGTTCGTAGATGACTTCTTTATGGATTGAGCCATAAGCGGTGTGAACCTTCATGGCTACACCCACAAGTTGATGACTCAATTCAGGATGAAAATTTTGATCGTCCATGAGTCAAGTATAACAAAAGAACCTCTTTCGAGGTCCCTTTGTAATCTGCGTTCAATCTGCCTTACTGATTGAGATCTGCGTAAATCTGCTACTTCTTCGCGATAGCGGAATCAACCATCTGTTTCAAGGTAGCGTACGGAACAGCTCCGGAAACCATAGTGCCGTTAATGAAGGTGGCTGGCGTACCGTTTACGCCCGCTGCTTCACCGCCGGACTGATCACCGTCCACTACGGCCTGATACTTCTTGCTTGAAACGCAGTCATTATACTTGCTCATGTTCAAGCCAAGATTTTTAGCGGTAGCGGTTTCAAAAGCAGTAGCTGTGGCAGCATCACCCTCTAGGTTAGCCGTCTGTCCGGCAAACATGGCGTCTGCAAACTCCCAGAACTTGCCCTGCTCAGAAGCACACTCACTAGCGAGAGCCGCTGGCATAGCGTTAGGGTGGATGGACGTGAGTGGGAACTGGCGATAGACCCAAGCGATCTGATCTCCGTAATCATCCGCAATCTTTTGCAGAGTTGGATGATGGCGTTCACAGAATGGGCACTGGAAGTCTGAATATTCAATCATGACTACCTTAGCCTTACTCAAATCTCCGCGGATATGTTCATCTTTCTGAACAGCTGGCAGGTTAGCCACTGGTGCACCGCCAGTATCTCCGGTGTCCCCTGTGCCAGCAGTATTCACTACCGTAGGCGTACGGCCGTTGCCGTTAGCATTTCCGGCAGCGAGAGAAATTCCCGTGAATCCGGCAAAGTTATTTAATAAAAGCACAATAACCATTCCGGTTACGACACCGAAAACGAACATTTGTTTTGGATTGCCGTCAAAAAACCCTTTCCCTGATGAGATTTGATCATTCATACGGAACCAGTTTACGGGTTCCGTGGCTTTCTGCCTATTTATCCATCCACACCCAAAGAAGCAGGCGCTCTATACATTTTATACAGCCGCCACAGGCCAAAAATAAACAGTGCCACGCATATATATTGTGAAGGCGTCAGGCCCAGGTACCGGACATCAATAATGCGGAGAAAATCTAAGAAGAATCTCGGCACAGCGTACAGCACGGCAAAAAGCCCAAGATAAAAACCTTGTGGTCGAGCTTTCCGTGAAAGCACCAGAAACACGATCGCCACAACGCCCATGAGTAATGCTTCGTAAAGTCCAAGATCATGTCTCACTCCATCAGGATATTTTACGCCAAGCACAAAATGCGTGAGCGTTCCTGGATGATCGTGAATCAAAAAGCAACCGATACGTCCGCAGGCAATTCCGGCGGGAAGACCGAATGCCAGAATATCCGCGTACTCCACGAAGCTCACTTTTTTCTTCCAGAAGTATATTGTCGCAACAATGGTGCAGGCTATGATGCCGCCAAAAAATGACGCTCCCCCTTCCCAAATCTTCAGTATCTGCACGGGATCAGCAAAATAATATCCCGGGCGATAAAAGAAGACATCGCCCAGCCTGCCACCAATGATGGCCGCAAAAATGAGCCACGGGACTAGGTCGATAATAACCTTGGGATCAGCTCCCCGCGCCCGAGCGAGCCGAGTAGCCAGATAGGTACCAAGAAGAAACCCCAGCCCAACAAAAAGACCCCACACCTGTAAGGTGATAGGGCCTAATTGGATAGTGTGCCAAGCAATGTAGGGGATCATAGGCTGTCGGATCAGTCACAGGTATTCCCATCCCGAACGCATGTGAGGGATCACTGATTTCTTGATAACTCCGCGAAGACAGCGACCTCTCGCGTGCGCTCGAGGTGGGAGAAATGCATTAAACAATCTCAGGGCAGTACTTTTGCCAAGTGGTCGCATTCTGGTATGCGGCGGCGGCGCGGAACATGATAGCTTCATCAAATGGTTTGGCTTGGAGTTGGAGACCTACCGGAAGATCATGAGCAAATCCACACGGCACGGAAATTCCCGGAATACCGGCAATGTTTCCCGCGGTCGTGAAAATATCGGCCAAGTACATGGCGATAGGATCATCAAATCTTTCACCGAAATTCCAAGCGACGGATGGCGAGGTTGGCCCGATGATGATGTCTACTTTCTTGAACGCATCGTCGAGTTCTTTGCGAATAGCCGTGCGTACCGCGAGACCTTTCTTATAGAATGCATCGTAATATCCGGCGGAAAGAATGAAGGAGCCGAGCATAATGCGGCGCTTCACCTCAGGACCAAATCCTGCACCACGCGCTGCTACGTAACTGGCCTCAAGCTCACCTGGGGCACGTGTGCCGTATCTCATGCCATCGAATCGTGCGAGGTTGCTCGATGCTTCAGCTGGTTGAATAATGTAATACGTAGGAAGTGCGTACGGGTTCAACGGCAAATGAATGTCGATAATTTCGGCACCGCCCTTACGGAAAACATCTATAGCCTCAAGCACCAGCTTCCGCACATCCTCGTCCATGCCGTCAATGAAATACTCGGAAGGAACACCCACGCGCAGTCCTTCAAATGATGGTGTAAGCAGTTCGCCGACCGTTGTTTCGGCAAGGTCGACGGAGGTTGCATCATGAATGTCCTTGCCTTCAATAACCTCCAAAATGATCGCCGTATCCTCCACGGTATGGGTGAACGGGCCAATTTGATCAAGGCTAGAGGAAAGTGCGGTGAGACCGTAGCGGGATACTCTGCCATACGTAGGCTTCATGCCCACAATTCCGCAGAGCGCCGCCGGCTGACGGATAGAACCTCCCGTATCAGAGCCAAGAGATGCCGGAACAAATCCTGCAGCCACCGCAGCTGCCGATCCACCAGAAGATCCTCCCGGAACTTTTTTCTTGTCCCACGGATTCTTAGTCTTTTGGAAAGCAGAAGTTTCCGTGGACGAACCCATGGCGAATTCATCCATGTTGGTTCGACCAATAATGATCGCGCCCGCGGCGATCAATCGCTCGACCACCGTTGCGGTATAAACCGAAGTGTACTCAGCCAGCATCTTGCTGCCTGAGCTCGCAATATGCCCCTTGTAGAGCATGTTGTCCTTAATAGCCACCGGAACACCGGCCAGAGGAGGAAGTGCATCTCCCTTCTTTTTCATTTCATCAATCTTTGCAGCCTGCGCTAAAGCATCTTCAGAAAAAACTTCCAAAAAGGCGCCTATCTCTCCGTCGCGAGCTTTGATATCCGCAAGTGTGGCCTCAACAATTTCTGTTGCGGTCATCTTCCCGTCACGCACTGCGTCACGGATTTCTTTTACGGTCAAAAATTTTTCCATAAACTAGTCGTTGAAAACACCGGGAACTTCAAGTGCGTCTGCGGTCTTTTTAGGGAACTCCTCAATGATCGCCTTCCTAATTTCTTCATTCTCTACCGGTTCATCAGGTCTAAAAACATTCACGGCATCCGTGAGGTACGCGCGCGCATCAATGTCATTCGTATCCACTTCCTGAAGCTTGGCAATATACTCAATAATTCCTGGAAGTTCGGCTGCAAGCTTAGCCTTTTCTTCTTCAGAAAATTTGAGCTTAGAAAGCTTGGCAATGTGGGTCAAATCAATATCCATACTAAGGGGTAGAGTAAGGGGAAAAGAGGAAAGAGTAAAGTTATGCCTCAAGCATCTGTAAAAACTCGCCTTCAGAGAGAATAGTCACCCCGAGTTCACGGGCCTTGTCTGCCTTGCTGCCCGGATTCTCCCCCACCACCACGTAATCCGTATTTTTACTGACCGAATCAGATATTCCGCCGCCTAACAGACGAACTTTCTCTTTAGCCTCTTCACGGCCGAGCTTTTCGAGTGTCCCGGTGATCACAAATCTCTTGCCGTCGAGCACCCGCTTGATGGCCTTGGCCTTTTTCACCTGTACACCTACTTCCTCAAAGTCAGCCAATAATTTCTTGGCCTTATCAGTCGCAAAGAATTCGGAAATTGATTCTGCCACGGTTCCGCCGATATCCGGCACGTTCTCGAGGTCCTCCTTAGTTGCCTTAGCTAATCTATCGATAGAACCAAATGACAATGAAAGAGAGAAAGCGGTTTCCGTTCCTACATGCCTAATGCCAAGCGCTACGATAAAGTTTTCAAGATCGATTGCTTTTCTATTCTGTATCTCGTCGACAAGCTTCTTGGCAGAGAGATCGGCAAACCCCTCAACCTCCAGCAGGTCGTCGGCCGTTAAGCGGAAAATGTCTGGAGCGGTCTTTACGAGTCCCTGCGTGATTAACTTTTCGACGATCTTATCGCCCAGTCCGTCTATGGCAAAAGCGCGTGCAGCGTGGAGAATGCCCTCCTGCTCCATGGCAAAACAATTCTTGTTGGTACAGACAAGTGCTACTTCTCCTTCCCGTCTCTCGATGGGCGATCCACAAACCGGGCACTTCTTAGGAAGCTCAATCTTCTTCTCTTTACCAGTTCTGAGCTCCGTCAGGACTTTCACGATCTTTGGAATAATATCGCCGGCCTTTGTCAGGATCACGGTATCTCCAGTCTTGAGGCCGAGCCTCTCGATTTCATCGGCATTATGAAGCGTTGCATGGGTAACGGTCGTTCCAGCGATGAATGTCGGCGATACGTTCGCTACAGGCGTAAGCGCGCCTGTACGGCCCACAAACCAATCAACGGATTCGACTACGGTGGTCGATTCTTCCGGTGGAAACTTATATGCCACAATCCCTCGCGGCGTCTTCCCCACTACGCCAAGTCCATCAAAAATATCTCGATCGTTCACACGAATAACTACGCCATCAATCCAATAATCAAGCTTCGCACGTTTCTTGCCGAGCGATTGATAAAACGATTCGATGCCTTCAATATTCTTCACGAGCTCCCCCGGAGAAGTCTTGAACCCTAATCGGTTCAGCTCCTTTACTCCTTCCGCCTGCGTTTTCACCTGATCATCAAAAATATTCCACGCAAAAAACTGGAGCGGTCGAGCTGCCGCAATCTTAGGATCTAATTGTCGGATGCTGCCAGCACTTACGTTTCGAGGATTGGCAAAGGTCTCTTCCCCTTTCTTCGCCCGTTCTTTATTCATCTTCTCAAATGCTTTCTTGGGCATGTACACCTCGCCGCGGACTTCGATGCGCGTATGGGCGATGCTAGCATCGCCCCTACCGCGCAACCGCAACGGAACCGATTCTATGGTCCGGATATTATGCGTAACATCTTCACCGATTTTTCCATCACCTCTCGTAGCAGCGCTTACAAGCACCCCATCTTCATACATGAGTGAAACCGCCAAGCCATCAATTTTCAACATGGCGTAAAACTCCGGCATCTTCCCTTCTTCTAATTTCGCAATCCGGTTCGCCCATTCGGTTAGCTCGGCAAAACTAAAAACGTCTTCCATGGAAAGCATGGGACGTTCATGGGTAATCTTTCTGAATTTATCCAGTGCCGTCCCCGCTACTCTCTGGGTAGGCGAATCAGCCGTAATGAGATCCGGATGCTCGTCCTCAAGCTCTTTCAGCTCGTGTTTTAAGGCATCTAAAGCAGCCTCAGATATCGAAAGATTATCCAAGACATGATATTCGTACCGATACTTATCGATAGCTTCCCTGAGCTTCGCTATTCGGGCTTTTGCTTCCGCTTTTGATGCCATATTTCTTGAAAATTGTACCATTTCTTATAAAGATGTACAGGCTTTTACAGGAAGTGGGCGGATCAATTTCTAACGGTTATCCACTCCCCGCGTTGTCGTTTACATACTATGTGGTACATAGTATGTACTACATATTATCTATGACAAACATACAACGCTATAACGAAGAGCTAGCGGACCACAAAAAAGAGAGCGGAAACAAAGAAAGCATCGGGACGGAAGCTCAATTAATAGAAGCTTTTTCTGCGTACGAGAAACCGAAATTCCAGAAGAACCTACTTATCATTGCGATGATAGCGATTATTACAACAGCGTTATCCCTCATCCTAGTAAATGAAGGTTTTGAATATTGGCTTCCTCCTAACATATATCCAGTACTCAGCAGATTCATCGACTTCCTTGAATTCCTGGGCGCGCTCGTCAGTGCTCCCGCGGCTCTCTTCTTTGCACTTCCCGTGTTTATTTATGCGTGTGTTCTTGATCGGATCCAAGACAGTGCGGCCGCAATGGCATTCTATAACACGTATAACTCCATCTTACCCTTCCTCGTAGGTCTCTCCTGGAGCACGATCACGACCGCTCTTCTTTTCTCTCCACACGATCTTCTTCGTAGAAAAAAGTATGCAATTCTCAAAAGAAATACTTAAAGGCGCACTCGACCCTGTAGTCTTAAGCATTCTCGACCGCTACGGCGAATGCTATGGCTATGAACTGGTAGAACGGATCAAAGAAAAAACGGACGGAATCTTTGATTTAAAAGAAGGAACCGTCTATCCCCTTCTCTACCGCATGGAAGATCAGGGACTCATTACAAGTTCTTATAAATCCATGGGCAAAGGAAAAAATAGACGCTACTACGAGATTACGGATGAAGGAAAAAAACAACTCGGCAATAAAAAAACCGAGTATGGTTCTTTTATAAAGGCTATGAAGCGGGCGCTCAGCCTTTCATTGGTATAATGAGGCCATGAGGATCCCGCTCCATGAATTACAGATCACCTTTGTCCGTTCCCAAGGTCCGGGAGGACAAAACGTGAACAAGACTTCCTCTAAAGCGCAGCTGCGCTGGAGTCTTTGGGATTCCCGAGCGTTCACGCAAGAGGAAAAAGCCATGATCGCCCGAAAGCTTTCCTCTTACATGACCTGGAAGAGTGAAATTGTACTGTCCAATGAACAGACGCGATCACAGCTCCAAAATAAAGCGGCGGTCATCAAACGCTTAAATGATCTGGTGAGTAAAGCCGTCATTCCGGCTACGCCGCGTATAGCTACTAAGCCCACCAAATCATCACAGCGAAAAAGAATTGAGCGTAAAGTAAAACATTCCAAAAAGAAAAAGCTCCGCAGCTTTATAGATCTCTTTTTCTTCTAGAGAATGTTGCTCTTCACTTCTGCCAGCCTTTGTTCTTCTGCTAAATTTTTAAACGCACGGAGATATTTCTTCTTCAATTTCTCTACATCGTTAATATCTTCCTGAAGCATCTCCCCAAACTCAAGCAAAACATTTTTTGGCACAAACGGAATAAGCTTTAGCCAAAGCGCCTTCTCTTCCTCCGGCATGGGCGATCTTGCCAAATTTTTTGCTACGTCTTCTATAGTCATACTACGCCACGTCAGGTACTAAAATGACAAACGGTTCATTCTTAAAAGCTCTCACGGCTTCACGTGCTTTTCCTCCGTACTCACTGATCTTGGCTTGAAACGCATCGCTCTTCACAATAGCTGCGGCAACGCTTTGGGAAAATGGCACCGGCGACCAGTCTCCGATCATGTACAGGATCCGATCAATAGCGGTCATATCTTCAAATTGCACTCCGTCTCTACCAATATGCGAAACGCGTTTTCCGGAAACGGCATATAACGTTCCCACCCAGGGAGCAAGCTCAAGAAACACTGCCAATGCCTGGCCATCCGTTTCAATTCCCGCAAAAGCCAATCCTTTGGTCAGAGGTCTTGGCAACTTCTGCACAAACTGAAATCGATCGCTCACGGATTTCTCATACATCTTCTCGCGTTCTTCCGCATAACGCTCCAAAAGCTCTTCAGCCTTTTCACTATTTCCCTCAAGGACGATCTCTGGCTTCTCCTGACTACCCTGCTGTATCTGCTCCGCTTGATATACCATCTGAAAATCTTCAAACTCCTCCGCCGTTAAAGGCGCTGTCTCTCGCGGAACCTCCGCAGTAATTTCTCTATTCAAAGTGTCCTGCCGAGCTGCTCGAACAGGAGCGTCAAGAACGGATTCGCCCCCTTCAAGCGAACGATTCATACCTTAGGAAAAAAGGCCCAGATACCAATTGAGCAAATGATCGCCAAAGAACATACAGATCACGGTAGCCAGCGCCAAGAAGGTGCCAAACGGCACATGACTGTCTATCTTTCTCTTGCCGCTCGTCAAAAGCATGACACCAATGATAGAACCGGAAACATAAGAAATGAAAAGCGCCACTATCCCAAGGATTGGACCGAGCAAAAACCCCATAAGCATACCCATGCGCACGTCTCCCCCGCCCACCCAACGTCCGCGAGAGATCAGGAACTGTGCAGCAAAGAATCCACCCAGCACCAAACCACCCAAGAGAAGATCCGCCACCGGCATGCCGAGCAGAATATTACAAATAATCACGATCACCATCCCGGGAATAGTCACGCGATCAGGAATAACGGAGGCGCGATAATCAAACATGAACACCATGATGAGGACTAGCGTGGTCAGGGCATCACGGACAAACAGCAAAATTTCATCTCCCGGACCCACAAAAACCGGCAATTCAAAATGGAAAAGGATTCTTGCAGCAAAGAGTGCAAAGAGGACAGCGATTACCGCTTCCGTAGCGGGATACTGCCAAGGAATAACGGCAGTGCAACGCTTACAACGTCCCTTCACCGCCAGATACCCAACCACCGGCAGCATTTCCTTATGCTTCAGTGGTGTGGCACAGACGGCGCAGGCGCGATTAGTAGTAAACGCCATGCTGTCTTTAGTACGCATAATCCGCGCGTTCACAAACGCGCCCGCAAAGAGGCCCAGGATAGCCGCACCAATGATGAGCAGAGGTTCAGTCATCATATGTTTATTGTGCCGCCTGATATGGCGCGCAGACTCCCGCTGAAAAACCTTGCTCTGTAGCGCAATTAGCGCCCTTCACTAGTCCGAGAATAGAATTGGCTTTTTCAAGCTCAAATTGAATGCGGAAGGTGCTTGCATCCGTTTCATAACAGTAAGCATTCTTCACGCCGTCACAAGAAGATTTTCCGTGTAAACCGCTCTCCGGTGGTGAAGGCACAAACTCCACATAGGGTGCACGGGTATCTGCAGCAGAGCAGGGTCCGCCAAAACCGTCTTCAGATAAACAGGCCGTAGTGGCCTGTCCAAGTGCCAAAACACCGTCCGCAGATGGATAGGCGCCGTTCGTATTAAAGTAGAGTTCCAAGCCAAGCTGCATCTCTCTCACATGCGCCAAACGCGTCACATCACGCGCGCGGGAACGGGCGGACAAGACGGAGAGTGCAGACACCACCCCCACCACGCCAATGACGAGCCCTAGGAGCAATAGCTGCGGTAGGCCAATCCCTGAAAGAAGGCCGGATTTTTCTTCATCATTGGTCATACGTTCTTTTTTTCGCTTAAAAGCCTGGTCAAGGATTTAACTATGTCTTTAGGAGGAAGCGTGCCGGAGAGAATAACTTGTGACGCACCGGCTTCAAGAGCTTCGTTCAGATGCCCGCGTTCTGCTTTGGCAAAGTAGAGAACAATCTTTGCCTTCATGAGCGTGGGGAGTGCTTTCCAGCGCTTTAAAAGCTTAGCGATACTCGGTGCATCTTTGTGGATCTCTATAAAGAAGATGTCCGGTCTGGCTTTCAGGGCCCTTCGTTCCCCGTCCTCGGCATCCTCTGCCTGAACCGTGGACCAGCCCTCCCGCTCAAACCGCTCTGCGAGAATAGCACGAAGGTGCGCGTCTTCAAGAACCAGGATGAGCGAAGGCGAGTGCTTGCGCATACCCTAGGTCTTTTCCTCCATGCGTTCCGCAAGGCCAACAGCCACGGCATACCGGGCGCCTATCTCATCTAGCACGCCCGAGAGATCAGGAGCAGAAGCAACTCTGGCCCACGGATCACCCAGATAGACGTTCATGTTGAGCTCACGGCTGAGCATTTCGCTTAATCCTGGCAGGCGGGAAGAACCACCGGTCAAGAGAATCTTTTCCACGATGCCCGCGGCTCCCGCCTGCTCTCCGTAGAGCTGCAAGGCGTAACGAATTTCATGCACAATAGGTTTCAAGGCCTCAAGAAGCGGAGCGGGCATAAGAGCTCCGGTAGCTGAAGACAAATCACGCTTCATGGCCTCTGCTTCGTCAAAACTTACACCTAAGGAGGCGGCTAGCGCCTGAGTGATATTACTGCCACCGCTTTTAATGACTCGCGTCAGAAGCGGAATACCCTGATCCACAATGGCAATATTTGTCCGCTCGGCCCCAAGATCCACAATGAGTACGTGAGATTTTTCTTTGCCAATAAGGGACCGTGTCAGTGCAAAAATTTCTGTTTCCAAAGAAACTAATTCCAAATTTGCCGCCTTAAAAAGATCTACGTAGGAAGCAATCAGCGTTTTAGGAGCGCCAGTCAAAAGCACGCGCATGTACTTCCCTTCATTTGCACTGGCTGCTCCCTCCTCTGTTGGCAATAAATGTTTATCAAGCACATTGGAATCAAGCACCATTTCTTCAATAGGCAGCGGGAGGAGCTTTTGCGCCTGAGCTTCAATCATGGGACGGAGATCCGCTTTAGGGTCCCGAGGAACCGGCAGAGAGATGATGGCGTGAAAAACTTTTGTGGTAGGAAGCGCTGCCACGGCGCGGGTAGCTTTAAAATTCCCCTCCTGCATGATGCGTTTAATAACCGCAACGGTTTTTGAGATATCTTCTATAGCACCCTTCCCGCCCTGGAGAGGAATCTTTGGTTCAGCATAGCCGTAGGTAGAAAGACGCATGCGTCCTTTATCCGGAACAAGCTCCACTAATTTAATTCCTGCCGTGCCTAAATCAACCCCTAAGAGGCCGGAAAAGATTTCAGTTTTTTTTCCTCCGAACAAAGCCATACAATGCTCGGATTATATCACGAAAGCCCAAGGTGGTGATCTATAGTCCTATTCACGAGTGCGTCAGCGTCTTTGTTGTATTCGCGCCTGACGTGCGTGAAGGTGATTTTCCTAAAATGCGTTTTCAAATTGTGAATCTGCAGGAAAAACTTGGCCAGCTCCGCATTCTTCACCCGGTACTCTCCGTTCAACTGCTTTACGGCCAGTTCTGAGTCCAATCGGCACTCCACTTCATTGAAGCCCAGTTCATGAGCTTTCTCTAGCCCCACTACGATTCCCGTATATTCAGCCACATTATTTGTGGCGTGGTCATAATACCTTGCCGCTTCACCCAAAAGTTCACCCGTATCTCCATTTTCTTTAATGGCAAAAAGCACGGCAGCTCCGGCCGCCGGTCCCGGATTTCCCCTAGCTCCTCCATCAGCGTACATGCGAATTTTTTTCATCATACAATTACGCGTCAACGCGCTCGGCAGCTGCAAATTCTTTTATTTCCTTGGACGCAAGTAGATCAACAATCTTAAATTGGAGCTCTCTGTTCCCGTTCCATTCGTTAATACTGATCTCATACACCACGTCCACTCTGTCTCCAAGCTTGAGTTCTCCAATCAGATGACCAAACCCAAAGCCGATCATACGGTGCCGCGCTCCGTCAGCCCCTTCCACTACTAAGCGCAAATGCGCACCCGTGGCACCCATAGGAATAGCATCACGGACTATGATCTCTTTAGCAAGAAACATTGGTGGCCGATTCCCCTCTCCAAACGGTGCGCAAGAGGAGAGCAGTTTTTCCAACTCCCATGAAACTTCAGATAATGGCAGTTCGGCATCGATCACCAACTTATCTTTTGGACCTTCTTCACCAAAATAGTTCTTGGCAAACACGTTTACGCGGTCACGGAACACTTCCACATGCCCCGGGCTTTCAAGCGTCAAACCACACGCCTGCGGGTGTCCGCCGCGCTTCAAAAATATTTCTCCGCAGGAATTCATGGCTTCCACAAGATGCAATCCGCCTAGACTTCTACCAGAACCCACCACCACTTCCCCCGCGCGTGCCATAGCAAACGCTGGCATGCCAAATTCCGTCACCAAGCGGCCAGCAATCAGGCCCACAATCCCAGGAAGCCAAGTGTCAGAGTAGACCACGAGTACCTGCGCCCCTTCTAACATGCCGGAAGCCTGCTCTCGGGCCAGCTTATAAGATTCCGCAAAAATGCTCTGACGCTGCTTGTTTAACGTTTCAAGCTCAAGCGCATATTTCAGTGCCTCCTCTTCTGTTTCTGCGGCAAGTGTCTTAAAAGCAATCTCCGCTGACGCTAATCGGCCGGCGGCATTCAGCCGCGGTCCAATCCGAAAACCAATCGTCTCCGTATCTATTTCGTCTTTAAGGCCGGCGAGTTCATAAATTGCTCTAAGGCCCGGACGCTTAGTCTTTTGCAAAACCTTAAGACCGAAATACTCGAGCGTGCGATTTTCTCCAAGAAGTGGCATGACATCCGTGACAGTAGCCACGGCCACTAAATCCAAAAGCCACTTTTCAAAACCGTCAGAAAAATCGGCGCCACGCTTTCGCGCCTCTTCAATCAAGGCGCAACACAATTTATAAGACACACCCGTGCCGCAAAGCGTCTTGTTTGGATACGTTTCTCCGGGTGCGAGTGGATGAAGGATTATGGCGTGGTGCGGATAGTGCTGGCCCATCTGGTGATGATCGCACACAATGGCATCCATGCCATGCGCATGCGCGCGTTCCAGTTCCAAGCCGTTCGCAATCCCGCAATCCACGGTGACAATAAGCTTCACGCCATCTTTAGCAAACGCGTCCACGTTATGCATGGCCACGCCGTAACCATCTCTTTCTCTGTCTGGCAAAAAGGCGCGCACGGAAAAAGGTAACCCCATTTTTGCCGCAATATCGCGGAGAGTTGTATATAAAAGCGCCGTGCCAGAGACACCATCCGCATCATAGTCGCCATGAATGACCATGGGCTCGCCCTTAGACAACGCCTTAAAAATTCGCTCTACCGCGATTGGCATCTGCGTAAATTCTCCGTGGCCAAACGTATCCCGCCCCCACACCGGTGAAAGAAAACGCTCAACATCCGCCGGAGCTACACCGCGGTTCTGAAGGACTTGATGGAGAATGGAAATCTCCGTTTTGGGGGCAACGTGCCAGATTTTTTTCATGGATTACGCACCGTACGCAGCCAAGATTGAGACGAGCATGGAAGCCATGACGAGTAGTGCAATCAGGGCCCAGATTTTTTGAGAAATTTTGGATGAGCTTTTCATAGTTTTCTCTAAAAAGTGTAGCCGTTCTCGGTTCATTTGTCATGACGCTTTGGGGATGAAAAATCTTTGACAAAAGCCCCTCAGACTCTTACCCTCTATCTCCAGGAGGCATCATGGAAGAAGACGAGTGCGAAGATTCTGAAGATACTCGGAGTCAGGTCGAACGCATCGTTCGCGATGACGACGAGGGCAGTGAAACCACATACTGCGTCCTTGTTATCGCGAAATATGATAGCAAGATGTACGCCCTGGTGGCTGACGAAGTCGACTTTATCACTCTAGGCTTGAACGAATTCGAAGCGAGAGCCTTCGAATACGTCCAGGCGGATGATGGCAATCTCCTCCTCGACATCCCCGACGACATTCTCGCGAACAAGATCGCTCTCGCTCTCGGTGAAATCATCGCGAATCACGACTCCTCCCCTGAACCCCCTTCCGCGCCGGAGGCCTGAATGCATTTCATCCAATCCCGCGTCTTCCATCCGCCGGACGCTGAGGAAGTCGAGTTCGAATGGGAAGGAAGACCGAGGATCTTCCTCGTACGAGCGACCGGCGAAACGCCTTACGATCAATACGCCCTCCTCATGGAGAAGGGCACGGAAGTTTCTCTCCCCAACGGTAGAACACTCGCGAACCTGCTCGTGTTCTACTACGATCGGAACGGAGATGAAGCGGACATCACCGAGATTGACGATGAAGAGGAGCGGGAAGCCGCCTACCGTGCCTTCATCCGCGAGATCGACAATCTCGAGTCCGATGACGAGGCGCCGCCCACCGTGGAGGCGGACGCATGACGTCATACCGAAAGGGGGCCACAACGGGCCCCCTTTAAAGCACCTATCTTTTCAAAACTTTCATGTAGGCCTCGCTTGGGATGTCTACACTTCCTACACCCATGGCCATCATTTTGGCCTTTCCTTTTTTCTGCTTTTGAAGAAGTTTGAGTTTACGTGTGTAGTCTCCACCGTACAGACCGCTCGTCACGTCTTTTCTGAGTGCGGAGATACGTTCGGCGGCAACAATCTTTGCGCCTACAGAAGCCTGAAGCTTGATCACAAACTGCGTGCGTGGAATGGATTCCTTGAGAATCTCAAGCACACGGCGACCGACCGGTTCTGCTTCGTCGCGATAGACGAGTGTCGCGAAAGCGTCGACAACCTCATCCGCTACCATGATATCCAGCTTCACCACGTCCGCTACGCGATAATCAAACACTTCGTAGCTCATGGAAGCGTAACCGCTAGAGGCACTCTTCAACCTGTCGTTAAAGTCCACAATAATTGCGGAGAGCGGAATCTCGTAATGCAGCATGGCTCGGCCTTCAGACAGATATTCCGTGTTCACGTAAATACCGCGGCGCTCCTGACAGAGCGTCATGATATTTCCTATGTAATCAGCCGGCGTAATGACATCCACCTTAGCCCACGGCTCTTCAATCTTAATGATGTGGGATGGGTCAGGAAGATCAAGCGCACCTTTAATCACTTCATACTCAGTCGCCCCAGCTTTATAAACGCGATACGCAACAGACGGCAGAGTGACGACAAGATCGATCGTAAACTCGCGGCTCAATCGCTCTTTCAAAATTTCCAAGTGCAGCATGCCCAAAAATCCGCAGCGGAAACCGTAGCCAAGCGCTGGGGAGTGTTCAGGCTCGAACACGAGTGCCGCATCATTCAGCTTGAGACGATCCATGGCATCACGAAGCGCCGAGTATTCATCGCCTTGTGCCGGAAAAACACCGGCAAAGACCATTGGCTTCACCTCACGGTAACCGTGCAAAATTTCTGGGCTCGAACCGAGAGTCGTAATAGTGTCGCCAACTCTACAAGCGCGAATGTCCTTCAAGCCGGTAACAACATAACCAATCTGTCCCGTCTCAAGCTCTTCCAGCGGGAAAAACTTTGGCTTGAGCGCACCAATTTCTAAAACTTCCCCATCTGCAGCCGTAGCCATCATGCGGAGCTTGTCACGCTTTTTAAAAGTACCGTCCACTACGCGAACATAGGCGACCACACCCTTATAGTCGTCATACGCAGAATCAAAAATCAAAGCGCGCGGCGGTTTGTCCGTCTTCCCTTCTGGCGCCGGAATTTTATCTATGATCACGTCGAGAAGTGCCTCAACTCCTTCTCCGGTCTTTCCAGACACGGCCAAAATATCTTCTTCTCGGCAACCAAGAAGCTTCATGAGCTCAGCCTTACGGCGCGGCACATCAGCATTTGGCAAATCGATTTTATTCAAGACCGGAATGATTTCCAGGTTCTGCTCGACTGCGAGATACAAGTTCGCCACTGTCTGTGCCTGCACGCCCTGCGTGGCGTCGACCAGTAGTACCGCACCGTCTACAGCTGCGAGGGATCGAGAGACCTCGTAGTTAAAGTCGATGTGTCCTGGAGTGTCGATAAGGTTCAACGTGTACTCAACATTCGCCTTTTTCCAAACCATCCGGGCCGGAGCGAGCTTAATAGTGATCCCGCGCTCACGTTCTAGGTCCATAGAATCCAGCATCTGATCCTTCATCTGCCGTGAATTCACTGTCCCCGTAATCTCAAGAAGCCGATCCGAAAGGGTCGACTTCCCATGATCAATATGGGCGATGATGCAGAAATTTCTGATGCGATCCTGAGGAACCATAATCGGACCTACTTTAGCGGAAAATGGGGCAGGTGTCCATATTGTCAATGGCCATTTCTTCTGCTACTCTCTTGCCGCATCTTTGCAAGGAGTACCCATGTTCGTTCGAACTCTCGAGAATAGACACCGCGCAGTTCATGCGGCCAAAAGGCGG
Source organism: Candidatus Uhrbacteria bacterium (assembly GCA_023246145.1). Classification (GTDB taxonomy): domain Bacteria; phylum Patescibacteriota; class Patescibacteriia; order UBA9934; family UBA9934; genus JAGORL01. Next base: position 3,348 of record JAHFIZ010000014.1, on the reverse strand, counting down.
CTGGGGGGCATTCGCATCATCAGCAACCGTCCAGCACATGAAGTGCTGGCTCACCTCGCGCTCGCAACGGCGATCGCGGCGGACTTCGACGGCACGCTGACGAACGGCCACAGTCACTGGACTCAACTGGATCACTTCCTTGATCCGGAAGGGCAAAAGGAGCAGAAAGCGCGCCTCGACGACTACCACACCACCATGGTGGGTCTCGACGAGAACGCGCTTCGAGTAAAGGACACTGAAAATGTGGCCCAGGGCTTCGCGGTCTACGCAAGGGCGAAGTTCGGACCTGACCACTTCCGGCGGGGTGGCGCACTCTGCCCGGCGCGCGAAGGAATCCACAATCTCCTCTCGCACTTCAAATACCGGATGGTCGTCTCGTTCGGCCTCGGAATGTCCATCGAGGCGTTCATGACGCATCACAGCCTCGGCGTGGATCGCGTCATCGCAGGCAAGGTCAGGTTCAGGGAGGAAGACGGAAGTTGCACGGCCGAAGACCTCGTCCTGACCGGCAACAAGGGCGAACGCCTCAACGCCGTACTCGATGAGCACGGCCTCAAGGCGCACCAGGTCCTTCGGGTGGGTGACTCGTGGGGAGACCGAAATCTCTTCCACCCCCATGCCTTGAACGTCTTCATACTGCCTCCCGGCGAACGGGATTCGCACGTGCAGACCGGGCGCGTGGATGCGATCAAGAAGTTCTGGGGCGCGTTCCCCATGCTCATCCTCGCCGACGACGGCTTCGTGCCGCTCGTCGAGCTCGTGGAGCACGCGAGGAAAGCGGTCGCGGCCTGAGAGAAGTGTGTGCGCAAGTTTGGCGCGGCGGAAGCAGAAATGCTTCCGCTTATTGTATTAAAGCGTCAACGGATTTTTTTGAATAAACTTCACTGACCGGAAAACGAAATAGCCAATAATCACAAAGGTAGCGAGTGGGCTGACCCATTCAGGGACAGGGAGACCAAAGCCGTGCAGGAGCATGATGGTGCCAAGGCCGAGGACGGAATACATGGCGCCGTTTTTTAGGAACACGTATTTTTTGATGCGCTCAATATTTGAAACGGTGATGTAACGGACTACGATCGCGCCAAGTCCATTGCCGAGCAAGATAAGGGGTACGGCGAGCGTGAAGGCAAAGGCGCCTAACACGCCGTCAATAGAAAACGTCATGTCGATAATCTCCAGATACAAAATTTTGCTCAGATCTGAGAGATGACTATTACCGTGCATCATCTTCTGCTCTGCCGCTTCTGCGTTCTGCTTGAAGCCGTGGGTAATGAAGAAGGCTGTGGAACCTACCACCGCGCCAAATGCCAACATAGGATCACGATGCAGTGCGTACCAAACAATGGCCGTCAAAAGAACGGAAACAACAGCAAAGAACCAAACGCCCTGACGAGAAATAAACGCTTCGCCAGGCAAGCCAAAGTGTTTCTTTTCAAGGAAGAGCCAATGGAAGAACAGGAAGATGAGAAACACGCCGCCGCCAATAAGCAGAATAGGCGCTGAAGCTTCAATAGCGGTATGAACACTCGGATCGTTACTAAAGGTAGCGGTCAAAGCGCCTATTGGACCGAGTGACGGAGTAGCTGCCCAAACAATAAGCCACGGCAAAGTGCCGCGGACCACAAATACCGCAAAAAGAATTCCCCAAAAGAGAAACCATTTCCTGGCCTTTGCGCCCATGGTCCCCAAGACTTCCGCATTGATGATCGCATTATCAATGCTGGAAATAGTCTCAAAGAGTGCCAGGCCTACAACAACAGTGAGAATGGAAAAAATCGCCATAGTTACGCAATGATACCTGAACCCAAGAGTTCTTCGCCATCATAAAAGGCCACAAACTGCCCTGGAGCCACGGCGCGCTGAGGTTCAGTAAAAAGGACTCGCTCGCCGTCGAACACGCACTCGGCCAACGGCTGACGGTAACGCACGCGAGCCTGAATCTTTTTACCAAAATATTTCTCCAGGTTTCCTGGAATTGTTTCCGTAATATTCGTGGCGGTAAGCTCGCTCTTAAACAGTGCCGGATCTTCATCGCCCACGGCAACAATCACCTCATTCGTGTCTGCTCGACGCTCTACGACATAAAACGGTGTGCCACCGCCAATCCCCAATCCTTCGCGCTGACCAATGGTATAGAATTCAAATCCCGTGTGCTTGCCGATAACCTTTCCATCGGTCGTAATAATATTTCCTTCATGCTGCGTGATGCGCTCGGACAAAAAGTCCTTCATCTGCACCTGGCCCACAAAACAAATGCCCTGACTGTCTTTCTTCTCGGCCACCACAAGATTATTCTTTCGGGCAATTTCTCGCACTGCCGGCTTTTCGAGATCACCCACAGGAAACAACGCACGAGAAATTTGCTCCTGCGTTAACTGACAAAGGAAATAACTCTGATCTTTATTGGCATCGACACCTGCCAGGAGATGGGAAGCTCCGGTTTGATCGACTACCTTCCTCGCGTAATGTCCGGTTGCCACAAACTCACAGCCCAATTTATCTGCTTCACGCATGAAGAGATCAAACTTCATGTACTTATTACAAAGCACATCAGGGTTTGGCGTTCGGCCAGCCTTATATTCCGCAATCATGTATTCGTACACCAGGCGGCGATATTCCTCCTCAAAGTCAAAAGTATGAAACGGAATCCCGAGCTGTGCCGCTACGCGCATGGCGTCCCGGCGCTCCGTTCTCCAAGAGCATTCCTCCCCTTCATCCCCATCAGACCAGTTCTTCATGAACCCGCCGATCACTTCATAGCCCTGCTCCAACAACAAGACTGCCGACACAGAGCTGTCGACACCGCCGGACATGCCAAGAAGGACTTTGGGTTTAGAGGCCATAACGGCCTAGTTTAGCGGAAAAAACCAAAAATGGGAAGGGTTGGCTCGGCTGTTGCTGTTATGCGTTCTTTTGTCGTTGCGTGGTCGAACGATAGCGATCGAGCAAAGAGCGCAATGTCATGGTCGAGCTTGGTGTCCGCACCGTATTTGAGGTCACCAACAATCGGGGTACCAAGGGAAGACATGGCCACACGAATTTGATGTGGTCGTCCTGTCTTAGGCTTAATCTCAATCAAGGACTTCCCATCGATCGACTTTAAAACAGCGTAGTCGAGTTCAGCCTTCTGCGAATCAGGAACTTCATGATCAAATGGTGTGACCACGTTCGATGCCTCGTCCTTCTTCAGCCATTGAATTACTTTTCCTGATTCTTCTTTCGGTTTGCCTTCAACAACAGCCCAATAGGTCTTTTCGACTGAATGGGAACGAATTTGTTCGGACAATCTGCTCGCGCCTTTACTTGTCTTGGCGAATAAAACTACACCTCCGACCGGGCGGTCTAGTC
>JAHFIZ010000062.1 GCA_023246145.1 Candidatus Uhrbacteria bacterium | reverse complement strand
ACGCCAATGCGTGGCGTGAGACGGATACCTTTGATTTCTACTTCCTTGCTCTGGGCGCGCTGTTTGCGGGCTTCCTTCTCCTTCTGATATTTGAATTGACTGTAATCACCAAAGCGGCAAACGGGAGGTTCGGCCTTAGGAGAAACTTCAATAAGGTCCAGTGCACGGGATTGAGCCATGGCAATAGCGTCCTCTGTCTTCATGACGCCAAGCGGCTTGCCTTCTTCATCTACTACGCGCACTTCCGGGACAATAATAAATTGGTTCGCCTTGTATTCCTGGGCAGCGAACTTGGGTTTTTGAAATCGTCTATGTCTATGAATGCGCATGCTGTGGGGTTAGTTGGCGAAATGATAGCCGAAAACGTCTAAAAAGGAAAGCAGTGGTGGACCCGGGGAGAATTGAACTCCCGTCCGGAGAGCGATTCACTATTGAAGTGTTACAAGCGTGTCTATGCCTGATTTTACAGGGCGGCTGCTAAGGGCATAGCAGAAAACGCAGAAACCCTGGTTCTTCCAAACCGTAATCGTCACAACTGGAAGATGCTTTTGTGACACAGTCGTTTTTTATAACACCCGTGACCCTCTCAAACGACAAGGAGGACGGATGTGCCTCGGCTATTAAGCGGTGGCAAGAGCGAAGGAAGGAGTGAACGCCATAGCGATCAATTCCTTAGCCTTCGAAACTACGTTGGTTGCGTGTAGAAGTGTGTACCGCGTGATGCGGAGTGCGGTACCCCTCCGGCTTGATCAAGTAGCGTTTCATCTCCCGTCGATTCCTAACGGGCCCGTTTATGTATCGTACTCGCTGAAGCGACTGACGTCGCGGGCGACATCTCTTGCTTTGATCGCATCGCGCTTCTCATGCTGCTTTTTGCCACGAGCAAGAGCGAATTTGAGCTTCACAAGAGACTTCGCAGTATAAAGGGAAAGTGGCACAATAGTCAATCTTTCCGCTTCCAGTTTTCCCCGCAAAAGATTCAGCTCTTTTTTGTGCACCAGGATTTTTCTGTCCCGTTGCGTTTCATCTTTTTCCTGTGGTCCGGACGGTGCGTAGTGCCCTATGTGCGCATGCTTCAGGTAGAGCTCGCCCCGCTGAATGGTAATGAAAGCGCCTTTCAAATTTGCATTACCCGCTTTCACAGATTTTACTTCAGGGCCAAGCAATGCTAAACCGCCTTCAAATGTTTGAAGGAACTCAAAATCATGGCTCGCTTTTCTATTCACTGCCAAGTCAGGCATAAGTGATGTTACAATACAGAAAACTATGGAAGAACGCCAACCAAAGCCTAAACGCGAATATCTCGTTACTATTTCTACCGGCACTATGCTCCGGGTGCTCGTGGTACTCCTGGTACTCGGGTTTCTCTTTCTTATTCGGGACATCGTAGCCTTATTCTTTGCCGCGCTCTTCTTGGCAGCGCTCCTTGATCCCTTTGCGGATTTCTTAGAGCGGAAGCGGGTACCGCGCGTCTTGGCGGTAGTTATTGTGTACGTGATCGGGCTCGCAATACTCGCTGGTGCTGTGGTGTTGGTCTTGCCTCCGGTGATTACTCAGCTCCAAACATTCGTCACCATTTTTGCGCCGTTCATTTCTGAAACGCTCGGCATCCAGGTGGGCTCAGATATTTTTGGACAGGGAAGTTTTGCCGCTAGTCTTGAAAGCATCTTGACCACCGTGCGCGGCGGAGGATTTTCTGCAGCCGTACCGCAGATTCTTTCTGTAGGCTCTGATGTTTTTGGCGGCGTGGTGGCCGGAATCTTGGTTCTTATCCTGGCGTTGTATCTGGTGGTAGAAAAAAGCGCACTCGTGAAAGCTATTTCTTTTGCTACGCCGGAAGATTATCAACCGTTTGTGGCGCAGGTGGCCATGAAGGTGCGTGAGCGGTTGGGGAACTGGCTCCGCGGGGAACTCATGCTCATGTTTTCCATTTTCCTTCTGACGTACATCGCGCTCTCTATCCTTGGCATTCCGTACGCACTCGTTCTTGCGCTCTTGGCCGGGCTCTTGGAAATCATTCCGTTTATTGGTCCGCTTCTGTCCGGAGTTCCTGCGGTTATTCTGGCGCTGGCCATTTCTCCGCTCCATGCCATTGCTACCGCGCTCGCCTACGTCATCATTCAGACCATGGAAGGTAACGTGTTAGTGCCAAAGATCATGCAGAAAGCTACGGGTATTAACCCCATCATCAGTTTGCTCTGTGTCTTGATTGGCTGGCGTTTGGGCGGTATGGTGGGAGCAATCCTGTCTATTCCACTCGCCAATGCCTTGTCCGTACTTATGACGGAGGTGTTCCGCAAGACCAGGCCACAAGCGTAACCTTTCCTTTATGCATCATCGTTCTTGGTTTCCTGCCATAGTCATAGGACTTTCCCTTGCCCTCGCTTTGTTTTTTGTGGGCGTGGTGAAGCATCGCGGCGGCGAAAGTTTCTTTGTGCCCCGCGCGCCTTTACCCGCAGAAGCTCCGGCTATTACTGAGGAGGGCTACCGCACGGGAGTAAACACGGTTCTTGAAACGTACACGGCAAAGAAAGATGCTAAGGCTGCGTATAACGCGCTCATCTTGTTACGCGTTCCTGCTGCAGATCAAACTGTGCACTTTGATCTGGTGGTTGCTTTTGGAAAACTTTCTAGCGGACAAAAAGAAGAGGGTGAAGCGAGACTGGCGGCACTTAAAGCACAAAATGACTGGCTCGCTTTGTGATCCTCTTCCATAGATTGACACCTTTTGCCATAGCCTTCCTGTCTGGCATTTTGTACCTGATGCTCATTTTGGCGCCGCGCACGTTACTGCCGCTAGAAATTTTGGCGTTCGTCCTTATCCCGCTCCTCTTTGCTCGTCTCCTCTTGTTTGAGTTCCGCCGTCCAGCCTTCTGGGTTTTTCTCTGCACGCCCATGCTGCTCCTTATTTCTTCCATAGCGTTTTTTCTCTTGCTTGATCCAGGAGCTGGGGAATGGGCTATAGGCGGGATAGTCATGGTGGCGCTCGCGCTCTACGCAGAAAATATTTTTGCTTTTTATCACCTGCCAAGTACGTACCAGGCGTACTCGCTTGAATATCTCACGCTCATCATGTACGTCATGAGCGCATTTTTCTTTACGAGCTTTGCTTACATGGCACAGCTCTTTTTGGAACTTCCACTCTGGACTCCGGCGGTGGCGGTATTTGTGGCCGTGCTCTTTGCCACCATGGCGGTTTTCTGGGTGAGCAAGATTGGTTTTGAAACGGCTATTCCGTTTGCCGTAGTAGGCGCCATCATTATGACGGAGCTGTACGTTACGCTCGCTCTGCTGCCTACGAGCTTCATTACAAACGCCGCCGTCTTTGCGGTCTGTCTCTCCACGTATTTTGGTTTAGTGCGCGCGCAGGTGTTAGAAAAATTGACGCCAAATGTGGTCAGGCGGTACGTAGGGCTGTGCTTTGTGTTACTCCTTCTTATTCTCGGCACGGCCACCTGGACCTAAACGTATGAAAAAAATATTTGTTCAGCCAATTTTTTTCACCATCGCGCTTGCGCTCGTGGTGGGTGCAGGAGCTGGCATTGTGGCCACGGTCTCCACGTCCCGCGCTATTGATGATTACGCCGCTAGGTTATTAGACGAGCGAAAATTTTCGGCGTTAGCTCCGTCTAAACTCCCCACACTTCCTGGCACGTATGAAGAATCTCTCTCGAGACTCAGGGATTCAAGCCAACGGGCGCTCGGCATCTTCATGCCGGTTTCTACGGATAGTGTTTTGGCCAGCGCCTGGCTCAAGGAGAGTGAAGCAAAGGGTTACGGAGTAGTGGTTAGTGCTGACGGCTGGCTTTTGACCACAAGCGCGGTGTTTACGCCAAGCACAGAAGTTGGTGCGCTTGAGGTTTGGGTGGAATCAAAGCGCTACGCTATTGATAGGGTGGTGCGTGATACGTCCACACCACTTGTCCTTTTGAAACTGAAGGATGCTTCAGGACTTCCCACGGTAGGATTTGCACAGAGCGGAGAGATGAAGAGCGGGGAAATGCTCTTTGCACTTTCTTCTTCGGAAATTTCCCTTGAGCCCGTAGCGCTCGCTCATGCTAATCACGCTGTCCTCTTTGGCGCGCTGAAGGCGGAGACATTTATTACGGACTGGTCACTTTCAGAAAATCTTCCCCCGGGAACCGCGCTCTTTTCTGGCGGCGGGGAACTGGCAGGATTCAGTCTGCCTGGCTCACGCGCCTTCCCGCTTCATCACAGCAGCGGGTTTGTGGCGGACGTGGTGCGTACCGGCAGCGTGCGGCATCCACTCCTAGGAGCATACGTACTTGATCTCTCTCACAGTTTTAACGTGAGCGCAGATTTACGGCAGGGAAGAGCGGCGGGAGCTCTTATTATTGCGCCATCTTCCACGGTTCGGGCGGTGGTGAAGGGCGGTCCTGCTAATAAGGCCGGGATTGTGGCCGGAGATATTATTGTGGACGTGGATGGAACAGCACTGTCTGAGGAAAAGACTTTGGCGGAGATTCTGGCGGAGTATGAACCGGGGGAGATTGCTAATGTGAAAATTTTGCGTGGGGGAGAGTCTACCGTAATTCCGGTGACCCTCATAGACGAAAAGGATCTGTTATACTAAGTGGCGAATGTCCTACAAATATTTGCAACTTACTCCACTCTTGCACGGTTGGCCCGTGATTCTTTTGGCGGGCGCTACGGGTGCGGTGATTGCAGTTTTGTTTTCTCTCATTCATCCCCTGGAGTACAGCTCCACTACGCGCATTTTGATTACGCAGGAACTTTCTAATGTGGATGCGTATACCGCCAGCCGTTCCGCTGAGCGCATAGCTGATGATCTTACGGGAGTGATTTACACGTCTGACTTTTTTCATAAAGTCATGAATGGCGACCCAAAAATAGATCAGAACTATTTCCCTACGGATGAAATTTCGCTCCGCAAGAAGTGGGAGAAAACCGTTACGGCATCCGTGTCCTATTCAAGCGGCATGATGGAAATAGTGGCGTATAACACGGACCCGGCACAGGCTAAAGAAATTGCTTCCGCAGTGGCAAACGTCTATGTCACGGAA
>JAHFIZ010000013.1 GCA_023246145.1 Candidatus Uhrbacteria bacterium | reverse complement strand
GGGCAATCAGCGCATTAAGACGGGCATCATGGGTATCACCATGGTGATCAATGTAGTTTCGAACCTTCTCCTCATTCCGGTTCTTGGAATTCCGGGAGCGGCAGTTTCGGCTCTGCTTTGCTTCACGTTCATGTACGTAGCCGGCTTCTTTGCGGTGCGATATCTGACGGGCGTGACGTTTTTCGACGTTCTCTTGAAGGTAGGCGGACTTTTTGCAGCTGGAGCAGTCATGTCTGCAGTAGTTATTATTCTCAAGGCCTTCATGTTCTGGGCCTTTGCTGTCCCTGTGGGCGCGCTCGTTTTCTTCATCGCGGCTTTCCTGACACGAGCTATAACGGTTCACCACTTGAGAGCGCTTCGATCGCTCATCTCCAGAAAATCTTATGCTTCGAGTCCTGTTTCCAACGTTTGAGAGCACAGCTTTCAACGGGGGAGTAGCTCGGTACATCCGCGCGATTGGTTTGACGTATCCAAATAACGTAAAGATTGCGGATCTTCCGGCCGAGGCACAGTATCCAAAGATCTTTTCGCTGTTCTGGAAATACAATCAGAACATTGATCTGTATTTCATTTCGCACATCCTGCCGCTTGGGACAGTGGCCTGGATTCTGTCCTACCTTGGCGGGAAACCGTACGTTATTTTTCTTCACGGGACGGATTTTGATCTGGCCACGAGAAACAACTGGAAAAGATTTTTGACGCAGGCCATTTTACGCCGAGCAAAAAGAGTAGTGGTGAATTCTGACGCGCTTGGCAGGGAAGTAAAGGAATTTGCGCACTGTGACACGCTGACGGTTTATCCTACGGTTTCTGATGAGTTTGTGGATGTTTCGCGGTCGATCAGGCACGGTGTGGGCCCGGTGGATTTAAAGGAATTGGCGAAGCTTGCATCCGGAGCGCTCGGAGCCCCGATCACTACAGCGCAGGCAGAGGCAAGCGATGGTCCGATTACGCTATTGACCGTGGCTCGGCTCATAGAACGCAAAGGGCATATGAAGGTGCTCGATGCGTTGGCCGAATTGCCAAACGTAAACTATACAATCGTGGGGAGCGGACCGAGGAAAGAAGAGTTGATCGAAGAAATCGCGAAGCGAGGACTGGGTGATCGAGTAAAACTTATTCTGGATGCCAAGGATGAAGACCTGCCGAAAATCTACGCTGCGTCCGATATCTTCGTGATGCCGGCAGCCAAATCGGAAAGAGACAGAGAAGGGTTCGGGATTGTGTATCTGGAAGCAGGACTCTTTGCGCTGCCAGTCGTGGCCACAAATCAACCGGGAGTTGATGAAGCAGTCATCGACGGTGAAACCGGAATACTTATCGACGATACTCCGATGGCGCTTAGCGATGCTTTGAGGAAGCTCGTCTCTGACTCCGGACTACGAGCACGGATGGGGAGTAAGGGTAGGACGCGGGTACTTGAACAGTTCACAAGAGAGGAGCAGGTGAAGAAACTGCAACAGCTATTGATGTAAATGAAAAAGTTACGTTAGCACCTTAAGTACTTAAGTTGCTAAACAAGTTAAGTAGCTAAAGTTGTTTAGGACCTTACGTGTGAATCTTTATGGAACCCCTCATCTCTGTCATCATCCCTGCTTACAACCATGCGAACTCTCTGCCATTTTGCATTGAGTCTGTTTTTGCGCAGACGTATTCAAATGTGGAGATTATTGTGGTGAATGACGGATCAACGGATAACACGGCAGGCGTTCTGGATTACTACAAAGACCGTATTCGTGTTGTCACAGAGGAAAACAAGGGCGCGAATCCAGCGCGCAATAGGGGACTCATGCAGGCTAAGGGCGATTTTGTCATCTTCTGTGACGCAGACGTGATCATGAAGCCAGAAATGCTCAAAGAGATGATGCGGGCGCTGAATGATCATCCGGAAGCGAGCTACGCCTACAGCGGATTTAAGTTTGGCTGGAAGACATTTCATGGCACAGCGTTCGATGCAACACTGTTACGATCGACAAGCTTCGTTCACACCACATCACTTGTTCGCCGAGCGGATTTCCCCGGGTTTGATGAGTCCGTAATGAGGTTACAGGATTGGGATGTGTGGTTGACCATGCTCGAACAAGGGAAAACGGGCATTTTAGTGCCCGGTGTGCTGTTTTATGTGCGGATAGACGGGGCTTCCCGGATAGGCTCGTCATGGCTCCCTAAAATCGTGTACCGTATTCCTTGGCGGCGGCTTTTTTGTCAGCCTGAGCGGGTAAGGAAGTATGAGGAGGCAAAAGCCATCATCAAGGCCAAACATCATCTATGAAAGATATTTCCGTCATCATCGTAACGTATAAAACTGATCCAGACGTGCTCCGGCAGTGCTTCATGAGTTTAGCTGCGGCTCGTGATGTTTCTATTGAAACGCTCGTCATTGATAACGCCGGAGAGGATAAAGTGGCACCGTTTGTGAAGGATATTGTTCCGGATGCCATAGTGACAGTTAACAAAGAGAACAGAGGATTTGCAGCAGCGGTAAACCAAGGTCTCAGGCAGGCAACTGGTCGATACTACCTACTCTTGAATCCGGACACCGTTATTGCGCCAGATGCGTTAAAGAAAATGGTGGATCACTTGGATCAGGATCAGGAGGTAGGCATTGCGAGTTCGATTATTCGTTACCCTGACGGCACGCACCAAGAAAGCATTCGGCGCTTCCCAGGACTGCTTGATCAGCTAGCGATTCTCTTTAAGTTGCCGCATGTTTTTAGGAAAGTAGGAGTGGTAGATAAGTACATGATGCGTGACGTGGATCCTTTTAAAACGCAGGACGTGGATTCCATCATGGGTGCCTTTATGTTTATCCGCCCCGAACTCACCAAGAAGATTGGTTTGCTCGACGAACGTTATTTCATCTGGTTTGAAGAGGTGGACTATTGCAAAATGGCGGTGGATGCCGGCTTTAAGGTTCGCCAATACGGGGATGTAGAGATCATCCACCACAAAGGGCACAGCTTTAACAAAGTGGCCACCATCCGGAAGCAGAAATGGATTCGGACATCGCTTCGAAAGTATATGAAAAAGCATCATGGCGTATTCGTCTGGGCCTTATTGTGGGCTCTCACGCCGATTTTTATTCTTCTTGCGTACGGTGCAGCGCAAATAAAGAAGTCCTAATATGATGTTTATTCTTCCCATTATTGCCGTGCTCATCCTCGGCTGGGTGGCGCTCACGTTTAATACCCTGACGCGGTATAAGAATAGAACGGAGAACGCACTGTCAGATATTGATGTGCAGCTGAAGCGCCGTTATGACCTGGTACCGAATTTGGTGGAAACGGTGAAGGGTTACCGAGATCATGAAGCGAGCGTGCTCGAAGATGTTACCCGTGCACGGTCAGCAGCTATGAACGTTTCAAACGGCGCCGTGGCACTTCGTGCGCAGGCTGAGACCGCGCTGTCCGGAGCGCTGAAAAGCTTGTTTGCCGTAGCGGAGAATTACCCTGATCTTAAGGCTTCGGGCAATTTTATAGACCTGCAAAAGCAACTCGCTTCGCTTGAGGACGATATTCAGTCCGCTCGCCGCTATTACAATGCCGCAGTACGAGAAATGAATAATGCTGTTCAGGTGTTTCCGAGAAATCTCATTTCGCCACTCCTTGGTTTTAACAGAATGGACTATTTTGGTGCAGCGGAGAATGAGCGTGAACCCGTGAACGTGTCCTTTGAGAAGTAATATGGATTTTCGTCGCTTCATCGCCATTCCCGTCTTAACGAGTTTTCTTTTTCTTGGCGTCTTTGGGTTTTCAGGAATTACTCGGGCAAGTGATGAGGTGATAGATTCCTTTGATGCGAATATCACGATCGGTAAGGATGGTTTAGTGCAGGTAGAGGAGACGATTGTTTATGACTTTGGTTCCAGCGCTCGGCACGGCATTTTCAGAGACATCCCGCTTACGGCAAAGGACGGACCAACGCTTTTGATTGATGTACAGAGCGTGGTAGACGGCAGCGGACAGGCGTATACGTACACTGCTTCAACTACCCGGAGTCAACTCCAAATAAAGATCGGCGATCCGGACGTTCTGGTGAGTGGCGTGAAGACGTACGTGATTGATTATACTGTTACGAATGCTATCAGACCGTTTGATGATCACGATGAATTGTACTGGAACGTCACCGGGAACGAATGGCCAGTAAGCATAAACAAAGCTTCCGCAGTGATTTATTACCCTGCCATCATGGATGGGGAGGTGAACGCTACGTGTTACACGGGGCCTTCTGGTACCACGGGAAAGGATTGCGAGCAGGTCATTGCGGATTCAGCCACCAGTAAAACAACAGCTACAAAAGTTTTGGGTGCGGGTGAAGGTCTGACCGTGGTTTTGGGAATACCACTCGGCGTAGTGGATGATACGGTTATTGCAGTGGAGTCGGCGGGAGATGGATTCCAAACGGGTATGTTCAATGTACTCTTCTTTTCCATTGCCGGAGTCATGATTGTGGTGACGTTTGCGCTCGCCCTTGGTTCGGCCATGCAATTCATTAAGAGCAATCGATACAAGGGGCCAAGAGTAGTCCAGTATCATCCGCCCGCAGGATTATTGCCGATTGATGTAGGAACAATTGTCGATAAATCCGTGGACAGCAAGGATATCTCCTCCATGATTCTTGATTTGGCGATCAGGGGGTATATCAAAATTCGCTATACGGTAAAAGAGATTAGGTTCTGGCCAGATAAAAAAGATTTTGAATTTGATAAATTGAAGGACGGATCTGACCTTACGCACCCCGCCGAGAAGATTCTTTTTGCGATTCTCTTTACGGGTCGAGACACCGTTGCGTTAAGTGCGCTCACGAACCTCGCTACCAAGTATGAGGCGCAGTTTAAGGCCATAGCCACAGAGACGGACGATTACCTGCATGAGCGTGGCTATTTTGATAAGGAAGCTAAGGTTAAGGCCAGTAAGCTTACAAAGCAGATTGTGGCAGGATCTGTTGTGGTGATGATCCTCGTCGGTTTATTAAGTACCTTTACCGAGGGGGCGAGTTTTTTTATAGCTTTTCCGGCTGCGTTACTCATAGCGTATCGCGTGAGCCTAGCTAATCGCATGGCACACCTTTTCACGGATAAGGGGATGAAGGCGGAGGCCGAGATTTACGGCTTTAAAGATTTTCTGACACTGACGGACAAGGACAAGATAGATCTTCTGAACGCACCCGCGCTGGAGCCGACTATGTTTGAAAAGTTTTTGCCGTTTGCCATGGTGCTTGGCGTGGAGACCAAATGGGCTGAGAAATTTGCCGGCATGTATCTTTCTGCCCCAAGTTGGTATGAGGATAGAAGCGGCGCAGCGTTCTCAAACACGCTCTTCATACAAAACATGATGTTTCTGAATTCATCATTTAATAACACGGTAGCGAGTTCATCCCCGCACTCAAGTAGCGGTTTCTCTGGCGGTTCTTCCGGGGGAGGATCTGGTGGCGGGGGAGGCGGGAGTTGGTAAAATGCATCTATGCTGAAACAATTCTTTGATAAAAAACTGTGGTACGTCTGGGGTGGGCTTTTGGCAGCTCATATTCTGGCGTTTCTGGTGCAGCACACCGTGTGGAGCGTTATCCCACTCGTCGCAATTGGTATATTCGCCTTCATCCTTACGCTCAAGAAACTGGAATGGGGTTTGGCCTTTGCATTCCTAGAAATTTTCATTGGCGGGCACGGGCATCTGTTCGATTTTGCTGTCGGCGGATTCTCACTCTCTGTCCGCATGGTGATTTTTGGCGCCGTGATGCTCGGCTGGCTGATTCTGCTTTTACAGCGGAAAGTGAAGCTCGTGTTTAGACCTCGAAGAGATATCCCGTGGGTACTTTTTGCACTCGCCCTGACCATAGGTGCGGTCAACGGGTTCTTGTTTAACAATTTCCATAACGCGTTCGACGACTTCAACTCCTACCTGACCGCGTTTTACATCCTGCCGCTTATCTCCGTGCATTGGAATCAGGAAAATAAGCGTCTGCTCTTACTGACCTTTACCGCGAGTGCGGTATTCGTGGCGGTATCTACTCTTGCATTCCTTTTCGCGTTCACCCACCTTCCCGGGAAAATGCTCCGTGAACTGTACGTCTTTGTCCGTGATGCCCGTTTGGCCGAAGTAACCATTCTGACCGTGCCAGAAAAACTCCAGATGCTCTTCCCGAATGGTGCTTGGTACTTCAGGATTTTCGAACAAAGTCAGTTTATCGTGTTAGCCTTCGAGATCGTTTTTGCTGCTGCCACGTTCACGACGTACCGGGAAAGAGGGGGAAAACTGCCGCGCGCTGTTTGGGCAGTGCACGCGCTCATGCTGTCCGTAATTTACGCGAGCATGTCCAGAAGTTTCTTCCTCGGCATGATCGCCGCCGCGGTAGTCTTGTTTATCGGGTTTATCCTTGATCGCGTTAGGGCAAGAGTAATTGTAGAGCGGTCGGTGATGGTTGGGCTTATGAAGCTCGTTGCCGCGATCGGACTTTTTCTCCTGGTGGTTTTTCCTTTGCCAATAAGACCGAACTTTACCGAGTCTCCATTTTATAACGGGGAAGATGGTGCAGATAGAAACGCAGCCGTTTCAAGCCGTTGGAATCTTTTGCCGCCCATGATGGCAGAAATCCGCCAGTCGCCCATCGTTGGTTCTGGGTTTGGCGAGGAAGTGACGTTCGTGACGGATGATCCTCGGATTCGCGCCACAAACCCGAGCGGGGAGTACACCACCTACCGCTTTGAGTGGGGTTATCAGGATCTCTGGCTTAAAATGGGCATCTTGGGCCTCCTGGCCTTTGCCGCGTACCTCATAGGGCTTTATAACGCCTCTGCGTCTGCTTGGGCGGTTTGGAAAGAGAGCCGATGGCTGCCCATGGGTTTTGGAGCAGCGATTCTTGCGCTCTTTGTGGTTCACGCCTTTTCTCCGTACCTCAACCATCCTATCGGCCTCGGCTTCATGATCTTTGTTCTGCCGTTCTTTTCTTGGAAAGATCCGGCTGAAGAGCAAGAAGAAACCGTTGCGGAAAAAAGTTCAGCTAAAGAAGCCATTGCCTCACTCGCCAAACCGCGAGTGGGAGTAGTTATGAAAGAGTAATGTCTTTGTAGCCACGAATAAAATCGGCCGCCTTCATGCGTTTGCCGTTGGCGGGCTGGAGTTCGATGATTTCGATTGCATTCGTGGATGTACCTACTAGGAAGTGGCCGTTATCCATGATGATCTCTCCAGGAGAAAGCTTACGACCGCTCAGGCTGACGGAAAATACTTTGATCTGGAGCGGGAGACCGTTTCGCGTTATCACGATGGATGTGCCTGGCCACGGATTGTAGGCTCGCACCTTGCGTTCAATTTCAACAGCTGACTCTTGGAACGTAATGACACCGTCCTCACGGCTGAGGAGCTTGCAGTACGTTGCAGCGGCATGATCTTGATCGATCGGCATGATCGATCCTTGGTGATAGCCCTTTAAGGTGTCACAGAGGAGTGGTACGCCAAGCTCGACCACTTTTTTTGTCAGCGATTCGATGGTTTCGTTTTGATCGAGACTGATCTTTTTTTGCGCCAGGATTGGACCGTGATCCATCTCCGCATCAATCTTCATGATAGAAATTCCCGTCTCCTCATCGCCGGCAGCGATGGCTGCTTGTTTAGGGGAAGGTCCGCGCCATTTAGGGAGGAGCGATGGGTGGACGTTGACGGAGCCGTAAGGGGGAATATTCAAAAGTGCTTCAGGGAGAATCCGGCCGTAAGCCACAATAACGAAAACATCGGCTTTGAGCGCGCGAACAGCTCCATGGAACTCCTCATCCTTCATCCGGGTTGGCTGAAAAACACTCACGCAGTGCTTGAGTGCCAGCATTTTTACCGGTGGTGCAGTCAGCTCTTTCTTTCGGCCGAGCATTTCGTCAGGCTGCGTGACAACCCCCACCACTTCAAAATACGGGTCATTGAGGAGACCCTCTAGGAACCGTGAGGCGAATTCCGGCGTGCCAAAG
The DNA here is from genome assembly GCA_023246145.1 of Candidatus Uhrbacteria bacterium. Taxonomy (GTDB): domain Bacteria; phylum Patescibacteriota; class Patescibacteriia; order UBA9934; family UBA9934; genus JAGORL01. The sequence goes on along the minus strand of JAHFIZ010000013.1, from coordinate 12,971 downwards.
AAGACAACGCGCAGTTTAGATTCGGGATGAACCGGTTTTTCGCAGATCTGTGGCACGGTCAATGAAAAGGATGCCGTCAAGGTGGTCGATTTCATGTTGAAAGATTATGGCGAGTAGTCCGTTTGCTTTTAGGGAAACGTGCGTACCGTCTTCCGTATACGCCTTTACGGTAACAGAGCGGTGGCGTTTGACAATGCCCCAGCACCCAGGGACAGACAGGCAGCCCTCTTCACTGTCCACGAGTTTGAAAGCACGTTCCGTGATCTCCGGATTGATGAAAGCCGTAGGGGTGCCGTCTTCAAGCTCAGCAATGATGACGCGATCGTGGACGCCCACCTGCGGAGCGGCGATACCCACACCGTTTTCTTCTTTCATGGTGTCTTTTAGATCTTTTATGAGCTTCTTCATCTCTTTACTGCCCAAGCGATCCAAAGCAACCGGTTCTGAAACAACGCGGAGTTCTTTATTTGGATTGTGGAGTACGGTCATGGTTGACATAGGGTCCGTCGTGCTGGATTTTGATGGAGTCGGGAAGTGAAGTGAGGAAGGGGTAGGAAGGGGTAGAGGGGGTAATGGGAAGTCGCGCTTCGAAAATTTCGTGACGTTCCGTGAAGAGTGATTGGAGCTCCTTTGAGAGATCGTCGGGCTTTGCTTTCTCGAGCACTATGCGAGTTGCGTACGGAGGCAGGCGATACTTTTCTCTTTGGGCGAGTTCATCTTTAATGAAACGCGGGAGATCAAACATGGGCTTCAGTGTGTCCGGCAGCCAGGTTTGGATGATGACATCCGCGTGCTGGCGTTTGCCAAAGTTTAGGAGGCGATGGATTTTCCGGGCTGTGTTTTCACTAGCGCGGAAATCGCTGCCATGTAATCCCACATCTGCGGCGAGATCCACTACTAAGCCGTATTCCTGTGGTGCAAAGAGCGGCAGGTAAGAGGAGAAGAAATATTCGGTAGCAATTACGATATCGCCGCCGGTATTCGTAGATGAGCCTTTCTCGATTCTGCCGATCGACGTTTCCGGAAACTTGGATTTCAGAATGTCTTCAATCTTTGCTCCACCAATGCCCTTGAGACCAATCTTTGGTTTGCCGCAGTGCGGACAGTTTTTAGGAATCCACATTTCCGTCCCGCAGCGGTCACAGACAAGATCGTCTAGCCGCACGGTAGGTGTATTCCCACAGGTGCCACAGAGCGGTAAATGACCGCAGGCGCTGCATTGCAGGCGTTTGGCCACCCCTTTTCGGTTAAGGAAAAGTAGCACCTTTTTTTGGCTTTGTAAAGCCTTTTTTACCTCTTCAAGGAGAGTTTCTGTGATCAGCGGATCGCCGGTGTATTCAAGGCGGTCGCGGAGAGAAAGGATAAGGGGGTAGGAAGGGGTAGAGGGGGTAGGAAGGGGTAATGAGTCAGCTATTTCCTCAAGCCTCGGTAAGTTATCGAGAAAGATGAGTTTAGCGCCGTGCTGGCTGGCGAGGAGCTTTACCGCTTCTCGGGAGTCTATTCGAGGGTTCCTGCGAAGATTCAGATGATCGTCCAGGCCGGCATCAAGCACTAAGATGCAATCGATTTTCTTCCCGGGGATCAGAGAGCCTGACTTTGTAGCAATAAGCGTAGAGATATTTCCTGTGCGCCAAGCCTTGGCAATTCTCGCTCGCTCCTTTGGGGGAGTCTTGCCGTGGAGCATCGCCGTTTTCTCGCCAAAGGAAACCGTCTTGGCAATCAGCTCGGCATCACGTTCGCGAGCCACGAGCACGAGCATCTGGCCCTTGGTCTTTTTTCTTAAGACATGAGCAAGCGTTGCGCCGGTTTCTTTATCTGCAAAAAGTGCGATCGGTTCCTTCTCGGTCTCTTCGATCATCCCGAGCAGACGGCCGACTTCTTCCGCATCACTTTTTGAAACACTCTTTCTTGCTTCGCTCGCGCTGATAATTCTTACGGGAAGCGCATCCGCAAAAGGAGATTCTAGTGCGTGGAGCAGACTCGGAACAGACTGTACGAGGGAGTGAGCGATCGTTTCAAAGCGTTCAATATCTTGGCTCGTGCACCAGGAGGGAATCTCGATTCCATCCAGCGACGAAAGTTTCTTTTCACCCGAAACATCTTTCGTGCCCTGCACAAGCCCATAGGAACTTCGACCACGAAAGGTGATGCGCACCAGATCACCCGCTTTGACGGAAAAGCTTTCTGGAATTTGATAATCAAAAAAAGAGAATCTCCTAGGGAGCTTTAAAAACGGATACACTAAGGCGATCACAGGAGGAAGTTCACTACGGCGTAACCCACGCCGAACGGTTTTTCATAACTTAAGAGTGAAGGCGTAGCCTCAATCCCGTCAAGTACGCCAAAGAGCATGGCGAATTCTCTGTAAGAAGTATCCTGGGCATTTTTAATGAGTTCCGGATCAAGTTGGATGAGCCCCGCGGCGCTACCTTCCTTAATCATCCCGAGCATTTTTTCTTCAAAGATTTCCGCATCTTTATGGAAGCCTGCGGGTGCATCTTTGGTGAGTGCGTGAGACATGTCACCGGCACCAATAACCGCAATCCGTTTTGAGCTCTCCAAAATTACGTGCTTCAAAAGGCTGCCCATGATGAAATGCGCTTTACCGTCCAGTCCTGACGGGGCTAGGGGAACAATCCGAATTTGTGGCAAATGCTGCGTTAGGAAGTGGAGCGGAATGGTGGCAACGGAACAGAGTTTTGCATCCGTGGAAAGGGTGATGGGGGCGCTGTTTTCACGGGCATGGCGCTGGATGGCATCAATGAGTCCAAAGTCCGGATGATATTTTTTCTGGTAGCCCAAATCTCCCACGTCAGACAGATCAGCGGTGTAGGGGTCAGCTACGTTTATGGAGAAAGCGTCAGGATAATTCACCGTGCTTTCAGAGAGAATGACAATGGTGTCTGGCTTGGCGGCGTAAAGATCTTCTGAAAGTTCTTTGACCGCGTTTGTGGTGTTTGCAAGCTCGTCCATCCGCGCCGTATTAATGGACGGAAAAAGCAGCGGAGAATTGGGTATAAATCCGGCAAAGACGAGCATACGTTTACTTGACGCTCGCGGTATTCACGGCGTCTTCTACGGCGTTATGGAGCGGTTCGCCAAGCGGATGGAGATTGATCACGCTTGTTGGCACAACTTTCACGTTTGACCACTCATAGCCAAAGGAGGTGAAGACGGATTCAGAAAGGATAGGGCGGCGTTCGCCATCTGCAATGACATAGACGGCAGGATCTTCAGGGCTGCGTACCAGGAAGCCATCTGGCAACCTGACTGGCGTACCTTCTTTGTACTGCTCTATTTCTACGGACTCGGCTTTGGTGATGATGTCATTAGGGAACTTGGCATAGAGAACGGTGCGGTCAAAAATAGCATGACGGGTTCCATTCTCCACGTAGAAGACGGCGCCACTTGCAAGCTGCAGGAGGCGGCCCTGCGGATAGAGCGTGCTGCCTACAATAGGTTCGCCTTCATCATAATTTGCTTCCTCCGTATTTGTAATGTCCACCACCTCATCTTCAGAGAAGCCAATCTTGCGGAAGGTGTCCATGTTGTCTATGTGACGGAGCGCGTCATCTACGAGGAGAGAAATTTTTCCGTCCTCATCCTTCACAAGGGTGTAGTTTGGCAAACTGATCGCCTTACCTACCGGGAAGCGTGTCAGGACATCCTTGGAAACAGAAACAATAAGCTTAGCGTCAAAGCGGGAAGCGAGCGCGCTCTTGCTTGTGATAGGACGGCGATAACCGTTCTGCAAGAGCCAGACGCCAGGATCTCCCGGAGCCTGCATGAGTGTGCCGTTTGGATAGTCTCTTCCAAACCACATATTCCAAAGATAGGCGAAGTTCTCATTGCCATGGAGGTGCGGCGTGTAGGCGTACAGTGCGGCTGTAGCAGCGTTCTCTGGAGTGACACGGGTGCCATCAATCGTAATAGGGATACCTGGCCCGTACTTGCCGGCCGTCTTTCCGCGGGACTCAATATCCAGAAGATAACCTTCTATAAATTGCAGTGCCGCGGAATTGATCTGCTTGCCAAAACCCTGCCAGCGGGCAAGCGCGGGATCATTCATGCTACAGTCATCGCAGATGCCATATCCTGCAGCCCAATCAAGCTGCTTGGCTGACGGGTCACGATCGGTGACAAGACTCTGTTCTTTTTGAATAAGCACGAGTAGGAACTGAGGATTCACATTATGCTCCCGGGCGGCGCGATAAATAATCTCCGCAGCCGAGCGGATTCTGCCTTCACTATCTGCGGTTTCATAGCCTCCAAGAAAACTGTTTGCAAGGAAGGCTTCAATCTGATCCAGATTCATGGAGCTCTCATCCTGCAGCTCATCATCAGAAATAATGTAATTGGGGTCAAAGGCCAGAGCCGTGCGTAGCGGAAGGAGTGCCGATAACGCCAAAACAAAAGCAGAAAGAGATTTTTTCATACTGGGGAAAGTATACTGAAAAAGTTCTAAAAAACCGAATCGGTTATACAGATGTTGACGGAGCGTCTGAACAGGGGTATTTTTCAGTCGTATTTTTCAATTTTTCTATGAATCTTTCCATCGGTCCAAAAGCTCCAGAAGTCTGTCAGGCAATCATTGAAGTGCCGCGCGGCAGCCAGAACAAGTATGAGTTTGATAAGGAGCAGGGGATAGTGAAGCTTGATCGCGTGTTGTTCTCCCCGATGTTCTATCCGTGTGACTATGGCTTTTTCCCAGAAACGCTCGGGGGAGACGGAGATCCTTTGGACGTTTTGGTCATGGTGACCAATCCGTTGTTCCCGGGAGTAGCGGTGGACGTTCGCCCTATCGGTGTCCTCGTCATGAGTGATGATAAGGGCCAGGACGAGAAAATTCTCGCGGTAGCTAAGGATGATCCGCGCATGAAGCACATTAACGATCTTGCTGACGTATCACAGCACGTGCGGGACGAAATCTCCTTCTTCTTTGAAAAGTATAAGATCCTGGAAAAGAAGGACACCAAAATTGAAGGCTGGCAGGATGCCGCAGCCGCCAAGAAGCTGATCCAGGAAGGAGTTGAACGCGCTAAGGCGTAAAAACAAAACACGGCCCGCAACGGGCCGTGTTTTGTTTTGGTAATTGGTGTGGGTAGTTGGTATTGGGTTTACGCGATTAGTGGCCTCCGCCCATGTGGGATTTGACCACCATGTAGAGACCAAGAGGGAAGAAGATGAAGACGCCAATGAGGGGGAGAATCTGCAGGACGGTTTGGATGAGGTGGATATTGGCCAGCGCAGGTGCTGGGATGTTCAGCATCTTCACTCCGTACTCTTTCACCAGGTATTGGTGATAGTAGATCTGCCCAAAGACAGACGCCGGAATGAGGAGGAGCCCTAAGATGATGAGTACTACTGGTGAGTTATTACTTGAGCCGTGGTCTGACATACTATTTTACTTTGATTTCAATTTCGTCTTTTTTGGTATCAATGCTCACTTGACCGTCTTCCTTTACTTCTCCAGAGACAATTTTCATGGCTAGAGGATCTAGAATGAGGTGCTGGATGACGCGCTTAAGGGGTCTGGCGCCATAATGCGGGTCATAGCCCTTTGTGGCAAGAAGCTTCTTGGTTTTCTCAGAAACCTTGAGGCTGATGCCGCGTTGTTCCTTGAGGCGCTTGGAAACACCTTCAAGCTGCAGTTCCACTACGCCAGCAATGTTCTCCTCGCTCAAAGCATGGAAGACAATAGTGTCATCAATACGGTTCAAGAACTCTGGACGGAAGTTGTCTTTTAAGAGTTCAAGCACGCGGGTCTTGGTAGACTTCTCTTCATCTGAATCGTCTTGATTGAAGCCTATGCCACTCATTTTACCAGAAGAGAGAATGACATCAGATCCAATGTTTGAGGTCATGATGACAATGGTGTTTTTGAAGTTCACTATTCTGCCTTTGGCGTCTGTTAGTCTGCCGTCGTCGAGAATCTGCAAGAGCGTGTTGAACACGTCAGGATGGGCTTTCTCGATCTCATCGAAAAGTACTACAGCGTAAGGGTGACGGCGCACCATGTCTGTCAGTTGTCCGCCCTCATCATAGCCAATATAGCCCGGGGGAGATCCGATCATTTTGCTCACAGAATGACGCTCCATGTATTCACTCATGTCGAGCCTGATGAGCGCCTTCTCGTCATTAAACATGAACATGGCCAGCGCCTTAGCGAGCTCAGTTTTACCTACACCAGTTGGACCCAGGAAGATGAAGGAGCCAATAGGCCGCTTCTCTTCAGAAATCCCGGCACGGGAACGGCGGAGAGCGTTACTGACCGCAGTGATAGCTTCTTCTTGTCCCACTACACGCTTGCGGAGTTCCTCTTCCATGCGCGTGAGCTTCATCATTTCACTCTCGAGCATCTTGGAGACAGGAATATTGGTCCAACGAGCCACCACGGCAGCAATATCTTCTTCCGTAATAACTTCTTTTAACAGTCCGCGTTCTGCTTGGAATTTCCGCAGTTCATTTTCCAGCTTAGCGAGTTCTTTCCGTGCTTGAGGAATAGCGCCATAGCGAATTTCTGCTACACGTTCCAAGTTTCCACGGCGTTCCTCATACTCAGCTTCACTGGAAAGACCGTCTAGGTCATGTTTCACCTTGCGGATGGCGCTGATGATATCTTTCTCACCTTTCCAGCGGAGCTCAAGCGCTTCTGTTTTCTCACGGACGTCAGCCAATGTCTTTTCAATTTCTTTTAGGCGAGTTTTAGAATCCTTGTCCTCTTCCTTCAAGAGTGCGCGGCGTTCAATTTCCAGGCGCATCTCTTCACGTTTGAAGCGGTCCAGTTCAACAGGGAGGGAGTCGATCTGCAAGCGAAGAGCCGAGGATGCTTCGTCAATTAAATCCACTGCTTTATCCGGCAGCTGACGATCAGAAATGTAGCGTGCGGAAAGCTCGACTGAGGCAACAATGGCGCCATCACTAATACGCACGCCGTGATGGATTTCATAACGTTCCTTAAGACCACGGAGCATGGCAATAGCGTCCGTGATTGACGGTTCATTCACAATAATCGGCTGGAAGCGGCGCTCCAAAGCCTGATCTTTTTCAATATGCTTGTGATATTCCTTGGTGGTAGTAGCACCAATAACACGGAGTTCTCCACGAGCGAGCGCCGGCTTCAAAAGATTGCTGGCATCCATTGGTGAGTCATCACCTTTGCCTGCACCTACGAGCATGTGCAGCTCATCAATGAAGAGAATATATTTTCCGTTTGCTTGCGTCACTTCACGCATCACCGCTTTCAAGCGTTCCTCAAATTCACCACGGAATTTTGTGCCAGCAATAAGCGCACCAAGATCAAGCGCCACCAGTTCCTTGTATTTCAGAGTTTCTGGAACATCGCCGGCTACAATGCGCTGGGCCAGGCCTTCCACGATAGACGTTTTTCCTACACCGGCTTCACCAATCAGTACCGGATTATTTTTGGTACGGCGAGACAAGACCTGCATGACGCGGCGAATTTCTTCATCACGGCCAATGATAGGGTCAAGCTTCCCGTGGCGAGCACGTTCCGTCAGGTTCATGCTGTACTTTTCAATGGCCTGATATTTTGCTTCCGGTTCCGGTGAATCTACTTTTTGGGAACCACGTAATTCCTTGAGCGCATTCATCACGGCCTCTTCCGTAATCTGATGGCCAGCCAAAAGTTCGCTGATCAAATGATCAGATAAGAGGCCCAGGAAAAGATGTTCCGTAGAAATGTATTCATCACCAAACTGTTTGGCTTTGTGGGAAGCTACTTGGAGCGCCTGGGCGAGGGGAGGAGTTAGCATTACCTGGCCAGCAGGGCCGCGTTCAAAAGTATTTTGTTTAGGAAGTGATTCTAAAATGCGCGAAATATCAGCCCGAAGAACGGGGATGCTCACTTCAATCTTTTTTAAAACAGTGACCACAAAACCTTCCTCTTGAGCAATAAGTGCAGACAGGAGATGGATAGGTTCTACGCCCTGCTGGCCGGAGGCATGCGCAATCATCTGCGCTTCCTGGATGGCTTCTTGGGATTTGCTCGTGAAGTTTGCTGGCATCATACGAGAAAGGGTAGAGGGGGTAGGAAGGGGTAAAGGGGGTATTGAGTCACGCGATTCACTTAGCAATCAAGAGTATAGAGTGCTAAAAAATGAGTGTCAACCCGGGCTTGAGGGAATCTCTGAATAAGCGTAAACTAAGCCAGTATGAAAGTGTTCTTCCGCCTGTTTGGGGCAGCAATTTTGGTCTTTGCCGTGCACCTGTGTGCCGAGCATTTTGGCGTGTACGGAATCTGGACCTGGTCAGATGGGCCTATGCATTTTGCGGGTGGAGTGGCTATGGCCATCATGGCACTAGAGCTTGAGCGGCTTGTTTTAAAGCGGGCTCAAGCTTCCTCCAGTATACCCACGCTCTACCGGTTTGTTGCCATAGTGGGGTTTGTGGCCATCATCGGTATTGCCTGGGAGTGGTTTGAATACGGACTGGATCACTATGTCACTTTTGTACGGGACATGATCGGCATTTCTCAGCCGAGCATAGGGGACACCATGGCAGATTTGTTTTTTGATCTTGCCGGCGGCACCTGTACCTTTATCCTTTCACTCGTTTTTTTCAGGCACAAGAACTAGTGTTTTACGACACACCTTATGGCAGATGAGCATCACTTCGTCCTCAAAGTAAAAGTGGACGATCTTTCAACCGCAGCGCTTGAAGAAAAAATCCAATCCTTTCTAAATGGGGACAGGACAAATATTATTGTTACGCCAAATCCGGAATTTATTTTGGCAGCAGAGGTGGACAAGGAATTTGAAACCGTACTTTCTCATGCGGACTTGGCTTTGCCTGACGGGGTGGGTCTCAGATTTGCGGTGGCAGCACTTCATGACGGCGAGCGCTTGGTGCACCGGCACACGGGCGGAGAAGCGCTTCAGCTGCTAGCTAAATACGCAGCACAGCTTCAGAAGCGTCTGCTTATTCTTGGCGGCTCAGGAAAAGATCCTGAAGTAGTAGCCACGGTTTTAAAAGAACAGTATCCGGGACTGGATGTGGTGGCATTTGATCCAGGGATAGTGGATGATGAGCACCCACGTTTGTCTGAGGCGGTCACCGCTCGGCTAAAGCAGATAGACGCGCAGATCATCGCGGTAGCACTTGGCCAGGGGAGAGGCAAGACGCAGGGCAAGCAGGAGAAGATTATGGAGTCCTTGAGGAGCGAACTGCCATCTGCCAGAATTCTCATTGGTATTGGCGGCGTGGTACGCGTGCTAGCAAACCCGCATCTGCAAGCTCCGGAACTTTGGCGAAGATTTGGATTTGAATGGGCTTGGCGGAGTATTCAGCAGCCTTGGCGGCTACGCAGAATTTTCCGCGCGCTCATTCTCTTCCCGCTAGAAATCATCTGGGCTACACTGAAGCAACGCCGATTTTTCAAAGCTTGTAAAAATGTGGTGAAGGAGCTTAAACAGCATTTTGGACGAAACTAATGTATGAACATTCGCGTACGCATTGCACCGTCACCCACGGGCTACATGCACATTGGAACCTTGCACACGGTTCTTTTCAATTATTTCTTTGCGCGCCAGCAGGGCGGAGCATTTATCATTCGTATTGAGGATACTGATCAGAAGCGGTTTGTAGACGGAGCGCTCGAGAGTCTCTTAAAGACTTTGACCACGCTTGGTCTTGAGCATGATGAAGGCCCGGTGCTGAACGCTGACGGAACACTTTCTGAGAAGGGCTCCTTTGGCCCGTACATTCAGTCCAAGCGTCTTGATATTTATAAACCGTACGTAGAGCAGCTTCTAGAAAAAGGAGAAGCTTACGTTTGTTTTTGTACAGCTGAACGATTAGAGGAGATGCGCGCTGCGCAGACTGCAGCTAAGCAGACACCAAAGTACGATCGCCACTGTTTAGCGCTTTCAAAAGATGAGGTTGAAGCGCGTAAGAAAACAGAACCGTTTGTTATTCGCATGAAGGTTCCAGAAGGATCGACCACGTTTGACGATGCAGTCCGCGGGCCCATTACGATCAAGCACTCGGAAGTGGACGACCAAGTTCTTTTGAAGTCCGACGGATTCCCAACCTACCACCTCGCAGTAGTAGTCGACGATCATTTGATGGAAATCACGCACGTGCTTCGTGGGGAAGAGTGGCTGCCATCAACGCCTAAGCAGGTTATTCTCTGTCAGATGTTCGGCTGGGAGTCTCCGGTTTTTGCGCATATTCCACTTCTTCTTAACGCCGATAAGAAAAAGCTTTCTAAGCGTCAGGGCGATGTGGCGGCCGAGGACTTTTTAAGCAAGGGTTACTTGGTAGATACGCTCATTAACTTCGTCGGTACACTTGGATTTAACCCAAAGTCCGATGAAGAGATTTATTCAAAGGCTCAATTGATCGAGCTCTTTGATCTCTCCAAAGTCAATCGGAGCGGCGCAGTCATGAACATTGAAAAATTGGACTGGATGAACCATCAGTACATTGCCAAACTCGACGAACAGAAGCTGTACGAAGCCGTGAAGCCATTTGCTCCGGAGATCGATTTTACGAACCCCATCGCGCTCCGTGCTTTGCAGATTGAAAAGTCTCGCGCTAACCGATTGACCGATTTTGCTGCAAGTCTTGCGCCGTACCTTGGGATCCCGGCTTACGTTCCGACTATTCTTGTCTGGAAAAAAGCAGATGCAGAGGATGCTAAGAAAAACCTTGAAAATATTAGGGCAATCCTCAGTGGGGCAGGGGAGGAGGCCTTTGCGGATATCACGCTTATCGAAGGATTAATAAAAGAGTATATTAGTACCAACGCGCTCCAGAACGGAAATGTTTTGTGGCCGCTCAGAGTAGCGCTGTCTGGAGCAGAGAAGTCTGCAAGTCCGTTTGAACTTTTGTGGGTTTTGGGTAGGGGAGAGTCCTTAAAACGAATAGAGAACGCGTTAAATCTCTTGGCCTAAGGGCATGAACAATCGGAGGAAGGCACAATCAAAGATTTTTGCCTTCATTGCGCTTGCGGGTTTCTTTGGTTCTGCAAGCGGAGTTTTTGCTAATGAAGCGGACGATTTGCAAGCAGAGATTCAAAACAAGCAGGCCGAGATTTCTTCTATCAATAAAAAGCTTGATGACTATAAGAAGAAAATTGCCGAGTACTCAAAGAAGTCGGCAAGCCTTGAGGGAGATTTAGCCATGCTTGAAAATGAACAAGCCATGACGGAACTTGATGTGGCTGCTACGCAGACGCAGATTGATTCTACGCAGCTTGAGCTTCAAGGTCTTGGTAATGAAGTGGATGACGCTAACGCCAAGCTCAATAAGGAAAAAGGCATGTTGGCCAATCTTATTTTCGCTCTCCACAAGCAGGACGTCTCCGGAGAACAATTGCAGCTTATAGCAGGAGCAAAAAATATTGATGACGTATTTAGAGCTGCCGCAGATTTGGAGACGGTTAACGGTGATTTGAAAAAGACGCTTTCCGTTACGCAGGTCACTAAAGGAAATCTGGAGAATAGCATGGCCAAGCAGAAAACAAAGCTTGAGGATTTGCAAAAGCTGGAGGGAGATTTGTCTGTGCAGGTGGACGCGCTTGAAGGTCGCAGAGTAGCCAAGACGCTCTTGGTGAAAGAAACAGAAGGGTCCGAAGCGCAGTATAAGGTACTGATGAGTGAGCTTAGGCAAGAGCAGCAGGCTATTACAGCCCGTATCAACGCGCTGCAGCAGAAGGCTCAAGATCAGATTGCAAACTCTGATGAGCCTGATGCCAACCCGTCAGCCATCACATGGCCGCTCCACGGACGCATCACTACATTATTTCACGACCCTACCTATCCGTTTAGGCATTTGTTTGCACACTCAGGATTGGATATTGCCACGCCGCAAGGAACGCCAGTGGCAGCCGCAGCACCAGGAGTTGTGGCTTGGGCGCGTACCGGATCTGATTACGGAAATTACATCATGATCATTCACGCCAACGGTTTAGCTACGCTCTACGCACATTTATCCCGTTTTGATGTGTCCCAAGATGATTACGTAAGCCGCGGACAAATAATCGGTCTCTCTGGTGGTAGACCGGGAACGCAAGGCGCAGGGCTTTCTACAGGTTCTCATCTCCACTTTGAAGTACGTAAGGCTGGTATCCCGGACGATCCTATGAAGTACCTGTCAGGGGATTAAAGAAAAGAGGTATATTGATACCCCTAAGTTAACACAGCGCGTTTAAATCGGTCGTCCATTTCAAATAAATTTTCTGTACAGCTGGTTACAGAACGCCGAGCGCCAAATTTGTAAAACATCAGCAGGATAAGGGTATTCGGCGTAGGCAAGCCAGTCAGGTTATAGGAGTATTAAAGGGACGGGCAATTTCGACATATGACAAAGGCCCAGTGTATATTGAGTTAAATGCCTAAGTGGCGTATAAGGTTTATTGTGCGACACAAGGTTATTTGATCGGAATCGTCCTATCAGTGCCCGCCCCCACTCCCCTCTAACAAAAAGAACGGCGCATCCATTTGGTACGCCGTTCTTCCTTTATCCAACTAGCAAAAAAGTTTTTGAGAATTTATTTTGCCTGAAGTTCTTCCAGGTCTTTCAGAACTTCATCCACGTGCACTTTGACCTTGACCCCCTCGTAGACCTTAGCCACCTCCCCTTCCGGGTTGATCAGATAGGTGTTGCGATAGATGCCTTCATAGTTACGACCCATGAATTTTTTCTGGCCGTAGGAACCGTAGGCGCGTGAAATAACATTTCCCTCGTCCGAAAGAATCGGGAACGGAAGTTTAAAAGCCTTAGCGAACTTACCGTGACTTTTTACGGTGTCAGCTGACACTCCAAGCACTACTGCGCCCTTGGCGGTGATTCTGGATTCACTATCCCGGAAACTGCAGGCTTCTACCGTACAGCCCGGAGTCATGTCCTTAGGATAAAAATACAGCACTACCCACTTGCCGCGATAATCGGTCAGTGAGTGCTTCTTACCTTCCTGGTCTTCCAGTGTGAAATCGGGTGCGGGCTTA
>JAHFIZ010000012.1 GCA_023246145.1 Candidatus Uhrbacteria bacterium | reverse complement strand
TTCTCAGGTACTCCCCGAAGATAAACTCAATCTCATCAAGGATCTTCAGAGCAAGGGGGAAATAGTGGCCATGGCCGGTGATGGCGTGAATGACGCGCCAGCACTCGCCCAAGCAGACGTGAGCATAGCTATGAGCACCGGTTCCGATGTGTCTATCGAAGCCTCAGACGTTACACTTCTTAAAGGTGACATCAGAAAGATCTCACAAGCCATTGATCTCTCCAAAGCCACCATGCGTACCGTGAGACAAAACCTCTTCTCGGCCTTCATTTACAACATCATCGGTATCCCGCTCGCCGCTGGACTCTTCTTCCCGTTCACAGGCTGGCTCCTCTCCCCCGTCTTTGCGGGATTTGCCATGGCCATGTCTAGCGTCTCCGTAGTTCTGAACTCGCTCCGCCTTAAAATGAAGCGATTGTAATTGTATGAACGAACAACAAACACAAACCTTCCATGTAGAAGGCATGCACTGTGCCTCCTGCGTCTTCATGATTGAAGAAACTCTTCCGGGACATGAAGGCGTGGTCACAACCAAAGTAAACCTCGCCGCCTGCACAGCCACAATCTCAGGGGATCTGCCGGAAGACCGCGCTCTACTCGCTGAAAGGCTGAGCACACTCGTCGCAGACAAAGGCTATCGATTGTCCATAGAAAAAACAAAGGCTGAAAAAAATTATAGAGACTTCCTCATCGCCATCCCCGCAGCTGCTACAGCGATCATCTTCTTCCTTCTCCTTCAACAATTTGGACTCGTGAATCTCGTCACCACGAGCAGCGTCTCCTACGGAACGGCTGTGCTCATAGGGCTCATCGCCTCTGTCTCTACATGTCTCGCTGTCGTAGGTGGACTGGTCCTTTCCCTTTCGGCAAACGCAGCCAAGGCATCTAGCAATTGGCGATCGCAGGCCATGTTCCACGTAGGCAGACTAGGCGGATTCTTCCTCCTGGGCGGCGTCATAGGAAGTGCCGGCAAGTTATTCGAACTCGGCCTGACCGGAAGCGCGGTTCTCAGCATTGCCGTGGCGCTCGTCATGCTCATCCTGGGCCTTAATCTCTTAGACACCTTCCCTTCCCTTAAATCCCTACAACCAAAACTCCCGAGCGTATTCGCGCGCCGCACAGTACAGGCCAGCACATCCCCTCACGCGCTCGCACCGCTTCTCGTGGGCATTGGCACCTTCTTTCTCCCCTGCGGGTTCACTCAATCCATGCAAGTCTACACACTGACCACGGGAAGCTTCCTGACCGGCGGGCTCACCATGCTCTCTTTTGCTCTCGGCACTCTTCCGGTCCTTGCCCTGCTTTCTTTCGGCGCCTTCGAAATCTCGCATAAACCTTGGAAAGGAACTTTCTTCAAAGCATCAGGAATTGTGGTCATCGTTCTCGCGCTCTTTAATCTCTGGAACGCGCTCCACATTTTGAGTATCATCTAATACGTATGCAAAAAGATTCAAAGATCGCTCTCGCCTTCTGCGGTACCGCCATTGGCTTGCTGTTTATTTCTGTCCTCGTTCGCGGTAGCACCCCACAAACACCACTTCAAGCAAACTCCGGAATCAGCATGGAGAATGGGATCCAAATCATAGATATGACCGCGAAAGGCGGCTTCAGCCCCTCTTCCATTACCGCGAAAGCCGGCGTCCCTACGGAGCTGCGCGTAGCTACAAACGGAACATATGACTGTTCGTCTACGCTCGTCATCCCTTCACTCAGCTACCAAAAAACCTTGAAACCTACCGGAACCGAAACCATTACTATCAGTTCAGAAAAAGCCACAGGAACCTTAAACGGCACCTGCGGTATGGGCATGTATAAATTCCAAATCGCGTTCAAGTAATCTACTTAAGACAGTTCTGCACCTTGAAGTAATCAGCTACCGTAATAGTTGAACCATCTTTGATTTCTTGTACTCGCGCACTTCCGAGTTTGGAGCTGAAGCATGCAAACTCTGCGGAAGTAATGCTGGTAGGAAGTTTAGAGGTATCTACACCGAGCGATTGCAGCGTGCTTTCTTGGCTTGGCGTTAAGAGCGGATTGCTGGAAGTGGTTTTGGTTTCGGCATTCTGTGACTGCATGACAGCCGCCGGAATACTTTGCAGTTTAATGCCAAACGGCTGCGCTACCGCAATGTAAATAATGAGCGCAATAAGCGCTAACCAGAAAAGATTTCCTATAACGCCAAAGAAGATAAAGAGAACCTTCAGAAGTTTTTTCATAATGAAATAAAGTATACAGCCAAATGTCCGGGAGATAGTCTCAAAGTGCTATCATGTGGTCAATATGGGCATGAGAAAGTTTTTCAAGCGGCTCGGGCCTGGATTTATTACGGGCGCAGCAGATGATGACCCGTCAGGAATCGCTACCTATTCCCAAACCGGTGCGCAATTTGGTTACGGCCAGCTCTGGACCGCGCTTTTTTCTTTCCCGTTCATGACGGCGGTACAGGAAATGTGCGGGAGGATTGGCATGGTGACAGGAAAAGGACTGTCCGGCGTCATCAAGAAATATTATTCCCGTCCGGTGCTTGGCGTAGCCGTTACCCTGCTTGTCGTAGCCAATGCGGTCAATATTGGTGCAGACTTGGGTGCTATGGCTTCTGCGGTACAGATGCTTTTTGGGTTGCCGTTTGAACTGTGGCTCTTTGGCCTGACAGCGCTCACCCTCGGCCTTGAGATCTTTGTCTCCTACCCCCGGTATGCCAAGTTTCTCAAATATCTCACGCTCTCGCTCTTTGCGTACATTTTTGTAGCGCTCATTGTGAAGCAAGATTGGGGCAATATTCTTCACTCCACCATTCTGCCCTCTTTCTCTTGGAACAAAGCCTACATCATGAACATTGTGGCCATTCTCGGAACTACCATCTCTCCGTATCTCTTTTTCTGGCAGGCGGATGAAGAAGTAGAAGAAGAAATTTCCGAACATAAAATAGCGGAGATAGGCGGCCGAAAACCCAAGGTCAGCGGCACCATGATCCGCGGCATGCGACTGGACACCATGCTTGGGATGTTCTTCTCAAACCTGGTCATGTTCTTCATCATCGTAACTGCTGCATCCACGCTTGGCGCAGGTGGCATAACAAGCATTGATACCGCTACCCAAGCTGCGGAAGCACTCAGACCTTTAGCTGGAGACTTTTCTTTCATTCTCTTTACGCTCGGCATTCTTGGTACGGGACTTCTTGCCGTACCCATCCTTGCCGGCTCCGCTTCCTATGCGGTCAGCGAGGCGGCGAACATTAAAAGCGGCCTCTCCAAAAAATTCTCTGACGCCAAAGGGTTTTACGCCATTATTACTTTAGCTACATGCGCTGGACTTACCGTAAACTTCCTCGGCATCCCGCCCTTTAAGATGCTGTACTACACCGCCGTCTTCAATGGGTTGGCCGCACCGCTTCTGCTCATTCTTATTCTCCTCATTGCGAATAATAAGAAAATTATGGGCAAGCATGTGAATGGCGTAATCTCAAATATCTTGGGCGGAATCATTGCGATCGTTATGACCGCAGCCGGGATTGCCGTACTCATCATGGCCTAAGCGTCTTTATCAAGAATTGGCTAAAGAGGTGTTATACTGGCCAATAATTATTACTCTTCTCTTTTCACTATGAAGACAGATCCAAAAGTTGCCACGCGCATGGCACTCATCACCGCCATTCTCATTCTGGCGATCATCGCTCTCGTAAGCATCATGAAGCTCAAGCAGGATACAGACTCCTTCATGGGTTCTGGTGCCTCCACGGAAGGCAATGTAGAAGGAACGGCTCCTGCCCCAGCCGCTAGCACCAACGGGGCAAAGACTCCAGTTGCTCCGGCAAAGAACCTTTCTCTCACTTACTCTGATGCTCTCAATCTTTTTGGCGGCTACCGTTTCCAGTTCACGGGATGTAATGGTGCCCCTGGAACTTTGAACGTTACCAAAGGCTCTACATTCCTTCTTGATAACCGTGATGACGTAGCCCACACCATTAAGGTAGGTACCCAGTCCTATTCGCTGGGCGCATACGGCTTCCGCATCGCCACCGCTACCACCAAGGGTGAAAATCAAATCACCTGTGACGGAAAAGGTGCGGCTGTAGTGAACGTTCAGTAAGCAATAACGCTCACACAAAAGTCCCGGCAAAAACCGGGACTTTTGTTATTTGACGAAAATTCCCCATCTCGGCACCATATCCCTGCACCACAGGAGGTTTCATGCTCGCAGAGCAGATGATGATTCCGATGAACAAGATTCCGAAGTTCTGTCAGTACTGCGGACACCCTCTCCGCGAAGAAGAGCGGCTGAGGCAAATCCAGCCGTTCCCCTGCTCCAATCCCGACCTCACGAAACCGCACGAAATCTGGGTTTCTCCAAACCCCGTAGCCGTTCACATCCTGCTCATCGATCTCCCGGACAACCGGACCGGAGTTCCCTTCGGCCTCCGTTCCGTGCGTGAAGATCCCGGGTTCGGTAAATGGTCTCTGCCCGGAGGCTTTGTGGGCTGCGAGACCGCTCGCCGCGCGGCAGTACGCGAGCTCGGTGAGGAGTTCGGGGTGGAGATCAACGAAATCGATGCGCTGTTCCTGACCGATTACTACGACGCGGTAACGCACTGCGTCAACCTCTTCCACGCCAGCCGCTGGCCGCAAAGGGAACCGCCCAAGCTCGAAGCCAAGGCGGAAAACAAGCTGGTCAGGATCTTCACGCTTGACGACCTGCCCAAAGACCTCGCCTTCCCATACCAGGAACGCATGGTCATGGAAGCGGTCGCTCAGCACTACATCTGACCACATCCCGGTCCATACCCCGTCATTCATTTCCCGCGAGCGCGCGGGAGACGAGTGGCGGCGGTTTTCGTTTGCATCAAGTTACGGATTGGATGATCTTGATCAGTTCTTCAATGTCGTTATAACTCCGAATATCTGAACAAACCGTCTTTAACGCCATGGATGGCTGCTTGTTGGCACGATGAACGCAGAGAATTTTTCTCTGGGCATCCGCAGCCCAGGCAAGTTCGATGCCCAAACCCGTTGAGGGATAGGAGACTTCGGCTACAAACAGATCAATCGTAGCGTAAAAATCCTTGGAGTTCTGGCTAATGGATTCTCCCTCATGAGGGAGAAGAATCTGGTGCTGCTTAAAAAGTTCCGAAGCCTTCAGCGGCTCGTAAAGCTCTTTTTGATAATCAAATCCCGTAGAGTGGCCAATGTAGATGCGCATACCGTAAAAGTTTAACATAAACAAAAAATCCTGCTATTACAGCCAGGATCTTTTGTAGCCGGACCTAGCGAGTGACGTGAGAACCTTATTTAATTAAGCCTCTTCCTTAGAGTGGACAAAACATTTTCCGATTTTAGCGATTCTTGAATAGACTGCTTAACTCGAGAAAGACTTTGTGTGTCCATGCCCCACGCAGAGTGAGTAGTCATGTCTAATTCGCGACCAAAAATATCTCGCATTTTCTCGAAGAGAGGTATAAGTTGTGAAAGGAGATCGATTCGCAGGTTCCCGTATTGAATTTCAACATCGTTATCGTGGAAACGCTTAGCCCCTACTAGCAGCAGATGATCGTTCAGCCATCGCGATCCGATCTCAGGATGTGCTGCAGCAATACGCAGACTAGTTATGCGTTCTAATAATTCTTGCTCCGCGACATTGAACTGACTGAGGAAGCTCTGAAGCGTGCCCTCCTTGAAATACCAAACTAATTGCCTGCACGCAACGAAGTAATGAGTGAAAAAGTAGGGAACACCCCGGTAATGCATGTCTTCACTAATAAGTTCTAGTATGCTCTCACAATCCGAAATCGCACCAATAATTATTGCTTCGTGTCTGTCTGGTCGGTTCATATTTTAAAAAACCGCCACACGGGGTAACGAGCTTTTAGCAGTTGGCTTGTACATCACCGTCCGAATCAACGAATGGCAGTGGAGCGGGGAAACCCGTAAAAAGCTCTTGGCAGGGGAGCAGGGATTCGAACCCTGAATAAAGGTTTTGGAGACCTCTGTGATAGCCATTTCACTACTCCCCTATCAGCAACTTTTCACTTTAAGTTCAATCTTTTCAAAAGAGCTGTATACGCAGATCCAAAACGTTTTAGTTGTCTCTCTCGTTCTCGGGCTAGAGCCTGCGTTCCGTAGGCTTCGTAATACAGAAGCTTCCAGGGCATCTTTCGACGAGTGTAGTACATTTCACCACGATTATGCTCTCGAAGTCTCTTAGTTACATCCTCTGTCGATCCGATATAAAAGGTGTCATCGACTTCACTCTGGAGAAGATAGACGAAGCTCATATTCGGACAAGTCAGGTTTGGATCCCTCCCTTCGCGAAGGGAGGGATGGAGACCTCTGTGATAGCCATTTCACTACTCCCCTAAAGGCTTCTTGACCGAACGACTATACTAGAAATACGCCTATTTGTAAACAGAAAACCTATCTGGGAATACAAAATCGCTTAATTTTAGGGCAGCTCTAGGAGACGGTGAGTACCCGACGAGGCGTACTTGGAAAAGTACGGCGAGGAGGGCACGGAACCGACGACAACGAGATGTCCAAAATTAAGCGATTTTGTGGTGGGTCGAGAAGGGTTCGAACCTTCGAAGGCGTGAGCCAGGAGATTTACAGTCTCCCCCGTTTGACCACTTCGGTATCGACCCGGGGATTGCGGCCACACTATAGCCGACCATTCCGATCTTTTCAAGTCCCTAGCTTTATTCATTTTATGCTATCTCCGCCATAGGAGGCCCCATTTCGTCCAAGAGGCTCCACTGAGCATCTTCTTTAATTATAAATGCCCGGTGGTAGTACACCACCGGGCACTTTTCTAGTCGTGGACGAGGGCGTCCAAGAGCACACTCCAGAGTCCCGGGAAGGGCGGCAACGGGAACGACGGATCAGGAGACAGAAGGAGAGCGCTCGGCGCGCCGACCAGACCGAACGTCTGACGATACACGCCGATCAAGTAGTTCTTGGTCGCTTCATCAACGAGCTTGCCATCGTTGATGTGATTTCCGGCGCCAGTCGCCAGACGCACGTCGTATTCGAAACGTTTTCCCCGGCTCACAATCCCATCAATCGCCTCGAGGAGCGGAGCCGTCGGAGAGTTTCCAAGCTTGGTCCACCGCCGAATATCACGACAGATCTGGAACTCGGGATCACGCGCGATCCGGTTACGAATCTCGGGATAGGCACGGACGACGTTCGGCAACACCCTATCCAGAAAATTAAACAAGTACTTCGAGCAATCCGGGCCGGCCAGAGCCGCCTTCATAATGGGCAGCCACAGGTTCGGGAACAACGTTCCTTCCCCCGCCGCGCCTTCCCACAACCTGATGGGACGTTGGACGACGTCGTAGACCCTTCCACTACGCGGATCGAGCGCCGGATACTGCTGCGACACGTACAGGGCAATCTGCTCGAGCCACGGGAAGTACAGACTCGCCTCGATGACGGGATCTCCACCCCGAACCACGATTCCCTGCAGTTGTTCGAGCGCGTAGCTCAACTGGTGCGGGTGAGCGATCGTGCCACCCTGCAGCACCTGGAAGAGCTCGTCGTAGGTCGTCTCCCCGGCGACGAGCACTGGCCAATACCGGCCATCGGCCAGATGGACCTTCAAACGGTGGAGGCCTTCCATGAGCTGACGATACGGCGCGTTGCCGAAGCGCCAGAATGGACGAACCTTGAGCACCTCTTCCCACTTCGGCGAGGCAGCGATTTTGTCCAGGAAGTCGGGACGCTTGTTGAGAACATTTTCCTCCAAAGCGCTCGCCAGCTCTTCCGGCGTACCAGTGCAGGTTGGATCTTCAAGGAGCATCTCGACCGCCTCGTAGCTGAACTGCGCGTAGTGTTTACCGGTTTCTCCCACAGCGGCGAGGGCCACCTGCAGGATCTGCGCGGCACCAGAATAGTTACGAACGGTCCGTTCGAGCTGAACCGCCGCGATGACCGCAGCGGCATGCTCGTCTGCCTGGCCACCGTGATACGCGTAGGACGCTGCCTTGGCAAACGCCTGACGCGCGAGATCCGCACGACCACAGCGCTGATAGATAAGTCCGGACAGAATCCAGCCCGGCGGATGCGTGGAGACTTTCTTGAAGACCATCTTCAATTGGTCTGACGCCTGACTCATTTCGCCGGTCTTGAAGTGCAGCCATGCGCTCTGATACCGCTCGTTGGCCTGATTGCCATACTTCGATCGAGCAGTCCGCAGCATCTCTTCGTGACGATCTGCCGCGCGCGCATCGAGCTCGAACAGATTTTCCGACAGCGACCCCATGGCATCCTGGATATCCTGCAGACGCTCGGACAGATTCTCCGACAGCGACCCCATGGCATCCTGGATATCCTGCAGACGCTCGAACTGCTCCGCCGCAGCCCTGGTCAAATCAGTGCGGAGATAATCACGGATGTCAGTCAGAACCAGGTTGGTCGTCTGCTGATCCTCGCGCATCTGTTCCATGTGCAGACTGTTCTCGTAAGCCGCCTCGTGCTGCGCGTCAGCGAGCTGCTCCAGGTCAATGTCTACATGGAACTCGGCCGGACCCTGCGCGGGCTGGACGGTGAGACGAGTCTCTTCCATCAGCCCACGAATCGCGTTCGTGTTGTCCATCATCTTCCAAGTAACCCACATCGGGTCGGTGTAGTCGGAAAAGCCAGGAAGAATTTTCACAGTTCACCTCAGTTGTGAAAGAAACAATGCGCGTCTACGTGGTCCGAAATGGACACGACGTAGCTAAACATTAGACATCAATGTCGGTGCATTGTCAATTCTTAGCATACACAAAGACCACCGCGTGCTACGGCGGTCTTCAGCTATTCCCGGTTACCGCAGTACCCCGCCCCACTCCACTACCGTAAAGCCATTACGTACAAAGGGCTTAGGGAGAATTGGCGGATTGCTTGGTTCGGCTTTTGCGAGCGGCACGTAGTCCATGAGGATGCGCAGGACTGACTGAGGAGCCTCAGAAATCTTCATCGGCGCCAGAGCATTCATGACATTGGTGCCATGGAAACCAATCTTGTAGTACGGAGATCCCGTCATGCGCGGAGCCCAGAATTCCATGAAGTCCGCCGTCTCTTTTTCATTCAGGCCGAGCTTGGCCAGAGTTGAAGTAAGGAAGTTCGGCACATCTTTCTCAGCTACTACCCAATATTTATCCGGTGACTGGTACATACCGCCGCGTCCCTCCCAGAAAAGATACGGGTACGTCTTGCCGTCAGCTTTATTAACGAGTGTTCCATCAGGTGAAGCCGTCACATTCCAACCGTTGCCATACGCCGGTTCCGTCTTTGTGAATCCTCCCTGCGGCGCGAGATTCACGGTCAGATCGGTAGTCTTCTCTGGATAGAGATAGATGACTGGCTTGCCACACTCTGCCGCGGACATGGCCGAGATGTTTATAAACTTTACCCAACGTCCCAGACTGTCTTTATAAAAGAAGTATGGGTGCGTCTTTATGAAGTCCGCCATCGTTCCGCCCTCATGCGAGTATTTCCAGTTATTGAAATCATCCATGGACAGAACGGGATCTTCGTAATTCTTTGGAACGAAGACAACTTCCTTAGCCCCACCAGCAAGATGGCCGCCCTCTACCAACTCCGGAACCTTGGTTACTACGTTTGTCTGCGAAAAGAATCCGCAGCCTCCTTGAGCCTCCTTGAAGTACACCTCCGTATTGGTAGTTCCATCATTCCAAACAAGGGAAAGTTCTGCAGGCTTTTGCGTATCTTCAGTTACCGGATAAAAAGCCACTTCTATGTCATACCAGAGCGCCCTACCGTCTACGGATCTGGCCAAAAATTCATTCGGCAAGAAATAGAAGCCGTCTACAGACTTTCCATTATCTGCGTAAAGTTTGGTGCCGTCTTGAAGCGTCACAGCCACGGGGTAATCTGCAAGCTTAATACGCTCAAGCAATTGTCCCTTACCAAGGAATCTGAATTCACTCTTTCCGTCCATGGATTTTACCCTGGAAGCATACGTAAGCTCTGGAATAACCTCATCTGAAAAATGTACACCTACAAAGGGAGCGCTATCAACCGATTCAAACATGCCCGCCACGCCATACGGTCCCTCATCTATCATGCGGTAGTGCGTCAGAATAACGGGGTTAAGGTCTGACTTGGGTTCTTCTATGACCAAATAACGGTCTTGAGTCTCCCCCAGGCCCGCCGGTTTAGCCATCTCTTCTACAAGATACTTCCCCTCATACTTTCCTGAAGAAAAATCGCCCAAAATCTTTGCTGAGTATCCATCTGACGCTGGCTCCCCATTATGCAGACACTCCCACCACTGTCTGAAATAAAAGTTCACCGAACGTGTATCCTGATCCGCTGGAGACCTCCAGACAATTTCAAGATCCCCCGTAACGACCGGCTCCTCTACCACTCCATCATTCGTATCCACCGGCGTCTCCGTGCCATCCACTTCCTCAGGCACTTCAGTTTTTATCTCATAGCTCACCTTTGGTGCCCCATACTTAGCGCCAAGCACTACGCCCGCCACGAGTGCTGTTGCGGCCACAATAGCGAGGAGTGAAAGGACTATGGCCACGCGATGAACCGGCGGCTTGGGTGGCGGCGGAACGGTCATAGCGGGACGTGACGGAATCTGTTCTGAAGTAGCCATAAAAAAGATAAAGAATTGCTTGGAGTATAGCCTATTTATTCCTTTGTGAAATAGCCCAAAATGTGGCTGGTGTTATCCGCGGGATTCGTAGTCGCCCCGATCAACATGGAACTATCGTGATCAGTAAGGTGCCAAGCAGTGGACTGCCTGGCCTCATTGAAGGCCGAAAGAATTCTCATAGAGGCGTTTGAGTCTATCTCTACGTCATCCGTACAGGGCAAACCGTTGCACTTCCATCCATGTTCTATGCGGTCGAGGATAACGGCGTCGTTCTGATCGGTAAACGCCTGATCGTGATAATGCGTCATGTCCACGCTTGCAATCAGTACCGCGTCAGGAAAAGTCTTGGCAATAGTCGAACCTAACTTCCAAGCATCAGCGGCCGATAGTTTATTGTGCACAATGATCGGGATGATCTTCGCATTCGGAAACGATCGTTTAATAAACGGTGTCAGCGTATAAATGCTGTGTTCATTAGAGAATGCTTTTTCTTCGTGTTTCAGAATCGAGCTTGCCGCGAGAAGTTTTTCATCGCCATCGACATTATTTTCGACCACACCGTAGACCGTTTCGTAATTACCAAAGGTAATTTGCGCGGGAGAAACGCCCACAGAAAAATGATTCGGACCCACTACGATCACCGTTTTCGTCTTCTCGTTCCCTATATCCTCAAAAAGTTCTGCCATTTTATCGGCAATCAGGAGATGATGTGCAACGACTGCCGACGTTACCGCCTTCACCGGCTCCCCCTCCCCGCGCTCATATGCTTGATCATAAAAATCCTTCTCATGATTTCCCGATCCATATATGGGTTGCACAGGGCGGTCGACAGAGCCTCGGCTGCCGATAGCAAAACCAATAACGAACAGCGCCAGTATAATGAATAACGAAATAGGAACGATCCTCTGCATATCTTTGGGTAGAAAAATTGTTGTCATGATAGCATGAGCAAAACTATGTACATCGTCTTTGAAGGCCTCATAGGCAGCGGCAAAACCACCCAGTCTAAACGTCTGGCAGCCGAGCTAAAACAGCAGTTCCCCGATCGTTCCGTACTTTGGACTCGTGAACCGGGCGGCAGCGATATTGCCGAAGCTATTCGGTTACTCGCCCAAGCTACGCCCTTTGGAGAAAATATGGAACCCGTCTGCGAGGCCTACCTCTTTGCCGCCGCCCGCGCCCAGTCTCTCCGCTCAGTAGTAGCCCCCGCGCTCGCTAATAACGGCATCGTCATTTCCGATCGCTCTTTTGCTTCAAGCGTAGCCTGGCAAGGCTTTGGTCGAGGACTTGGTCTTGAGAAGATTCTCGAAATCAATAGTGCAGCGATTGAAGGCCACCTGCCAGACGTCATCATCGAACTGGACCTTGATCCTGCAGTGGCCGTACAGCGAACCTTTGATGCCAAAGGCGACAAGTTCGAGTCTCTTCCCCTAGACTTCCACGAGCGCTGCCGTGAAGGCTACCGAGTGCTATCTACTCACCCCCTCGTCAAAGACCGCTGGCACACCATAGATGCTACCGGGACTGAGGATGAAGTCTACCAAAGGATCAAACAAAAAACCGCCCTCTAGGGGTGGTTTTTTGATGGAGCCACGGTCGGGGCTTGAACCCGAGACCTCATCCTTACCATGGATGCGCTCTACCAACTGAGCTACCGCGGCGTGCTCGCTTGCCCGACAGGCTGTCGTTCGGACGGCGATCGTAACACCTTGTCCTCACTGTCGTCTGTCGGCCGCTCGCCTTGCCCTCGCTATCGCTCGGGCACTGGGAACAGTGAAATCCTTAAAACAACTGGCAAAGTGTAACAAACAGACCTTTGACCGTCAATTCTCTTTATGTTACTCTTTTGGCGCTTCCTGACCCGTTTTGGAGCCTGCCGACATAGCTCAGCTGGTAGAGCAACGGTTTTGTAAACCGTAGGTCGTCGGTTCAAGCCCGACTGTCGGCTCCATACATTATTTGACAAATTTGGCTCATTTCTGTAACATTCCCGCATTGTTTTACCAACAACTATGTCCCAGGATAATCTCATCAAACTTGAGTGTACGGTCTGCAAGTCGCTGAACTACCGCTCTAAGAAAAACAAGAAGACGCTGAAGGATCGCTTGGAACTTTCTAAGCACTGCTCCACCTGCGGCAAACACGAGCCACATAAAGAAACGAAGTAGGAATTCCTACTTCGTTTTTTTTCCGTCTTTGATACGTTCCGTGAACAGCGGAATTTTTTGATTCTGCGGATTCACTTCTGTAAGTTTAGCCACTGCCTGTTCCGCTTCATAGTAATCCTCGTTGGCTATAGCGGCTTCAATGTAGAAGTCTAGGTACTTTGGATTGTTAGGATTCAGATCTTTGGCTTTGCCGAAATATTCAAACGCTTTCTTCAGATCGCCCTCGAGCTCGGCAATCTCTCCCAAGCTTGCATGCACACTCGCGTCCTTAGGAGAAAGCTTGAGCACAAACATGAAAGTCTCCCGAGCGTTCGTATAATTCTTGGTTAGAATGTAGAGACGGCCCAACACCTCGTATGCCGCAGCATTCTTGGGGTCCAGGCTGATGAGCTCGATCAAACGCTTTTCCGCTTCTTCATACTTCTCTGCATTCACGAGCGAACGCGTTTCTTCCAGAATGGAGTGGATCTCCGTTCCCGCTAGTTTAGTCTTCCCGGACTTCTGCCTATCAGAATATGAGCGTTCAAGCGCCGTCAGCTTAGCGGCGGCACCACGCACAAGAGTCTGCATAATACGCAGAGGTGCACCCATGGTGGTGGAAAGCGTGGTGACCCTCCCCGCCGTTACGCGGGTAAGACGGTTGCGGAGAATATTCTGTTTGAGTTCCTTTACTTTAGCTTCACGAGATGAAGAGGGATCAAGGACCTTAAGCTGTGGCAATTTCCTAAAAACAACAACCGCAAAAACACCAAGAGCGATCACGAGAACAGCAATGAGAATAATGGTGAAAATCATAGGCTTTCCTGGGCAGTCATTACTTCACAGGCGGATTCAATAATGGCATGAATGTCATGAATCTTCAAACTTGCTCCGCCCACCAATAAGCCGTCTATGGAAGGCTCTCTGAGGAAGCCATAGGCGTTTTCTGTATCCACAGAGCCGCCGTACAAAACCGCCAGATCTGCCCCGTCTACGCCCGTAATGTCCGTAACCACCTTCCGGATCATTTCCTGCATGGGGACTATCTCAAGGACACTGGCGGGCTTGCCAGTACCTATAGCCCAGAGTGGCTCATAAGCAATAAGCAGCTTCCGGCGGCGGCCGATCTTGAGCCCTGACAGCGCATCCTTCAATTCCTTTTTTACAAACTTCTCTGCCTCTCCGGCATCCCGAACGTCCTTTGATTCCCCTACACAAAGAATGGGCGTGATATTCCCTGTCTCGTACAATCCCGCGAGTTTCTTTCCTATAGTCGAGTCTGTCTCACCTAATGATCGGCGCTCGGAATGGCCCACAATAGCAAAGGTACAGCCAATGTCCTCAAGCTGAGATACGCCCACCTCCCCGGTGAAAGCGCCCGCGCGTCCTGGGCCCACATTCTGCGCACCCAAAAACATTCGTGTACGGGAAAGCGTCTTCCGCACTTCCGCAAGCGCAGTGAAGCTTGGACATACCACCACTTCAGGCACCTTCTCTTTGCCCTGCAACGCATGAAGCGTGCCGCGCGCCAAAGCCACGGACTCTCGGATCCCGAGATTCATCTTCCAGTTGGCAATGATGTATTTCATATGCGGGGGGGGGTAAAGGGGGTAGGAAGGGGTATTGGGGGTATTACTAACTCTGTAAAAGTTTCTTTTTTGAGTGATTCATTACCCCCTCTACCTCCTTTACCCCTTCTACCTCATTATTTCTGTATCTCCTTCGGAAAGTGTTTCAACAAATCCGCATCCGTCTTATAGGGACCAATAGCAGCCAGTGACAGGCGATTGAAGTCAAGATACTCCTTTGCTACGCGCTGTACATCTTTCAATGACACCTTCATGTACTTCTTCATGCGCTCCTCCATGGTCTCTACGGCGCCCTCAAAGAGCTCTTGGCGGCCATAGAATTCCGCACGGTTAGAAGAATCCTCAAGCTGGAGCGTCAGACCTCCCTGGATATTATCTTTAGCCATCTGGAGCTCAGCAGCCGTCACGCCATTCTTGGCCACCTTCTTTAATTCGTTCACAATGGTCTTTGAAGCAAGTGACAAACGGCTAGCATCAAGTCCCGCGCGCACGGTGAAGGTACCTACATCATCATAACCATCCGTAGTAGCGCGCACGTTATAACAAAGCCCGCGCTTTTCACGCACCTCAATAAAGAGGCGTGAGCTCATGGTTCCGCCAAGAATAGTGGCGAGCAATTTAATTGCTGGCATATCCTCATGCATGCGGCCAGGGAGCGGGAAGCCAAGTGCCACCTGAATCTGTTTCAAATCTTTAAACTGGCGGCGAACGCGAACCGGGTGCGTGCCTGGGTCAAGATACACGTCATCATAGACGCGCTTCTTGCCGTGTTTCACCTTGCCAAAGCTCTTTTCCAAACGCGCCATGATATCCGGCGGATACTTTCCAGAAACCACAATGATCGTATTCTCCGGAACGTAGTACGCGTCTCGGTAGGCAATAACATCAGACCGCTTCATGGCCGTCATGGACTTGGCCGTACCAGCGATGTTGCGGCCCAAAGTGTGGCCTTCAAACATGGCCTCTTCCAAAAGATCCTCAAGGTGCATGATGGGGTTCTCCTCATACATCTTAATCTCCTCAATGATGACGTTCTTCTCCTTAGCCATCTCCCCCGCTTTATAGAGCGAGTTAAACAACATGTCGTGGAGCAAATCAACGGCAACGGGAAGCTTTTGTCCGGCAATCTTCACGTAATACGCCGTCATGTCTTTTCCGGTGTAGGCATTGTATTCCGCGCCGTAACGGTCGAGCTCTTTGGTAATGGCAATAGTCTCCGGACGCTTGGCCGTACCTTTAAACATCAAGTGCTCAATGAAGTGGGATCCGCCCCAAACTTTCAGATCTTCATTCCGTGATCCAATCTTAAACATGACGAGGATTGTGGCAGCTTCTGTTCCCTCAATAGGCGCAAGAAGTACTCGTGCGCCGTTCTTTAAACCGTGAAGTGTAAACATAGTTGGGTGGGGAAATTGGGGTAGTTGGGAAAATTGGGAATTTCTCTATACCCATCTTTCCCACTTTCCCCAGCTTTCCCGACTATTCAAGATTCTTCCGCAAGTACGCTTCAAGCTCAGCAATAGGCACTCTCTCCTGTTTCATACTATCCCGTTCCCGCACCGTCACCGCATTATCCGTCAGCGTCTCAAAGTCCACCGTCACACAGAACGGCGTGCCGATTTCATCCTGCCGGCGATAACGCTTTCCAATGGACTGGGTTTCGTCATATTCCGTACGGAAAAGTTTGGCGAGCTTTTCAGCCAGTGGTTGAGCGACAGAAGAGAGTTCCTCCTTCTTTGAAAGCGGGAGAACCGCAACCTTCGTCGGCGCCAAGTGCTTTGGAAGGTGAAGGACCACTCGTTTTTCGCCATCTACATCTTGTTCTTCATAGGCAGAAAGAAGAACAGCTAAGAAGGTTCGATCAAGTCCCATAGCCGGCTCAATGACATGTGGCAGGTACTTTTCGTTCGTTATCGGATCCGTGTATTCAAGCTTCGCCCCGGAATGCTCCGCATGATTTTTCAGATCGAAATCAGTTCTATACGCCAACCCATAGAGTTCTTTCTTGCCAAATGGGTAGTCGAATTCAAGGTCGACCGTGCGCTTGGAATAATGCGCTCGATCTTCTGCCGATACTTCAAGCTCATGTACGCGGGACGCATCGATGCCACATTCCTTAATCCACTCATGCATCTGAGCGAGCCAATACTCAAAAGATTTCTCCCAATCGTTCGGATGGATGAAATACTCAAACTCCATGAGATCGAACTCGCGCTGACGGAAAATAAAGTTTCCCGGTGTAATCTCGTTACGGAAAGCCTTACCGGCCTGTGCGATACCGAAAGGAACACGCTTGCGAGTAGCAGTTAGGACCTGAGCGAAGTCCACAAACATAGCCTGGGCAGTCTCCGGACGGAAATACGCCGTAGCCGTTGCATCTTCCTTAGGACCAAGCCAAGTCTTCATCATCATGTTGAAGGCAGCTGGTTCGGTAAAAGTTCCTTTGTTGCCGCATTTTGCGCAGGCAGCAGTGAGGTCAATCTGATCAGCACGATATCGTTCATGGCACGTTTTACATTCGACCAACGGATCAGTAAACGTGGCGAGGTGTCCGGATGCTTCCCAAACTTTTGGGTTCATGAGAAGCGCAGCATCAATTCCCACCATGTCCAAACGAGACGTGACGAATTTCTTCCACCACGCTTGTTTAATATTGTTCTTAAGCTCTACACCAAGTGGACCGTAATCCCAGCTGTTGGCCAATCCTCCGTAGATGTCAGAGCCCGGAAAAACAAAACCCCGCGTCTTACACAGCGTCACCAGTGTATCCATGGAAACATTCATATTGCTTGCCTCTGCTAGATAGACATTACTTCCGCTTCTTTCTTTTCACCCAGAGCGTCAATCTTGGCAATATATTCCTTTACCATCTTTTCAAGATTCTCCTGCTCTTTGCGCACAGCGTCTTCTCCGCCTTCCATGTTCTGCACTTGCTTTTTTGCCTCTTCACGAACTTTACGAGCGTGCACGCGAGCATCTTCCAATTTCTCATGCACAATTTTCACCATCTTATGGCGCGTCTCTTCTGTCATCATAGGCATGATGAGACGGATGGTCTTGCCGTCTACTACCGGATTCACACCAATATCAGACGCGCGGATAGCGCTCTCAATAGCCTTAATGACGGACTGGTCCCACGGCTCAATGTTTAAAGTCTTGGCATCCGGCGTACTCATGGAAGCGAGCGCTTTCACAGGCTGCATGGTGCCGTAGGCTTCCACCTGAATATGGTCAACCAGCGCAGGCGTGGCGCGCCCCGTGCGGAGCGTGGCCAGTTCTTCCATCAAACGCTCGGTAATCTTTTCAAATTGCGGCTTAAAATCATCGTTTACGGACATAGTAAAGTGAGTTTAGTGGGGATCAGGAGATGCGTCAACGGCCCACTTCTTACTTCTTCTCAATCGCCTGCACGCCGAGCAAAAGTGAACTTGCGTCAGTATTCGAGAACAATATGGCAGAAGCAGCACGGGAAGTAGGAAGCTCTTCCGTATTCCATGATGATCCGCCTGATGTAGAGCGGTAGAAGGTGGAGTCCGTGCCGTACACAATGGTGTTGCCGTCCTTAGGTGCTACGCCCACGGCATAAATCTTTACTTCACCGTGCGCGGTCACGAGAGACAAAGGCTGCCAGGTGCCGCCGTTATCTGTAGAGCGGAAGATTCCGTAATCGCTACTTAAGACCAGAGTCTTGCCGTCAGCACTCTGCGCAAACCCGTGCACGCGGTCAGCCTGCGCAAAAGTCTGGAAATCTTTTTCCAGGGTATTCCAAGTAGCTCCACCATCCGTGGTACGGAAGACACTATTTCTGAGCGTGCCCACTACCACCACACGGCTGTCAGCGTTACTGACCTCAATTGCGCTCACGTCATCCTTTACACGGTCCACTGCAGCCCAGTTGGCACCCGCGTCAGTGGAACGAAGCACGTCTCCAGCAGTATTCCCTACCCAAACATTTTTGGCGTTATACCAATCAAGGGCGAGTGCCGTCAGTTTCTCATCCGTCCGCGTCTCCACGTAGGAATCATCGAATGACCGTCCGCAAGTAACAGTCTTCAGCAAACGATCAGTTTTCAAAACGTAATAGGTGCAAGGATCCTTAGGATCAACCGCTACATCAAGGACAGATCCTGAACGAACTACCGTGAAGGCATCTCCCTCCGGTGGCCGCTGCCAAGACAATCCGCCATCAAGCGAGTAAAGGAGTCCGCTCGCCTTAGTTCCAGCGTACAGAACCTTCTCATCGGAAGGGTCACGCGTGAGAGACAGTACGTCCACAGAACCAATACTGCTGACAGCAGATGCCGTAGGAAGTACGTTCATAGCCGTCCAGCTTTTCCCGCCGTTTGCGGTGCTCCAGACACCGCCCGTGGCACTTTTAGTGGCAGATCCGCCCAAACATCCGGCTCCCGTCATCAGAAGGAGCGCCGCTGCTACCAATACTTTTTGCGTTTTCATAGAGACAGAGCTATATGCTCAAGGGCTAAAGTAGTATTCACGTTTTGTGATAAATATTCGCGTGTCTCAAGAAGCGCAGAAAGGGCACGTGCACGGGATCCCGGATCTTCTGAAATTTCACTCTGGAGAGCAAAGGCAATATCTTCCAACCATTTTTCTCGCTCATCAGCTCCTGCATTCTTAGCAATCATGCCGGAGAGAGAAATCTTTTCATACAGCGGCGCCGCCAGGAAGGCCCGGATCTTTGCCTCCTCTTCTTTCAAGGCCTCGAGTTTCCCCTCTTCTGTCAGCATGAGCCCCACTCCCGGTCGACCGAGCGAGCGAACGGCGGATTCACGAGCAATGAATGAAGAGATGCCGCGATCAATTAATCCCTTCTCAAGTACGGGCGTGGAAACTCTAGGAAACGCGAGCGGCACGGCACGAGAACGAATAGTGGGCAGCAAAGCATCTACATCTTCCGTCACTAAAATCACAATCGCTTTGCCGGAAGGTTCTTCAAGCGTCTTCAAAAGTGCGTTCTGGCCAAAGACGTTCATGCCGTCAGCATCATCAATGATTGCTACTTTTGTGCCGTGCAGGGCGGCGAGTGACAGGCGGCCGCAAAGCTCCTTAACACTCTCCGTGGGAATATCTCGTTTTCTTCCGCCTTCTGTCTCTTCAAGGGGGCGGCCAATACGCATGAAGTCCGGATGCAGGCCGAGTCCCTTAACTGATGTATTTAATAAGGCTGCCGCCAAACGTTCCGCAATAGCCGTTTTTCCCACTCCTCGCGGACCAGAAAAAACGTAGGCATGCGCCAAAGAATCTCGCTCCAAGACCTGGGAAAGATAAGACAACTGCAATTCATGGCCAATAACATCCGTAAAAACCGCGTGCATATGTGGAGAGATTATAGCACGGGGGTTGAGGGGGTAGGAGGAGGTAGAGGGGGTTCTGAACCACGCGTTATAAATTACCCCTTTTACCCCCTTTACCCCTTCTACCCCATAGTCGACTATGTGGCTAATATTAGCTTAAATATGGCATTTTCTCCTTGACAAAACCCCATTTTTTTGCTATCATTCCCGGTTCGTTTAAGAATCTATGCAAAAATCCGGTTGGAGGACCGTGAAGCTTTTGCATATCCCGCAGATTCCATAAAACAGTTGTGGAATGTGCGGGAGGATTACATGCTCGGAAGAGACGAATCAGGTCAGCTCGAGGAGTTGGACGAAGATGGCGCGCCGCTAGGGACGCTGATCGTGTACATCGTTGGCGCTGAAGCGAATGATGACGACCACGATCTCAACTGCGCGCAGTTTTCGCACGACTCCGAACCGGAGCCGACCACCGACTGACTCACGACACCCGGTCGTGAGTCGTCCCCTCCCGGACAGAAGGAGCATCTTCTGTCTGGAAGGGGGAAACGTTCTTTATACCTTTCTGGAGGAAAGAGATGGATACGCGTTTCCGCGCAAGCGGGGGCACGTATCCGATAATCCGGTGGAGTACATGGCTCAGGCTATCTGCTCCCATCTTAGATCGTCACGGCACATATCGTCTTCGGCCGATCACTGAGCCCCTGTTCTCCAGAAAGGTGTAAAGAAACTTCTGTCCCCCTGGTGAGAAATGTCTGATGGACACGGTCACGGTGGTGACCACGGTGGTGGTGGCGTCAAAGCTACCGGCCACCAGGGCAGCGCCCTCGCCGGCATCGGCGGAACTGGCCTCAAATACATTATTGGAGCGATCGTGTTCGTGGTGGGGTGCAGTTTCGCACTCAACCACGCGAGTCCCGTGAAGGTCGCGATCTCCGTGATCGTGCTCCTGGCCGTGATGTGGCTGAGCTACAAGGGAATGTTTGTGGGATTTGGGTGGTGGAAAGCAGACCACCCGGATCCTCCAGAAGAGAGCTTGTTCGAGCGGTTGTTCAACTTCGCGCTCGGGCTCATCTCCCTTCCCTTCTTCCTCGGCTCACTCGCTCTGATGCTCTTCATCGTCCTCGAGCTCGCAGGACTTGGTCCGGAACTCGAGAACGCGTCGGAAAGGATCAACGAGGCCATTCCCCTCGACGGTATCTTTTCCGAATAACTGACCCCGGCGTCCATCTGGATGCCGGGGTCAAGTCTTTTTATGGAACCTTTTTTGTTAACTCCCCCGCTGTTTTCCAGGCCAGCTCAAGCGCAGCCCTGCACGTTCCAGCAATAGCTGGCGAATGAATCTCGAGCGCAATCATGTCGCTCTCATAAGAAAAGAAGGCCACTCTATTTCCGCAAACCGTCATTTCCCCGTGAACGTCCATGAGCGCCAATGGCAGTACGCGCGTTTCAAGGTTTGGCAATTGCGGAGTCTTCTCCGGATAATCTGTAAAAATAATCGCTCGAATTTTTCTCGCGCGCTCGGTCAGCCCTGATCTGTGTTCTTCCGTGGCGGTTGGATCATGCAAA
>JAHFIZ010000061.1 GCA_023246145.1 Candidatus Uhrbacteria bacterium | reverse complement strand
CAAGTGGGCGATGGAAAGAGTATGTCACCGCACTCTTGTGGCCCTGTCCTGGGTTCGCCACAATAGGAATTTCATTTGGAGAAAGATAGCTGTCTACGCGGCGGTACAAAAGACCTCGGCCTTCATCAAATCCCCAACCGGTCTGACGCGGAATGCGGAACATGGGATGGTTAATAACCATGACAAATGATCCGCCAGGTTTCAAAACTTTACCGGCATCAGCGAGAACTGCGGAAAGCTCGGAAATGTTCTGCAGAGCCAGGTTACAAGAGGCGCCGTCAAAGGATGCGACATCAAAATAGCGAGCAAAATCTTTGGCATTCGCTACGCGAAAACTTGCGCCGCGAATATTTTTGCCTTCAGCCTGCTTGATGAGGCTGGAAGAAAGGTCAAAACCGGTTACCTCTCCCCCAGCGTTCGCTACCGCGCGGACAAAAGAACCTTCACCGCAGGCAATATCCAAGTATTTTCCTCCGCGCTTAGGGGCAAGAAGGCGGAGCGCACCTGGAAAAATAACTTCTGACTGAAACGTATCTTCCTCCTTCATGTGCTGGCCGTACCACTTGGCTACCGGCTCCCAGCTGGTCTTTTCCTCAAAGCCAAGCTCATCCCGTTTAGCCTTTGGGGCCGGGCGAGAAGTGCGAAATGGCTTCCGTGGAGAAAACGAAGGCTTCATAAGGGGCCAATACTACAGCATTTTCTGAATAAAGTAAAGCCCGTATTCTTTGATATTTTCTTGACAAAAGCCAAAAATTTGGCTAACCTCAGACCGCATCTCAGCCGCATCCCGCGGTCTGACTTCACCCAGAGGTATCTGATGCTTGCTCGACGTTTGCTCACTCAGCCCAGCAATGTCCCGACCGTGCTGTCGCCCAACGACATGCGCACGCTTCTCGAGCATGAAGGTCTCTACGAGACGTTCCCCGTCTCGTCGGTACCCTCTGAAGAAGGCTCAAAAACCTCGCTCCTCGCTTTCCCGAGGCCTTCGCTCTCGATCATGGAACTCCAAGCCCACCTCTCGAATGGAAAGCTCGGAGTCAAGATCGTGACGAATGACTTCAGCGAATGGCACGAATGGTGCAAGGAGAAGGGGGATGAAGGATGGTCCATGGCGGAACCCCGGAAGTCCCGCATCGGGCCCGAAGGATTCGCCCGCCACCCCAACATGACGCCACTCGATCTCCGAGATCCGAGCTGGCGGCTGCCGAGCATCCGTGAAGCCACTGCGCTCATGGTGATCCTGGCCCGGGGACAGCACGCTCTCGCGGGTAGGGGCGAAATGCTCTCCACGCTCGTCAGCGAACGCGCGCTTCGCGGAGAGCTCATGCGTGTTCGGCTCCACCGGAACGTCGTGAGTTTCATCCAGATCAACCCCGCTCACCTCGTGGACTATCCGCAGGTCATTCGCTTCAAGCGTGAAGCGGAGAGCTAGTGAGCGGAACAACAAGTACGACCGGATCCCCCTGGGCTCCGGTCGTTCCTCGTTTAATGACTATCTTCTGGCGCCTTGTGTAGCTACGTCTTCAATTTTTACGGACAAAAGCGAGCTTACGCCGTCATTGCCCATGGTTACTCCGTACAGCGTGTCCCCCTTTTCCATGGTGGCTCGATTGTGAGTCACCACAATAAACTGCGTGTGCAATCTGAGTTCATTTAAAATATTCGCAAACCTCACGGTGTTCGATTCATCGAGCGCCGCATCCACTTCATCGAGTACAACGAAAGGGCTCGGATTCGTCTCCATGATGGCGCA
Source organism: Candidatus Uhrbacteria bacterium (assembly GCA_023246145.1). Taxonomy (GTDB): domain Bacteria; phylum Patescibacteriota; class Patescibacteriia; order UBA9934; family UBA9934; genus JAGORL01. Next base: position 3,415 of record JAHFIZ010000061.1, on the reverse strand, counting down.
GAGAAGTGCGATGGAGGTCAAAGCGCGCTCACCACCGGAAAGCAGGTTCAGCGCCTTTAATTTCTTGCCCGGAGGCGTGGCCTGAATATCTATTCCAGCTACGGCGTCTTTCCGAGCGCCCACGCGAGCACGAAGTGCATCAGGAGCTTCTTCTGCATTGTGCTCTTTGGCCATCTCTTCCATCGATCGGTCCAATGAAACCCCCTGGGCCGACAGGGACGTCGGCCCCTGCTCTGCAGTTACTTCCTCCTCCGTCATTTTCATGAGGGAACAGGTTCCACCGCCAAAGAGCACTTTGAAATACTTTTTAAATTCATCATTGATGGCTTTGAACGCCTTTTCTGACTGCTCGCGGATTTGTTTATCCAGTTCATCTACAATCTTCTCCGTTGAAGCAATAGCCTCGCGGAGATCCTTTACTTGGGTGGACAAGAAGGTGAAGCGCGTCTCCACTTCCCCGTGTTCCTTCACTGCCTCCTCATCAATTCCTCCAATAAGTTCAAGCTTACGGCGGAGCTTCATCATCTCCTCATGAACCTCATTCATGTTTGGTAAACGGGATGACGGCGCGGTATTTCCAACATCATTTACAAACGCCGCACCAAACATTTCTTGCATTTCGTCCGAGAGCGTCTCTTGCCGGGTTTCTACACGCGCAATGTCTACGCTGATGCTGCTCCTAGCCTGCTCAAGCGTCATGAGCTCCGTCTGAATGGCACGGAGTGATCTCTGGAATGCAAAAACTTCACTCTTCGCAGCGTTCGCTTCTTTTGCTTTCAAGTCCATCGCTCCTTCAGCCTCCTTCACTCTTGATTCGGCCTTGACGATCATTTCTTCGGTCGCTTTCAGCTCCGCGAGCGCTGCTGGATCAGCCGCAAAGTCAGATGGGTTGGGTTTAATCAGACGATCTCGCAACTTCTTCGACCGACCCGCCGCTTCTTCCACTTCTTTTTCCAATTCCCTAATCTCTTCGATCGAATTAATGGACTTCAAACGCTTCAACAGATTCTCATGGCCAAAAGCGAGCGTTTTTACCTCTTCAATAATGTCCTGCAGCGGCAGTGGGGACCATGAAGATTGCGCCCGCACTTTAGCAAGCTCAATTTCTCTCTCAGCCATGACGTGCGCCTTGCGCGCTTCGGCCAGCTCTCCCTGCGCCTTCTTATAGGCATCCTGCAGTCCGCTCATCCCCGTCTCTACTACTCCACCGCTCTCCCCCTTCTCCATTTCCGCCAACTTCTTATCTCCCGCATCAAGTTCGGCCTTCTTGGCACGCACCCTTTCATCTGCCACGCTCACTCTGGCTTCAATTGCTTTCTTTTCGTCCACCAAATTCCACCACAGTGTGGCGTAATAATCACGAGACAATTCTTTCAGCGCCTTTTCTACCGTCTCGCGCTCCTCCAAACGCTTCACCTGACGCTTCAGCATGTTCAAACGCGGCTCAAGCTCGTCTAAGAGCATCTGGACCTCCTGTAGGTTCACCGCTGACTTCTCTAACTTCAACATGGACTGGTGACGGCGGATCTGGAGCCCGCGCACACCGGTAGCGTCATCAAAAAATACCTTGCGTTCCTCCGGTGAACTCGTCAAAACGTGATCAATCATGCCCTGACCGATCACCGAGTAGGTGCGCTGCCCTACTCCGGCTTCAGCTAGCAGCAACTGGATATCTGCGAGGCGAGTCGATTGTCCATTGAGAAGATAATCGGACTCTCCATCGCGATAAAGCCGACGCGTAATGGCCGCTTCCGCAAAATCAATCTTCATGGCCTGATCCTCATTTTTAAAAACCATGGTCACTTCCGCAAAACCGGAGCGGGACCGACCTTCAGAACCCGAAAAAATAATATCCTCCGTTTTCTTCCCGCGGAGGTGCTTCATGGATTGTTCACCGAGACACCAGCGAATAGCGTCCGCTAGGTTAGATTTCCCAGACCCATTAGGTCCCACAATCACCGTCAAAGGATTGTGGCCATTCTTTGGGGCCGGAAATTCAAGAACGGTCTTTTTAGCAAAAGTCTTAAATCCCTGGACTTCAAGGCGTTTCAGGTACATAGCTCGGGCAAGTCTAACATATTCCCGAGGGAAAACCCTATACCTTCACCTTTTTCTCTAAAACCGTTACTCGTCTATCAAGCCCGTCGATTTGAGACAAAACACCAAATTCAATGACGTCATGAAAACCGCTCACTATCTCATCTTTCATAGCCTCCAATTTCCGATCAAACTTTCCCTCAATTCGTACCTCAGAGGCACGAATCTCTTGTCGCAACAAATCCGCAGCAAGAGCCATTCTATCGTCAAAAGTTTGTCCAATAGCCTGGACAAGATCCTTCTTCAATTCCTTTAATTGCTTGTTTGGAATATCCATAACCAGAGAAAAACCGTTTTGACTATAAATTACCGCGCCTAGCTTTTCTCTGCCTGCATTACATCATGGCCGATCATCCCGTGGAAGTGGAAAACTCGACCCTTCCTGACGTCAGGGTGGAGGCCCTAAGGGCTTTACACTTCTCCCCCGCTCGGGTAAGGTACTCCATCCCTATGAACTCTGTTCTGCACGAAAAAGTGAAGGAAATGATCGCGGAAGCGGAGCATATTTTGCTTTTGACGGATGAGCGAATTGATGGCGATACCATGGGTTCTACCATGGGACTTTTCCATGTGCTTACGGACGCCCGAAAACGCGTTCAGGTCTTTTCCCCTAAACCCCTCCCCCCTGCGCTGTCCTTCATTCCCGGCTTGAACGTGGTTCGCCGTGACACGGAAGTTTTCAAGGACGAATCGATAGATCTTCTCATCATCTGCGATTGTTCAGATGGCGAATACATCAAAAAGCTTCTGCCCACCATGAAACGGAAAGTGCCGCTCGTGGTTTTTGATCACCACGTGAGCAATCCGCTCTACGGAACCGTGAACGTAGTAGAACCTAAAGCCGCCTCTTCTGCAGACGTGGTTTGGCGATTTGTGCAGGCTGCCAAGTATGAAGTTTCGGCGAGTGCTGCTCAGTGCTTTTTAACCGGCATCTGTACGGACACGGTACTTTTTTCTACTCCTAACACGACCACGGATGCTATTGATGCATCAGCGGAACTCGTAAAGCTTGGCGCGCATCTGCCGGAAATTGTCCGCCGCACCATGATGAATAAATCGCTGGCTGCGCTCCACCTTTGGGGACTGGCCATGGAGCGATTGTTTACTGACTCTACGTTTGGCGGAATTGCCACGGCCATTACCCGCAAAGATATTGCAGACGCCGGCGGCACTTCAGAAGATATTTCCGGCATCAGTGGCTTCCTTCATGCCATGCTTGAAGCGAGCTATGAAGCGGTGGTGGTGTACTACGAAACAGACGATGGCGCAGTCAAAGGAAGTGTGAGAAGCCGCGGCAAAGACGTGGCCAAACAGGCCG
>JAHFIZ010000060.1 GCA_023246145.1 Candidatus Uhrbacteria bacterium | reverse complement strand
CAAGATGGAGCAGGATGCACTGGAGAACACCATCACGGAAATGAACGGCGGCAGGTTTGAGGAGTAGGGAAGGCTTGGCTTTTTCTACTCTTTCTGTTATTATAGGGAACGGAGGTTACCATGGAATTGTTCGTAGATGCGCCTGCCACGTTCGCGTATTGCCACACGGTGGAAGAGCAGCTTCTTGCTGCGGTACTCACCCTCGGGGTGTTCGTTTCTGCGGGTCTCTGTCGCAGTAAGTAACAGATGATTGATCACGGCCTCAAGCTCGGGTAATCCGAGTCTGATGTGCCGAATCCTATGCCACCGTACGGGTGGTTTTGTGTTTATTGAGGGTAAGCTTTTGAGGAGTAGGCAAGGTTTGTTTTTTCTTCCGGATCGCGCTATCATCTTGCCCGGAGGTTTCATGCTGCATCCTGACGGAGCCATGGCATATCCGCACCCGCTTTTCGGGGGTGATCACAACGCGGTAGCGTTTCTTCTTATCGCCTTTGGGATCGTTGGCCTCCTTCGAGGCCTCGGATTCAAGTTCCTCTGAAGGACTTCGTGTTCTTCTCCTCTACGAGCCGCCTACGGGCGGCTTTCGCGTTTTTGCCCAAATACTGAAAATCCGGTACTGTTTTCCCATCTATGATTACGGCCAGCGATGTTAGGAAAAAATACTTGGAATTTTTTGCCCGCCACGGGCACCAGATCGTTCCTTCCGCGTCACTTGTACCGGAGAATGATCCCTCTACGCTTTTTACCGGTTCCGGCATGCAGCCCATGGTGCCGTTTCTTTTGGGCGAAGCGCATCCTATGGGAAAACGCCTGGCGGATTCTCAGAAGTGTTTCCGTTCCCAGGATATTGAGGAAGTGGGGGACAATCGCCACACCACGTTTTTTGAAATGCTCGGCAATTGGTCTTTGGGCGATTATTTCAAGCAAGAACAAATTCCATGGATGTTTGAATTTTTGACCAAGGAGATTGGACTTGATGCCAATAAACTTTTTGTTTCTGTATTTCGTGGAAATGATGCGCTTGGCATTCCGCGTGATGAAGAGGCCGTGGAGTTGTGGCAGAAGTGTTTTGCATCGGTGGGTGTCGAAGCTCCCGCAGTAGATTTTGCTGAACGTGACGGCATGCAGAACGGACGTATCTTCTATTACCCGGAGAAAAAGAACTGGTGGTCCCGCGCAGGTGTCCCTGACAACATGCCGGTGGGCGAACCCGGCGGACCGGATACGGAAATGTTTTGGGATTTCGGTGCAGAAGGAAAATTGCATGAGCAATCAGCTTGGAAGGACGAACCTTGCCACGTGAACTGCGATTGCGGTCGCTTCATGGAAATTGGGAACAACGTCTTCATGCAGTACATGAAGACGGAAAATGGTTTCGTACCACTTCCGCAGCAGAACGTGGATTTTGGTGGAGGGCTTGAACGAATGGCTGCTGCCGCGAATAATAATTCTGACATGTTCACGATCGAATTCTTTGATCGTGCGCGTAAAGCGATCGAGCAGGCCACTGGATTGCGTTATCCCACCGTCATCGAAGAGGGTGCGGGCGGAGTAGTGACTGCTGATGTTCAGACAGCGAAAGAGATCGCTTTAGATATTCCAGGGGATCAATTGCTAGTTATTTTCCGTGTTGTGCTCGATCACATTCGAGCTGCGACATTCTTAATAGGGGATGGTGTTTTGCCTGCGAACAAAGATCAGGGCTACTTTGTCCGCCGATTGATTCGTCGTGCGGTTCGTTTCGCTCGCCGTCTTGGCGTGGCTGAAGCACTGGTGAGAGAAGTTTCTTCTGCATATATCGATACCTACGCAGAGGCGTATCCAAACCTCGCTGAAAAGCGCGAGATGATTTTAAGTGAAATTGAAAAGGAGGAAAGTAAGTTCGCTAAGACGGTTGAGCAGGGGCTTCGTGAACTGAAGAAGGTGATTGATAAAACCAAGACGTTTACGGGAACGGATGCATTCAACCTGTATCAGTCTTATGGTTTCCCGCTCGAGCTCACCACGGAGGAACTTTCGAGAACTCACGGCATGACGGTAGACGAAGCGCAATTTAAGGCGGACTTTAAACAGCACCAGGAACTCTCACGTTCCAGTAGCGATCAGAAGTTTGCCGGAGGGCTCGCCGACCATTCCGTGGAGACTACTAAGCTGCACACGGCTACACATCTTCTTCATCAAGCGCTCCGCGATGTGCTCGGTCCACTTGTAGAACAGAAGGGAAGTAATATTACGGCTGAGCGCCTGCGTTTCGATTTTTCTCACGGACAAAAAATGACGCCGGAGGAAATTGCGAAGGTCGAAGCTATCGTGAACGAGCAAATCAAGAAAGCTATGCCGGTGCACGCTGAACAGCTGACGGTGGAGGAAGCCAAAGCTCGCGGAGCTATTGGACTCTTTGAAGACAAGTACGCGCAAATTGGCGGAAAGATTAACGTCTACTTCATTGGCGATTACAGTAAGGAAATTTGCGGCGGTCCGCATGTAGCGAACACGGCTGACCTTGGCGGTATCAAAATTCAGAAAGAAGAAGCTGTGTCATCTGGCGTGAGACGTATTAAAGCGATTCTTGGTTAATGTGAAGATCGGTATCCTCATTGCCTCAGAAAACTTTGAAGTTTTTTCTGGCGGGCAGCGAATAGCAGAAGCGGCAGTTGCACTCGGTCATACCGCCGTGAAACTTTTTGAGCGTAAAATTTCTTTTGAAGAGACCACCGATGCAGGGATCATGGTGAAGTATGATGGGAAGCCGCTGCCTGAAGTGGATGTGATCATCGTGAGGCCGAACTTTGTAGAGGAGCCCACACTCCATCAGTATATTTACGACCTGCTCGTTCGCGCAGGATATAAGGTGGTGAACGGGTCGATGGGGATTACGAGAACGAAAAATAAGCTCTTGCAACGATCGGATCTCCGAGGCGCAAACATTCCTATGCCCAAATGGGCGGCAGCGTATGACGCGGTAGGTTGCCTTACGGCTGTGAAGTCACTCGGTTATCCCGTGATGCTGAAGATGGCGTTCGGCACAAAAGGGAAAGGAGTATTTTTTGTAGATAAGCGCGAGACGCTCATACCGATCATCGATTATTTGTCCGTGCGCGATGGCAATCCCGTGATCATCGAAGAATTTATAGAAGAAGCCAAACACGCGCACGTGAGGATTTTTGTGATTGGTGGCGAGATTGCGGCGGCTATGAATGTGGTGGCACCGGAAGGGGATGTGAGAAGCAACTCTGGAGGGACGTACGAAAAGATCGACCTGACTGATGAAGAGCAATCAATCGCGCTTCTAGCAGCTAAAACCATGAATCTCGATATCGCTGGCGTGGATATGCTTCGTTCATCCCGCGGGCCGCTCGTTATGGAAGTAAATGCAAATCCAGGTTTTACCGAACTCGAAAAGACAACGGGGGTTGATGTAGCTGCAAAAATCGTCCAATTTTCGCTAAAAAAGGCATAAACACCTTATCTTGACAGTAAATAGGCCCTAAGGTAGACTAATGCCGATTTCCTAGGAAGTCTTTTATCCGCTAACCTTCGCATCTTCTGGCAACTCCTTCTTCGGTCAACACCGAAAAACAATTCCTTGAGATGCGTGGTGAAGTATTAGAAGCACTACCGGGAAGCACGTTTCGCATCAAGTTAGAAAACGACATGGAAGTCATCGGACATCTGGCGGGTAAACTCCGCAAGAACCGTATCCGGGTAATGCCGGGCGATGACGTCAAGTGTGAGATCAGCCCTTATGATCTCACCAAGGCTCGAATCACTTTCCGCTTTTAAACGGAAAGGCATCTCGAACTTATTTAAAATCATCCTTGGAGTTCCCGGATGATTTTGTGTACTCATTTAGAATCACTCTATGAAGGTCCGTTCCTCAGTTAAGAAAATTTGCCGCGATTGCCGCACCATTCGCCGCGAAGGTCGGGTACTTGTGATTTGCAAGATTCCTAAGCATAAGCAGCGTCAAGGTTAAATTCTATGGCACGTATCGCTGGAGTAACTATTCCGTCACAGAAGCGCATCATTATTGGCCTTACCTATATTTACGGTATTGGCGATATCCGCGCGAAACAAATTTTAAAAAAGGCTGATGTGGATGAAAGCATCCGCACCAAGGACCTCACCCCTGACCAGGAAAACGCTATCCGCGTGATTGTGGAAAAGGAATTCCGCGTGGAAGGTGAACTCCGCCGTGAAGTCATGGGCAACATCAAGCGCCTGAAAGATATTGGCAGCCGCCGTGGTATTCGCCACATGAAGCAGCTCCCGGTTCGCGGTCAGCGCACCAAGTCCAATTCCCGCACCACCCGTGGCAACGTCCGTAAGACTGCCGGAAGTGGCCGCCGTGTTCTTACCAAGACCTAGTATCCTTCTATGATTGACGAAGAAACAAAAATCGACGCTCCAGCAACTGAAGAAGTTGCAGCTGCCGCTGAAGCTCCAAAAGCTGGTGCAAAACCTGGCAAGCCGGAAAAGCTCATGACCGCAAAGGGCAAGAAGCGCACGGCTAAGCAGGTTCCCCAGGGCCGCGCGTACATTCACGCGAGCTATAACAACACCATCATTTCTCTCACTGATCCGAACGGCAACTTGCTCGCTTGGGCCTCCGCTGGAAACTGCGGTTTCAAGGGTCCTAAGAAGGCTACACCGTACGCCGCATCTGTGGTGGTAAAGAAGGTTTCGGAAAAAGCAGCAGTTTACGGCCTTAGGGACGTGCACGTGCTTGTGACCGGAATTGGTAACGGTCGTGACGGCGCTCTGCGCGCTCTGAACGGCAACAACCTCAATGTGCTCTCTATTAAGGACACGACCCCAGTAGCCCATAACGGCTGCCGCCCACGTCGTGCACGTCGCGTTTAATCTCAACCTATGGGAAAGACATTAAAACCAATGGGAAAGATGAGCCGACGCGAAGGCGTTGCGCTCTCCACTTCCTCTAGCATCTTGAAGGTGATGCAGAAGCGCGCCTACGTTCCAGGCGTACACGGTAAACCGGATGGCCGACCGCCAAAGGTATCCGTCTACGGAACGCAGTTGCGTGAGAAGCAGAAGGCTAAGCGTTTCTACGGCATCATGGAAAAGCAGTTCCGCAACTACTTTGAAAAAGCCAAGAAGCTTGAAGGAAACACCGGCCAGCAGCTCTGCCGATTGCTCGAAATGCGTTTGGACAACACCGTCTACCGCATGGGCTTCGCCAAGACTCGCCCGCAGGCTCGTCAGATGACCACGCAC
>JAHFIZ010000059.1 GCA_023246145.1 Candidatus Uhrbacteria bacterium | reverse complement strand
GAAACTCTTAGCAAAATGATCACACACACCTTTAAGCTCCGTCACCGTCACTTTCTCATCAATCATCAGTCCTTCAAACTGATGGAACATGGTCAGGTGGCGTGACGTGGACTGGCGGCGGTAACACTTTCCAATGTTAATCATGCGGATCGGCAAATTTCCTTTTTCCATCTCTCGCACCTGCGCATTGCTCGTATGCGGAGTGAGCACGATCTTTCCAAGGTCGCCGACAAGCGGGCCGACAGGGGCGTCGGCCCCTGCGGCGACAAAAAACGTCTCCCAATCATCACGAGCCGGATGATCTTTGGGCATGTTGAGAGATTCAAACGCGTAATAATCCCAATCTACTTCCGGGTGATGAGCACGGACGAAACCGATACGCTTAAAAATATCCGAAATCTCCTCAATCGCTTGAGTTGTTAAATGCAGATGACCTACGTGCGATTCTTTAGCAGGGAGCGAAACATCCAGCCACTCTTTTTCTATTCTGCCAGAAGATTCGCTGGCGGTGATTCTGGACTGCGCAGCCAGGAACGCACCTTCAATAGCTGACTTTACTTCATTCGCTTTAGCTCCGGCAGCACGCTTTTCTTCATCTGACAGCTTAGGCAAATCTTTCATGAGATCCGCCAGTCTTCCTTTGCGCCCTAAGTACGCCACGCGAGAAGCTTCCAGCTCTTCGGAATTGGTGATCTGTGCAAACGCCTGCAGGCATTCGGTTTCGAGTTGTGTGAGTTCAGAGATCATACGTGAGGGGGTAGAAGGGGTTGAGGAGGTAGAGGGGGTTCCTTTTTGTCATGTCGACGTCAGGAGACACCTCTCACATGCACGTGCAGTGAAGGGTCCCTCGCCGTCGCTCGGGATGACAAATGGTTTAGAAAAGTTTTACGATATCGCGATAGGTAACGAATATCACAAGCAGCATGAGGAGAGCAAAACCGGCGCCGTGGACGGCCTGTTCAAACTTTTGGCTGTTGGGCTTGCGGCGGAGGGTCTCAATAAACAGGAAGAAGATGCGTCCGCCGTCTAGTGCCGGGAACGGCATAGCGTTTAAGACGGCCAGGTTCACGGAAAGCATGGCGGCAAACTGGATAAGGTGGGCAAAGCCGAGCTTCGCCACCTGTCCCGTGAGAACAGCGATGCCCACAGGTCCGGAGAGCTGTGAAACCACGTTCTCACTCTTGAAGAGTCCCGTGATCAAGCCCCAGAAAGCCTGCACAATTTGGGACACCATGGATAATACCGTCTCTGCACCCATGATCGGTGCAAGATACACAGGGTAGCGCACGCTGCCCGTTTCCGTGAGCGCTACGCCCACGCCAGCTCGGCCAAGCTCTTCCAAAAATTGTGGTTGCACCATGATGGTCTTCTCTTGGCCGGATCGCTCAACAACAATTGTTAGAGGCGAACCGTCTTCATTTGGCACCAGTCCCGTGCGAGCAGCTTCACCGGTAGTGAATGTTTCGCCATCAATAGACTTCACCACATCCCCGGCCTCTAGGCCTGCTTTTTCTGCCGGAGATTCAGCCACCACTTCCACTACCTGTACCGCTCTGTCACTAATAATTGCCTGCGGATCACCCATTCCCTCCACTACTGCCGGAAGACCAAAAAGAAAACCGGCCGTGAAAAGGATCCAGGCCACAATAAGGTTCATGATGACACCTGCGGAAAGCACAATCAGGCGCTTCCAGAAGCCTTTGCTAGAAAAGGCCTTGGGATCACTGCGTTCTTCCCCATTCTCTCCCTTAATACGTACAAATCCGCCGAGCGGAATCAGATTAATAGACCAGGTAGTGCCGCTCTTATCCTTCATGCCAAAAATCCGCGGGGGGAATCCTATACCGAATTCTTCCACGTCCATGCCGGACTTTTTAGCCGCAAAATAGTGGCCCCACTCATGCGCAATGACAAGAACAGAAAGAACAACAAGAAACAAGATAATGGTTCCAATCATACGCGCACATTTTAGCTGATGTGACTCAAATGAACAAACCCCCTCTAGGCTCCCGTAATAATACCCGCTATTTCATCTCGCATGGCAGCCATGGTCACCGCGTCTACAGCCTCTAGGTTCAGACGCAAAACAGATTCTGTGTTTGAGGGACGGACATTAAACCAGAAATGCGGAAAGTCTACGGACAGTCCGTCCAACTCATTCTGCCGACCGTCTTGGTACTTTTCTTTGAGCCGAAGAATGGCCGCATCCTTATCTTCCACGTGGAAATTGATTTCTCCGGAATGCACGTACTTTTTTAACGGAGCGATGATTTCCGATAACTTCTTTCCCTGCGCCGCCATCATTTCATACAGCATGATGAGCATGACGGTCACTGGTGCCTCATAGCTCCCTTCCGGCATCTTCATAAAAAAGTGTCCGGAAGATTCGCCCGCAAAAACCGCGCCCGTTTCCCGCATCTTCTCTTTAATGAGGGAATGCCCCACGCGCGTCACATACGGAATACCGCCCGCCTCCTTAATCATGTCTTCCGTAATTTTTCCGGGTCTAATGTCATAACAAATGGTGGCACCAGCGTGGCGCTTCAGCATTTCTTTGGCCACCAGCCCGCGCACAATGGCCGGATCTACGGTTTCCCCTGTGTCATCTACAAAGAAAATCCTATCGCCATCACCGTCTGTAGCAATGCCAATGTCCGCCTGCATTTCCACAACCTTCTTCCGTAATTCAACCGTGTTCTCCTCTTTAAAAGGATCGGCTTCATGATTGGGGAAATTGCCATCCAATTCCCAGAACATGCGCGTAGGTTCAATGTCGAGCTTTTTGAAGGCGATATCCAAATACTGCGCGCCCATACCGTTGGCGGAATCTGCTACCACCTTATACCGCGGCAAACCGTGAATATTAGCAAAAGCCATTTCTGCGTCTACATGGAGTTCCGGAATGCCTTCAAATTCTTCTATCACGCCGGCTTGCGCTACTTCATCAAAACTTTCCGTTTCCATGATGCGGGCGAGCTCCTTGATGCCCGTATCCCCGCTAATCGGGAAGGCACGTTCCCGCGTCATCTTAAAACCGTTATAGGCGGCAGGATTATGAGAGGCAGAAACCATGATGCCGCCGTCCGCTTTAGTATGGCTGACGCCAAAATAGAAAGCCGGAGTAGAAACAAGGCCGATATCAATCACTTTGCAGCCGGAGAGCACCAGGCCTTCCATGAGCATGCGCTGGAGCTCAAAAGAACTGGGCCGCATGTCCCGTCCCACCGTCACCACCGGCTGCTCTTTAGCTATTTCTTCACGGAGAAACGTAGCGAACGCTTTCCCAAGATCATAGGCGAAAAGTGGGGTCAATTCCTCTCCTATCAGCCCCCGGATGTCGTATGCCTTAAAAACCTTGCGTGGAATCTGCATATGTTAGCCAATAAACGCCGAAATTCTTTGACAGCGTGAACGTAAAAACTTAAGCTTATCTTGAAAATAACAGAACTCGTAACATGCGACAATGTCGCTAATATCCGTATGATCACTCCCCTGCTCATCATTATAGGACTCATTGTCCTCCTAGGTCTCTGGCTCGTCTTTACCTTTAACGGTCTCGTGACCCTGAAGACCAGAGTAGAGGAAGCGCTCGGTGATATAGAAGTACAGCTCAAGCGACGATACGACCTCATCCCTAACCTCGTCAACACGGTCAAGGGATATGCCAAGCATGAAGAAGGTGTTTTTACTGCCGTAACGGAAGCCCGTTCTCGCGCCATGCAGGCCGGCACGCCAGCAGAACACGCGCAGGCAGAAAACATGCTGTCCGGCACCCTCAAATCTCTTTTTGCGGTGGCTGAAAGCTATCCAGACCTGAAAGCTTCAGATAACTTCCGCCATCTCCAGACAGAATTAGTAGATGCCGAAGATAAAATTCAGGCCTCACGCCGCTTCTATAACGGCCAAGTCCGTGACTTCAACACTAAGCTCGCGGTCTTTCCTACAAACATGATCGGCAACACGCTCGGCTTCAAAAAATATGATTTCTATGACGCACCGGATGTAGCTAATGAAGCGCCAGTGGTGAGTTTCTAAGGTAGCTTGAAGTACGTAGTGCGTAGTACGTAGTTTTGAGTCGCTCGTCTCTGCATTTCCGCACAACTACGCACTACGAACTACGCACTGCCTATGTACAACGAAATCTCCGCCAATAAACGAAAAACGTGGTTCCTCGTATTTTTGACGAGCGCGATCATTGTCCTCATCTCTCTTGTCTTTGGCTTGGCATATAACGTAGACGCTCCCTCTGCCATAGGTGCGGGCCTCATCTTCTCTGGCGGATATTCGCTGATCAGCTATTACATCTCTGACAAGATTGCACTTGGTGCAAACGGAGCTAAGGAGATTCAAAAGTCCGATTCTCCTGAACTGTGGAACGTCATTGAAAATCTCTGTATTGCGAACGGCCAGCCCATGCCGCGCGTGTACGTCATAGACGATCCTTCGCCTAACGCCTTTGCTACCGGCCGAGATCCTAAGCATGCCTCAATTGCCTACACCACCGGAATTCTGGCACTTCTCAACAAACAAGAGATAGAAGGCGTGACTGCGCATGAACTCTCTCACGTAAAGAATTACGACATCCGGGTCATGACGATCGTCGTCGTGCTTGTAGGATCTATCCTGCTTCTCTCCGATGTATTTCTCCGTGGTGGAACATTCAGACGGCGTGACGGTAAAAATGACGGCGGAAATATCTTCATGATCATCGGGATCATCCTGGCTATTCTTTCTCCCCTTTTTGCCGAACTTCTGAAGCTGGCCGTTTCTCGGAGCCGAGAATACCTGGCGGACGCTTCAGGCGCGCTCCTCACGCGTTATCCGGAAGGGTTGGCGAGTGCACTCGAAAAGCTCCGTGACAACGCCACGCCCATGACGCACGCCAATAAAGCTACCGCCCATCTCTTCATTCAAAATCCGTTTGGAGATGCCGGAAAAAAATTGAACACGCTTTTCTCCACGCATCCGCCGATTGAAGAACGCATAAAACGGTTACGAACGATGGGTGATTAGTTTCCCATCTCGAACGCATGTGAGGGACCACAGACTTCGCGAAAGCCTCCACGGGGATAGCGACCTCTCGCCTGCGCTCGAGGTGGGATAATAGGTATGATCTACTGATATGCCAGATATTCTTGAAAAATTTACCAACCACCTCAAAGCCGTCTTAACGCGCGCGCTTTGTCTTGTAGTGGAAACGGGCGGAGAGGCCATCTCCCCCACGCATCTCCTCTGGGCCTTGAGTACGGAACAGGGTTCCATG
>JAHFIZ010000011.1 GCA_023246145.1 Candidatus Uhrbacteria bacterium | reverse complement strand
TGTCGGTTGCATGATGAATGTGCCCAGCCCGGAGATCGTCGAAATCGTCAGAGAATGTGGCTACGCCTTCGAGCGGGAAGTGGATATCAATAATTTCTGCAGCCAAAGATATCTTAGGTAACAGGAGGAAGGCCAAAATACCGGCAAAAAGATATTTCATAGCTCATAACTATACAATACAGCCGGTCAAGAAATTGACCGGCTGTATTTTTTTAATTATTTTGCGTTGTTCACGAGCTTCAGTGCGTAGTCCGGCCACCAGGCACCGGCGTTCGGACCGCCGGAGCAATTACCGTCAGATTCTCCGGGAGGTTTGATCCAGAGCAGGGCATCAAGCAGCGGTTCGCCCGTATTTGTGGTTGGCGTAGAGCCTATGCCTGCACCTTGCGGGTTGCACCACGTACCCTCCCAGCCGTTCGCATTTCTACTGGTATCAATAATGTAGTGCTTGTTGCTGATAAGTTTAGAGAGCGTGTTGCCAAAGGTTACGTTCTCACTCGTCTTATAGAAGTTGGAGACGTTCAGAGCGAATCCTTCTGCGTTTGCCACGCCAGACTTTTTTAACCTGTCAGCCATGGTAGCGGCCGGGGTCCAGTTAGGGTGACCAGCATCAATGTACACGGCTACGTTTGGTTTTGCTTCAAGCGTCTTTACGGCATCCGTGAGCATGGCGCCGCGTGCGTCATTGAAACAATCGAGTGCCACAGCGTCAGGTTCAAGTACTACAACTGCTTTCTTTGAACCGATACCTTCCGCAAAGGAATTGATCCAAGCGTGATAGGCAGCTGCATCCGTTACGCCGCCGGCAGAAAAGTTACTGCCGCAGTCACGGTTAGGAATGTTATAGGCTACGAGGACGGGAACTTTATTTTCTGCCGCTGCTTTGGTGACAAGTGCACTCACATCACCCTGGATATTTTTATTCCAATCGCCAAACCAGGTAGCGGTAGGCTGTGAGGCAATTTTTTGGATGAGCGTGCTGTCAGCCGGGCGCGTTGTGGCCCAGTCCGCCACCTGCTTGATAGCGTTATAGGTTCCCTGACCAAAGATGGTTGTGCCGGAAAGGAATCCAGAAATAGTAATCGGCGTTGGCGCTGGGGTCGACGTCCCTGTCGACCCTGTCGCGGTCACGGTTGTCGGCGTTGTTGGGGCCGACCCTGTAGGAATGGTTTCAATATTGCTGTTGGTGATTCCAAGCGAGAGGAACCGCATGACGTTATATGCCTCTGCACCATTTTTGAGATAGACGCGGTAACAGTTAGCGGGGTTTACGTACCATGCTTCACCATGAGCCTGTACTTGCAAAAGAATTTTTCCCTGGAGACGTTTGGCGGTGGCGTTTGAGGTACATGCGCTCGCGAGCATTTTGGCCTCTTCAGCTGTACTTGCAACCGGAATTGCCGAAAGGTCGCCGTTCGTGATACCGAGGCTTCTCTCACGCATCAAGCTATAGGCTTCATCACCATCTTTCAGGTAGTAGCGTAATCCGTCAGCCGGATTTACGTACCATGCTTCACCGTGGGATTCTACCTGCAGAAGAATTGTTCCTTTGAGTCTTGTGGCGAGTGGGGACGTGGCTGCATGAGCAGGAACCACGGAAATGAATCCGAGCATGAAAAGGAAGAGAACGAGGAAATTCTTTTTCATAGGTAATTATTTATACACTCTACAGTCTCCCTTGTTACGAGAAAACAAAAAACCCGAGCATAGGCCCGGGTTTTCTTTTTATCCTTCAGCTTCTGCGCCGTCAGACAGCATCTCAAGCAGATTATCAAGTTTCTCTTCAATTACCTTCAGGCGTTTTTCAAGAGCGGCAGTAGGATTAACTGCAGACTCACGGGATTCACGTTCAAAAGGAACATTTTTGAATCCTTTGCGATCAGTGTAGGTCTTTTTGATGAACGGGGAGCTGACAGAAGCGTCATCACGGACAAAACAGTTCTTACAAAGAACCGGCTTGCGGCCGTTTGGCTTGAAAGGAACCTGACAAGCATTTCCGCATTCAGCGCAAATAGCGTCATGCATTTCTGGACGATCTTCATCTCCACCGCGGAAGGCTGGCTTATAGCCGCCAGCGCGTGGGGTGCTCTGGTAGCCACCGGAAAATTTTCCCGGGGCCCCAAATCTCTTACCTCCAAATCCACTCTTCTTTTTGCCTGCGTAATCGGTTTTCATAGAATTCGCGAATCTTAGCAGAGTTTTTTGTTTCTGGCAAGCCGGCGAGCGTTCCTTAGAAAGAAAGCTCAATAGTTTCGTGAAAAGGAGTGCCGTTTACTTGGCCAATGAGTGCTTTGTATCTTTTGCTGACGGCCTCCATAAAGGAAGGAGTGAGATAGGGGGGTAGGGCGATTGATGAGCCTTTGAAAATGGTATCTGCGGCCAGGAGAATGTCTTCGGCCTTAGCTTGGTTCACCAAGTAGCCCGTCATCATCCCTACTACCATTTCTGTTATGGCGAGTTCGCTTTTTGGCGGTTCGCCGGGGGACATCGTATTTTTTCCGGAGAGTTCTTTGAACGTCTTACCGGCAGCGACCAATCCCCAAAAGCCTTCGAGCAATCCGGCTTCTTTTTCTACTGCAAGATGAACCAAATCATGCTTCAGCAGACTTTTGGTCTCAAGCTCGGCCGATTCGCGCGTGCCATCATCGCGGATGCACTCCAGCCGGTGAGTATCGTTGGTTAACCTCGTGAGCAAGATTTTCATATGGTCGGAACTATTCGACCACAGTGAACGGAATTCGTCCAAGGCTCTGCCCACGTTCCGTTTCTACGGTCACGCGCCATTGTCCCGGCAAGATGTGCGTATTTTTGGTGTAGCCTCTGTAGCCTTCTGCTCGGCCGCCGCGGATGGCATATGAAGGGCGCGCGCGGAGAACCCATTTATTCGTAGATGGATCTTTGTATTCCCAACGGTGATAAATAGTGGTGGTCAATTTAGCTGGTGCAAAAATTTCGGCGTAAATATAGAGGACGCCATCAGCCGGAGCCTTCACGGTTTGTCCTGGGATGATGCTGGCCGGAAATGTTTCCTGATCGCCCGTGAGTGTGTAGCCATCCGCCGTTCGCTCTACTTTGTAATACACACCCGCATCACGAATAGCGAGCGGGAGGGGCGGGATGATATTTAAAAAGTACAGCGCATTCATGCCGGCAAAGATGGTGATGATGACGGCGTAGTGCCGGCGTTTCCTGGTTTTAGCGGTAGGCGACCACCGGCGGAGCGCAATAACCAGAATCATGGTGACCATGAAGCTCACGAATCCTCCCAAGAGAAATACCCACGCGGAAAGCGATGACAAAAAGAACGGGAAGAGAATGGAAAAATAGGAGAAGAGTGTGAAGGCAAAGATTCCTACCTGCACCGTTTCCCGTAAGTAGAATTTTTTGAATACCTCGCTCGTCACCATGAGGATGGCAATGGCAATGATGATGGGCCAGCTTGCGGTGAGTGATCCCGCAAACCAGTAAAAAAGAAGAGAGGAGGAGAAGAGCGAACCAAAAGAGAAAGAGGATATCGCCGGTGCAGCAAGACGCAGCCACTTGAACACCACCTTTTTAGGCGGCTCGGTTCGGCCATCATAGCCGTGGATGTACACGATCGAAGCTCCCGCAAGAATCGCGTAAGCACCCAGAAGAAGAAACGTGGTCTCTATCTGCAAACTTTTAAAAGTGATGACATCAACTATAAAACCAATGAGCAGTGTGGCTGGCAAAAACCAGCGATCATACTTCTCATAAAACTGTTTGGCTTTAGTGAAGGTAGCTTTGATCACAGGAGAAAGTATAATCTATAAACGAAGACGCCCACACCGAGGTGCGGGACGTCCGAAGGAAAACGGCGGCTAGCGGGGATTCCCGATATCCGGAATCCGCTTGATGAGATGGTGGTCAGAGACCGCCTGCGGGTCGCCGAGGGCCGACGAGAAGCGTCGTCGCATGCCCGTGTAGTCGATGGCGCCGCCGCTCGCGATCGCCAGGTGATGCAGATGCTTCATCTGCGTTTGCGTGGCTTGGAGGAGATGGACGAGGATGGGGTCCTCGAGCTTTCCAAGCAGGTGGGCGGTGGTGCGGACGGTCTGCGCAGCGGCGACGACGTTGTCCGCGTCCATCTGGGTGATGCCGAGAAACATGTCTCGGAGGCGCTGGAGAATGCTCTGCTCGTCCGCCTGGTTGAGGTTTCGGAGGGCGATGGCAAAAACTTCCTGGTTCATTGGATTTCCGTTGCGAGAGGTGGTCGTTCGACGAGCGAACGCAGTAATATATACAAAAAGGATCTCGCCCGTCAAGATATATTGGTAAGATAATTTTATGGCAGCTTGGTTTGTCTACATGGTGCGCTGCAGGAACGGTAGCCTGTATACCGGCATCACGAATGATGTCGAACTTAGAATTGCTGCACACAATTCCGGAAAAGGTGCCAAATACACCCGTGCCTTTGGGCCGGTTAAACTGGTGTATCAAAAGAAGATGCGTTCAGCAACACTGGCACGCCACCGCGAGGCGATGATCAAGAAGATGCAAAAGGGGGAGAAAGAGCAGCTTTTGGCAACGGGAACTGATCAAGTTCTTTTGCAATAAGTTTAAACCAATAGGCGTAGCCTAGATCACTCGGATGGAAATGATCAGCCGCGTAATATGTTTTGGGCTCTGTGGCAAAAAGGTCTTCAGCGCGCATGCGGTAGAGATCTGTATAGCGGACATTCGGCTGATAGGTACTGACCACGTCTAGAAAGACGGCGCGTGTTTTTTCTGAACTCAGTCCAAAGAAAAATCTGGTGGGCCAGGGGAAGAGCGGTACCGTATCCACGTTTCCCGTACTCGTGATGAGCACGTATCTGCCTTTGGTGAGCGCGAGATCAATCACGGAGTGGAGGCTGCTTCTTAATTGTGCCGTCGGTGTGAAGTGGACGGCATCATTTCCCCCTGCATGAATCATGATGAGATCAAACGTTCCTTCTACGTTCTTAAGCTGGTCTATGACATCGGCAGTTTTTGCGCCGTTTACGGAAACGTTGGTTATGGCGGCTAGCGGATATTTTTTTCCAAGCAATCCCGCGAGCGAATGTTCCGGCGAGCTGGCACCCGTGCCATATCCTGTACTGTCTCCCACCACAAGGATATGCATGGAAGCATTGATAGGCTGCTGTTCATAGGGCCGCATCTCCTCCTTAAGTTTATTGCCTATGGCAATGTAATGTTCTATTCGTATGGTTTCACTTAAAACATACAGCGCAAGCAGCGCTAAAAGGATGGACAGGATAAGAGAGAAGATGCGTCGCATATTCATGAGTGTAAGCTATTGTTTCTTAAAGGAGAAATGGCTCCTTTCTGCGCTTGACCCTGAGGCCCTAATCCGCTATCATATTCCAGAATTCAAAATATTCCCGGGTAGCTCAGCGGCAGAGCGGCTCGCTGTTAACGAGATGGTCACAGGTTCGATCCCTGTCCCGGGAGCCAAAAAGATCTCAGCATTTCGCTGGGATTTTTTCTTTGTTTCATAGGTTATGACGAACGGTACGTTGAGGCCAAAAACAGCCACCATTTTAACTTTTCTTTAGGAGACTTATGCTATTTAGCTACCGCCTATTTGGCGCACGGCTTGATTATCAGGTCGTGAACTCACAAAAAGGAAGTGTCTCTTGAGCACGTTCTATAAGCTGTTGGCTGCGATCTTTGTGATGACGGTGATGCTCGTGACCGGCTGCCGTTCCGAGGTCGAGAATGTCGACATGAAGAGCGGTGTCACGATGGGCGCCGCCTTCGTGGATCTCGATTACGTCGACGTCTACAGCGAGGACGGCGCTCTGGAAGCGGTGATTGACGGCGAGACGAATTTCCATGGGCAGTTGTCGAACGGCCGCTACCTCATGGACTTCGTGTCGACGACCGGTGACCATTCCTTCCTGCCGGACGGCCGCATGGCCTTCGCACCGATGATGTTCGGAGGTCTACCTGTCGATGGACCGGTGTGGACCGACGGTCTCGACAATCCCGTCTGGGCAGTCGAGGCGCATCCGGATCTCGAGGCTGATGCGCGCCTGACCGTACGCCAGCGCGAGATGGATCCCAAGCTGCTTCCCTGGGAACACTACTTCAGCACGTGGGGAGACGAACCGAACCCCGATTGGGATGAACTGTCCGCCGGCTCGAACGATATCCATCCTCTCGCCTGGGGATTCAGCGCGTCCGGTACCTACGCCACCGCCCGACTGCGGGTGACCTGGGAGGCATCCTTCGCCACTGGCGGGGACTACGCGGACGTTACGGGCTACACCTGTAATAATTCCGCTCTCTGCTGGACCTCAAGCTCCAGTCCGTCCGGGTCGTACTACGCGTACTGGGACATCGATGGTAATGGGAGCGGTTACATTGATTCTGATACGTCCGCCTTCTCCGCTGCTTATGCCGGGTACCCGCGTGTTGGCGGTTACGCTGCCTGTTCGGATGATCCGAGCGGGTATGCGACGACTGGTCTCACCTGCGGCATTTCGGTTGCCGGTTCCCCGAGCGCGGGAACCTATCAGGCGAAGTCCTACACCTGTCAGGGCTCCACCTGTACGAGTGGCTACTCCGGTACCCACCCTCATGGCGGGGAGTGTAAGTTCTTCAACAACTTGCTATTGTATCGGAGCGGTCAGTACCATTCCGGAACGTGGCAGAAGCTGCCGAACGACACTACGCTCTCCGGGTATCCGAAGGAATCTACTGCGGGAATCAACGTGGGAGATGTGCTCAGGGCGTATTTCTACGTTCCTCCGAGTGGCACGAAGGCTGGGTACTGGACTGTCCATTCCACCCTGGTGGTGGCATACAATTCCACGACCCAGATCGCTCTCGTTGTGGACTCCAACTGGGTGGGAACCGTTGGAACGACCTCGAACGAGTATATCGGCGCCCACACCATGGGATTCACCGCCGGCTCGACTTCGTTGTCGGATCTGCGGAACTACTACAAGCTCGATTGCGTCTACGGCGGCAGCTGCTAGCTGTAGCGTAAATCAGTCGACGCAATGGCGCCTTGTTTGCGCGCTGCCTCCGTCGGAGAAATCTGGCGGGGGCATAACTTCATCTCTCTACTCTATTTAAAATATTATGAACTCAAACAGAATGAACAATTTTTTTCTCTGCGTTTCTTTGTTCGCCTCGATCGCTTTGATCGTCTGCGTATTTTTTATTGCGCAACAGAAAAAAACGGCCACAGACTCTTTTTTTACAGGGAGTAATGGCGCAAATGTACTCGCAAGAAGCCAGGTCCTGTGGGATACTGATGGTTTAAAAATAACTGACGGTATGGTGCGTGGTGATGGATATCTTCTCAATTGCCAAGATGACACCGCTTCGTTTGGCTGTCAGCACACGCAGGATGATTTTGAGATCATAAAGATGGTTGATCGAAATAATGAAACAACATTTTTAGTTGTGCAGGGAGATGCTGGACTTCACATTGACGCGGTCGATGCTGATTCTGCGACCATGAGTGTTAATGATTCGCTTGGTGCTAACAGAATTAACTATAAACTTGATCGGAAAACGCACCTGCTTACAGTTGTTAAATAGGGTTTGGCGATGTGTATTCGGTTCGATCCCTGTCCCGGGAGCCAATAGATCCTCAGCAGCAATGCTGGGGTTTTATTTTTGCACCTCCTCTGCTACGCTCTTAGCTATTAGGCTTATTTCACTAATAACATCATATGCAAAAGTTTTTTGTTCTCTACTGTATGCCTGCCGCGGGATTGGAAGACTGGTCTAAGACTCCAGAAGCGGAGCGTAAGGCGCAGGAAGATGATTTGAAAGTGAAATGGGATGCCTGGGCAGCTGAGCATAAATCCATGATCAATGCTACCGCAGGCGTAGGTAAGACCAAGCGTGTGACCACGGATGGTATTGCTGATGCTCGCAATGACGTAATGTTGTACTCCATTGTAGAAGGCGAGTCACAGGAAGAGGTGGCCAAAGTTTTTGAAGGACATCCGCATTTCATGATTCCAGGTGCTTGGATTGATATCTCCACCTTGAACTACTTGCCTGGCATGGAAGCGTAGATTCAGGCATATGAGAAAGATTATTACCACAACCTTTGTTACGCTGGACGGCGTGATGCAGGCGCCGGGGGGTCCAAAAGAAGATACATCAGGTGGTTTTGCTTACGGCGGCTGGCAGACAGGCTTCCCTCATGATGAAAAGCTCGGCGCTATCTTGGGCGGATTCTTCAGTATTCCGTTTGAGCTGCTGCTCGGTAAAACAACGTACGATATTTTTGCCGGCTTCTGGCCTACCGCCACAACGGACCTAGAAGTAGCAAGCCCGTTTAACAAGACAAAAAAGTACGTGGTATCTCATGAATCGTTTGAGCCTTCCTGGAATAATTCGGTCTGCATTACGGGGGATGTGGTGGCGCAGATAAAGAAACTGAAAGAAGAAGATGGTCCTGATTTGTGGGTGTGGGGGAGCGGGAACCTCATCCAGACGCTGCTTGAAAATCACTTGGTAGACAGGATGCATTTGTGGACGCATCCTCTCACTCTAGGACAGGGTAAGAAACTTTTTGCGGAAGGGACTCGGGCTGAAAGCTTCAAGCTCGTGGACTCCAAAATAGGAGAAACCGGCCTCATCTTTGCCACCTATGAGCCTGCGGGTAAGGTGAAGACGGGTAACGTTGGCGCGTAGTAAATCGATCTGATACCATGGCAATATATGGAAGAAGAGCTGCTCAATAAAATACTCACCAAAGTCGTCGATCTCGATGGTCGTTTCGATAAGATGGACCAGCAATTTGATAAGTTAGTTATCAAAGTTATCGACATGGACGAGCGGATGAAGAGCCTCGCTACAAAGGACGAGCTTGCAGAAACACGCAGTAATATCATCACGACCATTGACCGTTTCGCAAAGCTCCATGAAACGCTTGATCAAGAGCTTGTAGCCCTCCGGAGTAAGTATGATCGTCTAGAGGAGCGTCTCATGTTTGTTGAGAATAAACTTGGCATTAAAACAGTGTAAGTAACAAAGACCTCAGTATTTGCTGGGGTCTTGTTCTTTTGTAGTAGGATAAGACATATGGATAATGAGCGAGTCTACAAGATGGCCTTCGCGAAAGTCTATCCTCTTTATATTACGAAGGTAGAGAGAAAAGGGCGGACTAAAAAAGAAGTCGATGAGATCATTCATTGGCTTACCGGCTATACAGAGAGGGGACTCGAATTTCAGATCAAAAAGGAGGCGACTTTTGAGGAATTTTTTGCGAAGGCTCCGAAGATGAATCCGAATCGAACCTTGGTGAAGGGAGTTATTTGCGGCGTACGGATTGAAGAGATCACAGGTCCTTTGATGCGGGAAGTCAGATATCTCGATAAACTTATCGACGAGCTCGCTAAGGGCCGGCCGATGGAGAAGATTTTACGAAAAGAAATATGATCTCCATTTCAAATGGGACGGTTCATAAGGTTCCGACCGATTTACACAAAGCGCTCAGTGCCGACAAAAAGGCGTTAACGCAATGGGAGACTCTCACGCCGCTTGCCCGCAACGAGTGGATTTGTTGGGTTACTTTTGTTAAAAAGCAGGAGACTCGTGATGATCATGTTGGACAAGTAGTCAGTCGGCTCAAAGAAGGAGACCGCCGCCCTTGCTGCTGGATAGGTTGTCCGCACAGAATTGACAAGAAAGTGAGCCCGTCAGTAAAAGGAATACTCGCTAAACGATCGAAAAAGAAAGAGTAAAGCATGCTCATGCAGTGTAGATCAGGAAGATTCCTGAGCATAAGCTAGACAGGATGGATTGTGTATGTGCCAAGAAAAACGAAATCCGTTGAAGAATAGATGAATAGTTATGGTTGCCTGGTCTGTCTATATTGTTCGTTGCAAAAATGGCAGCCTCTATACCGGTATAACGAATAATGTTGAAGCGAGGATTACTGCTCATAACACTGGCAAGGGAGCAAAATATACGCGGGCCTTTGGCCCGGTTGTTTTGGTATATAAAAAGAAGATGAAGTCAGCCACGCTTGCGAGACAAAAGGAGGCGGAAATTAAGCGTTTGACGAAGTCTGAAAAAGAGAGTCTCCTTTATTCAGGAGGTGTATTTTGAAACAGGTATCCTCTGATGATGGCCAGAAGTTGTGCGAAGCGTTGGAAGCCGAATTGCGTTCTGAAACGCATGATCGCGTGACTATCCTCAGTCATTCGGAAGCGGCTCGGGCGTTGCTGGCCAGCGGGCGCGGGGGATTGAACGCTATCGTCCGTCATTTGCGCGGACATCCGGATCTGAGTGCTCCGAACGTGCGCGAAGGATGGGGCATGCTTATCTGGTATGCCATTCGTGACCTTGAGCGGCTGACGTTCCGCCCGTGGTCGTTCGCGGATACTGACCATTGGATCAGTTTGGCGGAAAAATCTGTCGTTCCGTAAGTATTCTCTGCGCCGTTCATTGGACGGCGTTTTTTTATGAGATATTTTGGGTTAAACTATGATAAAATGGAGCCAATTAATTTATTGGTTATGCGTAGACAGATTTTAGGGAAAATGTTGTTGGTGGCGGTGGTACTTAGTCAGTTCTTCTTTTTACGTCTATTTACCCCGTCAGCATTAGCATTTAATGATGGCGATGCTGCGGTAAATGTTCTTGGCCAATTAGATGCTGATGGACAAGTAAGTTTCACTTCACTGAATTTACGGAAGAACGCTTTTAATTATTTAAGCGGAATAGCTGTTGATACGGTTGGTCACCGGTTATTTACCGCGGAATCGGAAAATAACCGAGTATTGGTTTTTAATTTGAACTCGAGCAATGAGATGATCGATTATGACGCTGATTACGTCTTAGGGCAGGCAACTTTTGATACGAATACTTCCGGCGTCACCGCAACTTCGTTGTATGGTCCAGCTGGTTTGGCATATAGCGCGAATATGCTGTATGTGGCGGATTCTTATAATAGCCGCATCATGGTTTTTGATGTTACAGCGATAACAAACGGCGAAGCAGCGGTGAATGTTCTTGGCCAGGCAGATTTTGTGACTGATACAAGCGGAACAACGGCAACTACGTTGTCTGGTCCAGAATCCATGACAATTGGCGGAAGCCAGCTTTACGTTTCTGATAGGAGCAATAACCGCATCATGGTGTTTGATGTCACATCAATTACAGACGGCGAAGCGGCGGTGAATGTCCTCGGTCAGACGGATTTTGTGACTTCTACATCCGGAGCCTCCGCTACATCGTTGAAAATCCGATCGGCATATGGTGTGGCTTATGGTTCAAATAAATTGTATGTGGCAGATTGGTTACGTAATAGAGTCATGGTGTTTGATGTCACATCAATTACAGACGGTGAAGCCGCGGTCAATGTTCTTGGCCAGCCGGATTTTGTCACAAAAACGGCTGCGACGTCTGCGATTAAAATGTCCGGACCCCGTGCAGTCGCGGTGAGCGGCACCACACTGTATGTCGGTGATGCGGGAAATAATCGCATTCTTTCATTTGATGTTACGGCAATTTCAGACGGTGAAGCCGCGGTCAATGTTCTTGGCCAGCCGGATTTTGTGACGGCAACTGATTATGCTGGAGCGCCAACGCAGGCTACGGCTTCAACAACAGTTGAGATGGCTCTTACTTCAAATTTACTTTACGCCGCTACCGTTAATCGCGTCACGGTGTTTGATGTTACGGCAATCACGGATAACGAAAACGCGGTAAATGCTCTTGGTGAGTTTGATGATGCGGGCGCGGTGTCTTATACAAAACCAATCAACACCGCGAACGGTGTGCCGAACAAGCAGTCGGCTGACGCCGCGGGCATGGCGCTTGATACAACGGGTCACCGTTTGTTCGTAGCTGACTCGGCTACAAATCGTGTTCTTGTTTTTAACCTAAACGCTAGTAACGAATTGGTTGATTATTCCGCTGACCACGTTCTTGGCCAGGCTACGTTTATCGCGGCTGGGTATGGGACTACATCTACAACATTGTCTTTTCCGCGTGGTCTAGCGTTTGATTCGAATATCCTTTATGTGACTGATCAGACGAATAACCGCGTCATGGTGTTTGATGTTACGGCAATTACAGACGGTGAAGCGGCCGTCCACGTTCTTGGACAACCGGATTTTACTAGCGCGACAATCAGTGCGACAGACTCTATTATGTATGGACCGTCTGATGTGGAGGTGACGGGGAGTACCTTATATGTAGCCGATTATTTTAACAGCCGTGTTCTTGTCTTTGATGTTACGGCAATTACAGACGGTGAAGCGGCCGTCCATGTTCTTGGGCAGCTGGATTTCGTTTCAAATATCGGTAATACAACGCAAAGTACGCTCAGCTTTCCGGTTGGTTTGGCTTATGGTTCTAATAAGCTTTACGTGACGGATACAAATAATAGCCGCGTTATGGTGTTTGATGTTACGGCAATCACGGACGGTGAGGCGGCCGTCCATGTTCTTGGACAGCTGGATTTTATCAGCATGGGTACTGGAACGACGCAATCAACGTTAGCGTATCCAGTCGGGATATCGCTCGTGGGAAATATCTTGTATGTCGCTGATGCACAGAATTACCGTGTTCTTTCCTTTGACGTGGCTTCGATTACGGACGGTGAAAATGCTGCGCACGTTTTAGGACAGGCGGATTTTACCTCCGCGGCTTCCGGCTTAGCTCAGACGACGTTCTCAAATCCTGTGTATGTTGAGGCGACAGCGTCATTTATTTATGTCTCCGATACTACGGATAATCGTGTCATGATCTTCTCTGTTGGCAGCGCAAATACTCCGCCAACTGTTACCACTCCAGTTATTGTTGACCACGCGGGGAGCTATACGGTGTATGTAGATGTTGATGATGCGGATCTCGACAATACTCTTCAGTTGTATGTTGAGTATTCTCTTGATGGAGGATCAGTTTACAGCAAGGCTACGATTTCGGAATCGTTAGTAGATATCACCGCGACAACGGGTACTCCTGACGTGGAGAATGATAACGCGCGGCAGATCGGTAACGCGGGCGGATATATTCTTGGTTCAAGTGGCGTTAATTCTATCTCATTTGTTTGGACGTCGCTTATTGATGAGCCGGTCGCGTCTACCTCAAACGCAATGATCAGGGTGACTCCGTATGACGGAACAGATGAAGGAACGGCGGTCGCGTCTGCAACCTTTAGTGTGAGCAACGGTGCTTCTTCGGGTGGGGGCGGAACCGCTATACCGAAAATTTTGACCTTTTCCGTAATGCCAAGTGATTTTACCTGGACCACGACATCCACGGTCAGGTTTGTTGATCTCGCGTATTCATTGAATGATGGAGCGACATATACGGACGTTGTGAGTTCTACTGATAATGATGGTGCATTCGCATGGCTGCTTCCGGAGACGTTGTACGGAAAGACGGTTTTATACAGGATTCAGGGGCTGAGTTACGCCGGTTTAGTTGTCGCCCAAGAAACGGCGGTCGAGACCTTTTCTTCCTCCGTTCCTGGCGTAGAGGTGCCACCTCAGGACACGGGGAGCGTGAAGCCGGGCGATTACATAAAAGGCGTTTCATTCACTACAGTGTATTACGTGGATGAGGAGATGCACCGCCGACCTTTCTTGAATGAACAGATTTATTTCACCTGGCAAGATGATTTTTCACGTATTAAGACCATAGATGACGCCGAGCTTCCCGCTTTGGCCTTGGCTGCGCCGATACTTCCAAAGCCTGGCGTGAAACTTGTTAAAATTGAGGATAACGCGAGAGTGTACGAGGTGGTAAGGAATGAAGCGGATTTTTATAAGCCAATACTTGTTTGGATTCAAAGTGAAGATGAAGCGGCGCAGAAATTTGGGACGCTTTGGGCGAAGCAGGTTTTAGACATTCCTGTCACGTTTTATAACCGTTTCGAGATTCGATAAAGCATTTCCATTGGAGATATATGAACGCAGATATCAAAAAAATACCATGCCGCACAGACGAAAGTTTATAAAGCGATCTGCGACTTGCTCGAAAAGAACATTTCTGGCGAATTGAAAAAAGCAGAGAGCAAAGTCTGGCACCGTGCTCCAGTTTGGTTCATAGACGGCAATCCGGTGGCTGGTTATGCGGTTCGCAAAGATTCCGTTCAACTTCTCTTTTGGAGCGGACAGTCTTTTAAAACGCCAGGACTTGAAGTGGAGGGAACCTTTAAAGCAGCTCAGGCTCGCTATAAGGATGTGACAGATATAAAAGTTACGGTGCTGAAGAAGTGGCTTGCGGAGAGCAAGAAAATTCAGTGGGACTATAAGAACATTGTGAAGAACAGAGGTAAACTGGGGAAAATTGGTACGTGGTAATACTATCCATTACACCAAAAAGAAGTGGGCCTAACTTTGAAATTATGAAAACTTGTATCACGTGCGGCATGCCGTTTGAGGGGAGTCATGAGGGTGATATTGGGTTTGAATCCGCTGATGGCCCCGTCTGCAAGTACGATTCTGAAAATGGCGTCATGAAGTCCCCTGAAGTTATTTATGAAGGCGGCATTCAGTTTTTCATGGGCGAACCGATTAATGCTGAGCGTGAATTAGCCGAGCGTCTGACCAGATCAAACATGAGCCAGCTTCCATACTGGCAAGCGCATCATTTTGTATTACTCGATGGTGAGATGGCTACGGATGAAGAATTCGGCGCCGCTATGGCAAAACTTTCCTAAAAGAAACACCCCGCCGCAGCTACGAGTGTTTCTCGCGCGTGGGCGGGGGTCAGCCCGGCAGTTGCCGGGTCATTGGTGAGTGTGCGCGCGGACGGCTTCCGTCAGCGCGTTGTCGAGCTCGTGAATGATCTCTCCGTCACCGTCCACGATGACGAGGAGGAGGCGATGCTTGATGGGTACGACTTCCACCTCGCCGCCCGTAAGGTCACGAATGACGATTGCGGTTGGCCAGCCTCCCTCGAGCCGTTCGAGGAGGACCTTTCGATGATCCTTTCCGAGAGTGAAGACTCGGTTTTCCGAAAGCCCGCATCCAGACGCGAGCCAGGGGGTTAGGATGTCTGCCACGAACTTATCGTCACACATGAGCTGAAGCATGGGACCTCCTTTCCGCCGGTGGCGGGCCGAGTGATTTCGACTAGGAAGCATACTCCTTAGATGACCTTTTGTAAAGGTTCTGCTACGCTGTTCCAAAAGAATGTAACCAAAAATTTATGGATAAGATGAACCCAGTAGTCCACTTTGAGATGGCGTATGAAGACCGTGACCGCGCGGCAGATTTTTACGGCAAGGTCTTTGGTTGGCAGATGAACAAGCTCGGGGCAGAGATGGGGGATTACATGACCGTAGCTACCGGGGAAACCGATGAAAACAGAATGCTGAAAAAGCCCGGCATGATTAACGGCGGGATGTATAAGAAGGACGCAAAGTCTACAGGTACCTCAGTGGTTATTGCGGTGGATGATATCTACGAGTCTATGAAGGCCGTGGAGGCAGCAGGCGGCACCATACTCGGCGGCAGCTACGAAGCCGGGAAACCAGATGACATTCCGGGGATTGGTTTGTACTGCGGCATAATCGACACCGAAGGCAACAGAATTTCCATGCTGCAGCCAAAGGGAATGTAATCATGAGCGCTCATAAATTAACCATCACCTACGTGATGGTTTTTTGTGAGACTATGACAAGGAGAGAAATCAGGTTACACTCTGAACTTATGAAATCTGCCACCTATTTTGCTAGCGCAGCCTCGCTTGAGGGATTGCCCGTGAATGACCGGCCGCAGGTGGCCATGATTGGGCGTTCTAATGTAGGGAAGTCCTCCTTGATTAATCATCTGGTGGGGATGAAGGATCTGGCGCATTCAAGCTCGAAACCTGGCCGCACGCAGACCATCAACTTGTATGAGATCGACAAGAAGTTCTTCTTGGCTGACCTGCCGGGCTACGGCTTTGCTAAAAAGTCCGCAGAGCAGAAAGCCGTCTTTGCGGGGATGATCGAAGACTATCTCCTCAATTGCGAGGCCCTCGCCCTCGTTCTCCTTATTATCGACACCAGAATCCCACCAAGCGAGCTTGATGCCTCCATGCTTGAATGGCTGCAGTTCAATCAGCTGCCGTTTGTCATCGTGATGAATAAAGTGGACAAGGTGAAGAAGAACGATCTTTTGAAAATGCACGCCGACCTAGAAAGAAACTATCCGGGGATTCCTCGCATTGAGCACTCTATAGATTCAGACATGCATCGCAAAGAATTGTTGACCATAATTGAAAACGCCGTAAAATTACACTCGTAGCACACACTAGCATGAAACTTTTATTTCTTTACGGCCCGCCGGCGGTAGGAAAGCTCACGGTAGCTAAAGAGCTCGCCAAAAAACTCGACCTGCCGCTCGTGGACAACCATTCCGTGGTCAACCCTTTGGCTAAGGTGTTTGGTTGGGGGCACCCGGAACAAAAACGCCTGGGAGGTGAATTTCGCCTGGAACTTTTTCGTTCGGCCGCCAAGTTTGATAAAAGCCTAATCACTACCTTTGGCGGCGGCGGAGAATATTACAATGAATACATTCAAGAGGTCATCAAGGCGGTAGAAGAAAATGGAGGCAAAGTACTCTTTGTCCGCCTGACTGCGCCAAAAGAAGTGCTGTTTGCCCGCGTAGGTGATGAAACACGCGTAGCGAAATTTACTATTGCCACAGAGGAGACTTTAGCGGAAACGTTTGAACGGATTCCGGATGTTTTTGCGGCGGCACTAGTGGGCGATCATTTGGAAGTTGATACTTCACTGCACACTCCGGAAGAATCCGCGGATATTATCGCTGGGCACATCAAAACCATAACGGGGGAGTAAAATACGGTATCCTACCCCGGTATGTTTTCACGCCTCATCGCGTTTGTCAGAAAAGAATTAGCGTATTTGAATGAGCTGTCCGCAGATGAGCGGAAGCTTCTCTCCGCCTCTGTTCTTTTTGGTTTGGCCCAGCCCATGATTAACGTGTTTTCAAACACGTACTTGTGGCGCCAGTCCGGAAACGCGGTGGTGCTGGCCGTATTCTCCATAGGTTTTTACGCTGGGCTCTGCGTAGGGTTTATTCTGAATGGTTTGGGCCTCAGACGATTCAAGCCTACTACATTATTTTTCTTAGGATGTGTGCTTCAGGGCGCGGTGCCTGTTCTCCTCGTGTACGCAGGGGCGAGCGCAGACGAGCTGGCGTTGCCGCTCGGGCTCATGCTTGGCGTGTCTGGCGGATTTTTCTGGGGCAATCGTAATCTGCTCACAAGCACGGTTACAAGCGATACTGATCGGTTTAAGTATATTAGTTTGGATACGGCGTTCGGCCTGGGTGCAGCTATTGTTTCACCGCTCATCATTGGTTGGTTCCTGGTGTTTGGAGAAAAGACCGGCCTTTATGCCACGCAGTCCGCCTATGAGGTGACGGCGGTTTTTGGGTTCCTGCTCCTGGCCCTAGGCGGCTATAGCGTGGCGCGCATCAAGCGAAAGTTTGAAAAGCTTAAAGGAATATTTTTGGACAAGCGTAGTTCTGCATGGCAGAAGATGCGACTACTCGACTTCGTAAACGGCTTTACGGACGGTTTTGAACGTGTCATCCCGCTCCTTATCTTGCTTCTCTTCTTGGGTAAGGAAGATTCTATTGGCGTGGTGCAGTCTGCGGCATCCATCTTGTCCTTCCTCGGCATTTACGCTATCGGGAAAAAGGCCAAGCACAAAGACCACGCGCGCATTATTGGTTTGTGGACGGTAGTGACGAGCGTGGGGAAGGCGATTTTCGCTATTCTCTATTCGAGCGCGGGAGCCCTCATCTTCCACGGCTTCAATGGGTTGGTGCTCTCCTTTAGATCAGCTTCCATGTCTGCCGTGATGTTTGAAGCAGTGGACCGTGAGCCTGGCACTGGAGTGAGCAAACGCTATAGATACATCATGGACAGGGAGTTTGTGCTTGATATTGGTCGAGTTCTCGGCCTCTTGGCGTTTATCGGCCTCTTTACGTACTCCGCGAGCTTTACTGTTCGTTATGGACTTCTTCTTTCTATCGGCACCCAGCTTTTGATGGTAATTCTTGTGAAGGTGGTGACCAAGTTGGTGCCGCATGAGGATATGTCAGAGGTAGAGATGGGTAGGTGAGGGTATCATGTAGGCAATATGAGATTTTTGCGTCGCTTGGGACTTTTCGCATTTCCTTTGGGAATTGCGTTGTTAGGGATTTTAGGTTTTTCTCATTCGGTTCATGCCGCGGATTCAATTCTCTCCTCCGTGTACCAGGATTCGGATAACGATGGAGATGTAGATCGTATCCGCTGGACTATGGATGAGAATATCACCGCCTGCGCCTACGAGTCGGGTGATTGGACGGTGAATACCGCTGGCTCGGTTTCTGTGGTGATCACCGGACTTTCTGGCAATTGTAACGGAACGGACGCAATCCTCTATGTCACGGTGACCGCTGATGCGAACGAAACCGGAGGGGCTACTGATCCCGTCATTAGTTATGCCAATGTAGGCGGCGCAGACAGTATTACGCTAACCTCTGGCGCCATGACGGCAAAGGCCAGCCAGACGGCAACGGATAACGCTGCTCCCGTGCTCCGGGCCGTGGCTATTACTGACACCACGTGCGGCACCACGCTCCGCAATGCCATCAAGTTTACGTATACGGAGAATGTGCAGTTTTCTACAAACGGTGGCAGTGGCTTTGTCACGGCGCAGACGGCCTCCACGGCCACGTTTGCATCTATGACTTCGGCAAAGACTCTGGTGGGAATCGCCACCTGGGACGGAGCGAGTGATATGGTGCAGTCTGGCGTTACGAACAATCTTGTAGCCGCGCTTTCGAACGTAGTTGTGGTTTGTTTTAACCAGCCGAGTGGCGCTTACTACTCCGCGGGAAGTACGGCGCCCACCACTCCGCTGTTCACTGCAGTTTCAGATGTTGCGGCCATGAAAGACATGGTGGGATTGGCGGTGAACGGATCCGCAGCTGGCGTAACGGCCACCGTTCTCTCTGCTTGGGACGTGACAAAACCCACCATCACTAACACGTATTCCTGTGATACCAACCTTGATACAGATATTAACCTGATTGAGGTGCATGCAAGCGAGTCATTAATTGATGCGGCTCTCTCCACCAGTTTCTTTGAAGGTGATAATGATTCCACGAATGACGGGGTGGGAGAACATGTCCCAAGTAGTTTGAGTACATCTACGCTCGGCTGTTTGGGTAGTGCTGATGCTGACGCGAATGATGAAAATTTCAGTATTTCTTTTGCACTTTCAGATGGCGTAGCGGGAACTGACGCGGCGTATCTCAATATCGTTGCCGGAAGCGTGGTCAGGGACTACGCCGGAAATATTGTTACTGCGGGCAGCGGTCTGGGTACGGAAAATGATGAGTCCCTCCCCGTGCTTATGTCTTCCGTCCCCCTGGACGGAGCAACCGGCGTCTCACGATCAGCCGCCGTCACGCTTACTTTTTCAGAGGCGGTGACATCCGTTACCGCGGATACCACACCTACGTCCACTACATTTGTTGTCTCGGGCGCTCCTGGCGCGGTCATCACACTCACGCACGCGGCCGCCTTTGCCCTAGGAGCCAATACACTAACCGTTTCTGTAGCGGATGACACTACGGGAAACCCGTTTGGCGGACAGGCCAATATTGATGGTGCGATTCACCCTTTTACGTTCACGGTTATTTCTTCCGGAAGCTCCGGCTACACTCCGCCATCCGGAGGCAGCTATTCTTTAGTCATCACCGCTCCCACTGCCGGAGATGCGTTCACCTTTGGTGAGAGTAAGGCGGTGACTTGGACCAGCACGGGTTCAGCTATGTCCTATGTGAGTTTGTATTACTCCACTGACGGCGGAACCACGTATCACACCATAGCCACAGATACACCAAATGACGGTTTGTATGACTGGACCGTGCCGGACATCAATTCATCAAACGTGACGCTGTACATGACCGGGAGTGATCTCACTACCATTCTTGCGAATGATGTTTCCGATATTTTTACGGTGCATGGCACGGTAGTAGTGCCTCCGGAAGTGGTGGAGGCGCCAAGTTCCGGCAAGACGGGAATTTCTCCGGTGACGGGACTCAAAGAGGACATCTCGGAGGTGCATGCTGGAGAAGTTGTTCGCGGACTGGCATTCTCAACTGTCTATTACATAGACGATAAGATGGTTCGTCATCCCTACATGGATGCGCAGACCTACTTTACGTATTACGAAAATTTTGGCCCAGTAACGAACGTCACGAACGCCACGCTGCCCACACTTCCGCTCGGTTCTCCGGTTTTGCCAAAAGTGGGCGTGACACTGGTAAAAATTCAATCAGATAATAAAGTCTTTGCTCTTGGAGCCACCAACACGGGAACGGAACTGCGCTGGGTCCCAAGCGAATCAATCGCCCTCAGTCTCTATGGCCAGTCCTGGTCAGATTACATAATCGATATTCCTCCTACTTTGTTCCCTAAGTTTACTGTGGGCGTGGACATGACTGGTTCTGAAATAGTTGATCGCTCGGTGATGAAGACTCGCTTTGCGTTGACCGTCGAGAACCCTAAGAGCGATAACGACGGCGATGGTATTTCAAATGAGGCGGAGATTCGACTTGGCACCTCTATCAACGACGCTGACACGGATAACGATGGCTATCCGGATGGCCTTGAAGTGGGCCAGGGCCATGATCCTTTGACGGCGCTAGATTCCGATCATGACGGTTACCCTGACTACATTGAAATTCTCCACGGCTACGATCCGTATAAAGCGGGCGGTGCAAAGCTCTAGGAGGTTTTTCATTCGTCACCCTTTTTATGCCAAGAGGTCCAGAAGGCTTTTCTCACGAACGGTTCAGTCAAGCAAGAGAGAAGGAGGAGAAGATGCGGAGTAAGCGGGTAGCCGCTTTTCTAGCTGTAGCAGGAGCTCTTCACGGCGCAGTATTTTTTCATGAAGACCTTGAAGAAGGGGTAGAGACGGCAGGACATGTTGCGGAGAATGTGGTGCGCAATATTCGGAAAGAGGCAGGACAGGCTTTTGCTTCCAAGGAAACAAAGAAGATGGAGAAGGAGACACTTGATAACGTAAAAAATGCTTTTGAGAAAAAGGAGGAGCTTCGGGTTGACCTCAGTACATTTTATTTAAGTACGGAAGGTTTGAAAGAGGGTTTGTCCGCCGGGGATACCAAAGCGGCCGAAGCTCGGTATGCAGAGATCATAGGGAATGCAAAGGCGCTGAGGGACGAAGGAAGGTCAGAAACAGAAGTTTTGGGATTTATTTTAAAGCAGCAGGGAAAATATAAGAGCCATGATGAACTCATGACGGATCTCCTTGTGCGGGGTGAGGGGAATTGTGAGGCGAGAATGAAATACATTACGTCAGCGGTGGAAGACGTCTATCCTGAAGAAGCTAAGGCCGGGAATATTTTGGTGCAAGATTTCGGTTCCTATACTGATGAGAGCGGCAAGTTTCGTGAAGGGCATGTCCGCGCGGTGCTTGATGCGGGCGAGAGTTTTCAGATTCTTGAGGGCTCCGCGGTGAAGACTACGTTAAAGAGTGAAGAGAGCGCTCCGGCGTTTGAGGCCCATTGGCTGGCAGTTACTTCCTATTTGGCGGGACAGGCGGAGATTTCCTATAAGGATATGGGTTTGGATACTGACGGGGAAGCTGCTCCGCTCGGCTATATGGGTTCCGATTCGTTTCTCACCTATCCAGCATCCTCCGCTCACTACGGCAGCGGAAATGATGGTCTGAAAGATATTGCGCCAAAGCCTATAAAAGGTTCATGGGGCAAGGCTGCTGAGGAGAAGCCTAAAGGCCCGCTTGCCGTTGATTTTCTGTATGTCTCTCCGGAGGAAATGAAGAAGGAGTCAGAGCGGCTGGGGGCGGTAAAGAAGGGATGGGAGGAGAAAGATAAGGAATCCTTGGCCAATAAAGGAATCGACTTTTGGCCAGCGACGCACAGAGAACGCACTTCTGCTTTTGATTTTTCAGGGGCCATCTTTAATCTCAGCAAGGCAAATGAGCAGGTACCACCAATAACTTCGGAGGAAATAGAGCGCGCGGCGAGTACTGACGGTCTCTCATTTGTTCTTCGCGGTGATCAGTCGCTGCCTCCAGGGATTGAGCATGCCTTGGATCCTTCCGCGCCTTTGCAGATTCAGGTTGAGGGCGAGCCCGGTGAAGCTACGCTTGAAACAGCTCGTCATTTTACAAACATAGAAATGCTGGACCTTTCGTCTATCCCTCAGTTTTTGCGGGAGAACAATGAGGAGAAGATCTACAGGAAGGTAACGTTAGGAATTGCTTCCGGGAAAGAG
>JAHFIZ010000010.1 GCA_023246145.1 Candidatus Uhrbacteria bacterium | reverse complement strand
ATAACGGTAGCGTTTGGCACGTCCACACCCACTTCCACAACCGTTGTAGAAATAAGCATGTCTGCTTCCCCACTCGCAAAAGCGCGCATGACATCATCCTTCTCCTTAGTCTTCATGCGGCCGTGCAGCATGGACACGCGGTAACCCTTAAACGCGCCAGTTACGAACTCTTTATACACTTCATGCACAGAATTCACACCCAGTGCGTCAGATTCTTCAATCAAGGGACAGACCACAAACACCTGGCGGCCAGCGTCCATTTCCATGCGCATCTGTTCGTACACGGTTTCTTCTCTGCCTAACTCGACCACCTGAGTAAGAATCGGTTTTCGACCAGCCGGGTATTCGTTCAGGATGGATCTATCGAGGTCGCCGTACAAAACGAGAGCAAGAGAACGCGGAATTGGCGTAGCCGTCATGGACAGCAAATGCGGAATACCATCAGCGTCTCCCTGCTTATCCTTCAGCGCCTGACGCTGGCGCACCCCAAAGCGGTGCTGTTCGTCTACCACAATGAGCCCAAGGCGATCGAACAACACTTCCTGCGTCAGAAGCGCGTGTGTGCCAACTACGATTTGCGATCCCCCATTTTTGAGAGACGCCAGGAGCTGGGCCTTGGTAACCTCTTTTCCAGCCACGCGGCGCTTGGTGCGGGTGTAGAGCGCGATGGTAATACTATCGCCAAATAACTTCTGCAGTGTCTGAGCGTGCTGTTCCGCCAAAATTTCCGTAGGGGCAAGCATGGCCGTCTGCCAGCCGTCCTTAGCGGCGTTAATAGCCACAAGCGCAGCCACTACCGTCTTACCGCTACCCACGTCACCTTCCAAAAGACGGTTCATGGGCTCTGGACGGTTCATGTCCTTAATAATCGCCCAGACCGCTTTCTTCTGCGCACCCGTGAGATCAAAAGGCAGCTCTTTCACGAGCTTCTTCATGAGCGCTTCATCAAACGGCACCTTAGGTGCCTTCCGCATCTGTAATTCCCGTCGGCTCTTAGCATGCAAAAGCTGGTGCAGGAAAAACTCATCAAACTTCAAACGGCGAAGCGCTTTATCCTTAGCTTCATTTGAAGCTGGGAAATGCATTTCCGTAACCGCCTTCGGCAATTCAATAATCTCTACCTCCTCCATGATGCGCTCCGGCATCCACTCCTCTACTTCCTTAATGGCAGACAAAGAAGCTTCTGCCACCTTGCGGCGAATCTTCTGTGTGAGCGCTCCCGTCAATTTATAAATAGGAACAATGCGTCCCGTCTCTTTAGTAGACTTCCCGCTCGCCAAAATCTCGTAGGCTGGATTTACAAGAGACAAACCGTAGCGGTCATCCACCTTTCCGGCGAGTGAGACCACCTGTCCCGGCTTGATCACCTTGGTCAAAAATCCCTGATGGAACCAGACAGCTTTAATGGCGCCGGTGCCGTCTTCAATAATCGCTTCCGTCACCATCATGCGGATGGATTTGGCACTCTTGCGGTTATCAATGGACATGATGGTGCCCTGAATGGTCACCTTGGCGCCGTGTTTTACTTCCGCAATCGTGACCGCATTTGAAAGGTCATCATAACGAAACGGAAAATCAAAAAGTGCGTCATTGAGGCTCAAAATCCCCAGTCTGCCAAAATCTTTTGCCTTAGAAAGGCCAATTCCCGTGACGGATGAAATGGTGTCCTTGAGGTGAAACGCCATAGTTCGACGGAGGATACCAAATCCACGGAACAAAGCAAGTTTTTCCCTAGCTGAGCAATCCTCCTGCCGACTGCCAAGCCTTAATAGCCGGGAATGAGTGAATGAACATCAGAATGTTTAGCAGGATGTCATCCCTGATGAGGAGAAGCATGAGAAGCTCTAAAAAAACCATGAGCGATACACTGGTCCATACCGGCAACCGGGCGGCAACAACAAAACCCACCATGACAAAGAAAATATCTGAAATAGAGTTCACTATGCTATCCCCTACATAGCTAATAGAAACTGTGGCTCCTCTATAGAGATTAATGATCATGGGTGTATTCTCAAAAATCTCCCAACAGGCGCCAAAACCAATGGCGATCAAAAATCTATACGGTACCGGCACCTTCCGCGCCACAAAAAAGAGCAGCCCATAAAAGAAAAGTCCGTGCGTCACGTGAGACAGTGAATATAGGTCAAAAACTCTCTGCGAATTCTCAGCACTGTTCGTATTCAAAGAAATGAGTCCAAAAGTTCCGTCCGTCCCGAGTATAAGCCGACCCATGAAAAGCTCGATCGCTATAACAGCGCTCAAGAGGGTGACCGATCCAATGATGACCTTCGTGGTAGATTTCATAGTTAAAAGTATAGCGCAAATATAAAACCGACCGTAAAGGTCGGTTGTATATGGCGGAAGGGGCGAGATTCGAACTCGCGGTACCTTTCAGTACGACGGTTTTCAAGACCGTTACCTTAAACCACTCGGTCACCCTTCCATGGCGGAGAGGAGAGGATTCGAACCTCCGGTACTCTTTCAAGTACGCAGGATTAGCAATCCTGTGCCTTAAACCACTCGGCCACCTCTCCGTAAGCTGCGGCGGGGGAAGGGTACCTTATCCTGAAGCGCATTTCAAGGCTTGCATGCTATACTAGGGGAAAGAGTATGGCCAAAGAAAAGCAACAAAAAGAGAGTGAACACGAGGAGATTGACGTAGGAATTGTCATTGCTGCTTGGGACGCTTTTGAATTTGCCCCTGCGGAACGCTCAAAGCAGTGGTACATCATTGCCGGAGCCGTGGGCCTTTTCATGCTTTTGTACGCACTTTTTACTGCAAACTTCGTCTTTGCGCTGATTGTAGTCATGTTCGCGGTTATCATGCTCATCCAGGATATTAAGAAGCCTGAGCAGGTGAAAGCGGCCGTCACCAATCTTGGTGTGGTTTTTGGACAGGCGTTTTACCCCTTTGACGAAATCAAGGATTTTTCCATTGCCTATAATCCGCCGGACGTGAAATATCTCTATATCGGTTTTCAGAGCAGGATCAAGCCTATGCTCTCCATTCCCTTAGAGAATGTGAACCCCAATAAGGTTCGCGAAGCCCTTCTTCCCTATGTCTTTGAAAACCTCAAACGGGAAGGCGAAAGTTTGACAGATAGCCTCCGAAGAGTGTATAAATTATAACGTTTTGTAGGACAGAACAGGATAAAATGCTCCAGCTACTAGGAGCCGCCGAGCGACCGACGAAACGTACCGAGAGGTACGTAGAGGAGGAAGCGACAAAGGCGACAACGTAGATGGACATTTTAGACAGTTCTGAGTATGCGCGCGTAGCTCAGCTGGATAGAGCATCAGCTTGCGGAGCTGAGGGTCGTAGGTTCGAATCCTGCCGCGCGCACCACAAGGACCCGACCAAATGGTCGGTTTTTTGTTTGCCTAATTAATAAATACCTACTCGCCGCGAAATGCTTTGGTAAGAGAAGCGAGGAGGAAAGCCACGATAGCAAGGAGAACTATGGTTCCTCCGGCGGCAAGATCGAAGTAGTACGAAATGATCAGACCGCCCGTGACGCTGAGGATTGAAAAGATGATGGAGATTATTGTGGTCGTACGGAAGCCTCGACCAAGCTGGGTAGCAGCAAGCACGGGGATGACCATGAGGGCGCCGATCAAGAGAACGCCCACTACGCGCATACCAACCGCGACCACGGCTGCGGTAGCAACGGCGAGGAGGATGTTTAAGAACGCCGTTTTGAGACCCTGGGCTCCAGCCATGTCCTCATCAAAAGACAGGAGAAAGAGCTGACGGAAGAAAATAATAACGAGCAAGACTACAACAGCTGCGGTGATCACGATCATCTGGACATCAATGACGCTGACCGTAGTGATACCGCCAAAGAGATAACTCAACACTCCGGCATTAAACTTCCCCACAGCGCTCATGAGCACTACCGCAAGCGCTAGGCTTCCGGAGAGCACGAGTGCGAGCGTAGATTCGCTCGAAAGACTTCCCCCCGCACGCAAACGCTCAATCAAAACACCTGCGCAAACTGCAGAAACTGCAGCCGCGAGAAGTGGTTCGATATTGAAAGCTATGCCAATGGCCACTCCCGCGAGCGAGGCGTGCGCTAAGGTGTCAGCAATGAGGGATTGCCTGCGCACGGTCATGAAGATGCCAAGAAGCGGTGCCACAATGCTGACCGCAATTCCTGCGATCAGTGCCCGTTGCATGAAACCGTATTCTAGAAATTCGAGCATAGTGAGAGGGGGTTGAGGAGGTAGGAAGGGGTAGAGGGGGTAATGAATCACGCAGGAGGATTAGTGATGGTGAGAGCCGCGTGAGTGAATACTCGTAACTTTTCTACCGGCAAAATACCAGGCAGCGAAAACGGTGGAGATAGGCACCGCGAGCATAAGTGCTCCCCCGCCTACGAGCGCGCGGATAATTTCTTCCACAATCTGCTCAGTATTTAAAAGCGCCCACAGCGGCGGTGAATCCGGCATGGCAAAGAGGAGAAAAATAGGGAAAGAAGCTCCTACATACGCGAGTGCCAGTGTGTTCACAAGCGCCGCAATATGTTCCCTGCCCACAGAGCTTCCCCGCTTATAGAGCTCTTTGAAGTCTAGCGACTCGTTCGCGTTATGAATCTCTTCTACGGCCGCCACCTGCGCCGTGGTCACGTCATCAAGTACACCAAGCGCACCGATAACTATTCCTCCGAGGAGTAATCCCTGCAGATCGATCCCTGTCAGATAATTGAGCTGCAAGAACATAGCTTCTTCTGTGCCGCTGCCAGAAAGTGCCGTCAGCTTCACAGCCAGTGCTGCCAGAATAAACGCGGACAAGAGCGCCAAAAGCGTGGCTCCAAGGGCAACGTATGTGCGACGGTTAAACCCATGAGCCAAGAGGACTGAAGCAAAAGCAATGGCCACAGAGCCGATCCCGCAGATGAGCAAAGGATTTTCTCCGGCAAAAATACGCGGCACCACAAAGAGCAAGAGAATGGCTACGCTGACCGCGAGACCCAGAATTGCCCCTACGCCTTTGGCTCGACCAAACACCGCGGCGGCGAGAAAGAATAAAACCGCAAAGATGCCGAGTATAGGAAGACGGAAAACGTCTACCACGTAATAATTATCGCCGCGGACATCGTTTGTTTTGGTAACTACAAGCGTATCTCCCTTATGCAGCTTCTGACGAGCAAATGATGCGGCCGGAGTGACATATTCCGTGCTCACCACCTTATGTGCATCAGGACCGGAGAGAATCTCCATGAGAATATCCTGGTATCCATCTTCTAAACCTACATCCCCGCGCGTACCTTCTGCGGTGATATCCAAAATCTTCGCCCGTTCATAGACGGATGGGGCGAGCGGTTCTACGGTGGCAGAATCTTGCGCCAGTACCTGGATGGGAAGTACGAGCAGAGCCAGAAAAAGAAAGAGTTTAGCAAAGAATCGCATATTAGTGAT
Organism: Candidatus Uhrbacteria bacterium; assembly: GCA_023246145.1. Lineage (GTDB taxonomy): Bacteria > Patescibacteriota > Patescibacteriia > UBA9934 > UBA9934 > JAGORL01. Next base: position 17,059 of record JAHFIZ010000010.1, on the reverse strand, counting down.
GTCCGTGAATCATATGCGCGTGCGGCATGACTTCATCTGCCGGGCCATGACAAATAAGATGGCGGTTCAGACAGAGCACCTCATCTACTTCATGAGAGACCACATCTATGTCATGGGACACAAGAATGATGGTCAACTTTAACTTTCGTCGCAACTCTTTTAAAAACTCGTAAAAAGCTTCCTGGCTCTTCGCATCAATCGCGGAGGTAGGTTCATCCAAAATAAGCACTTTAGGTTCTGCGGCAAGCGCGCGGGCAATAAGCACTCTCTGGCGCTCTCCGCCGGAAAGATGGGCAATCCTACGATGAATGAGGTGCCCCACCCCCGCTGCCTCAAACGCCCGGGAAACCGCTTTCTCGTCTTTATGGTTATACAGTGAAAACAAAGACTTGAGCGGGGTTCTGCCGCTTTTCACCACTTCTTCCACCGTAGCAGGAAAACTTTCTCCTAATGACAAAGCGCGCTGCGGAACGTACCCAATTCTGCCGCGCAATGGAGATGAAGAAATGGACTGACCGAAAAATTCCACCCTGCCTTTTGTAGGCTGAAGCAACCCAAGGAGAATCCGGAGCAGAGTTGTCTTTCCTCCGCCGTTTGGACCAATGATTCCCAGATATTCTCCGTCCTCTATTTCTGCTGTGACGCCATCAAGCACCAGATTTTTCCCATAGGAAAAACTGACGTTCTTGAGGCTGAAGGCAGATTCTTTCTTTTTTACTGGCACACTAAGGCTTGTTTAAGTGCAGTGAGATTTTCTTTCATGAGCGAGAGATAATCCTCGCCCGCTGCAATCTGTTCGTCCGTTAGTCCTTCTATAGGATTCAGGATCGCAGTCGTTCCGCCAATATCATCAGCGATCGTTTGAGACAACTTTGGGGACAAAAGGGTTTCGAAAAATACCGTAGTGATGCCGAGCGATTTTGCAGTCTCAACCAGAGACGATAGATCCTTAGCTGACGGCTCTACATCCGGGGAGATTCCGAGAATGTGATGGATATTTATAGTATACCGCTCGCCCAGGTAACTGAACGCGTCATGCGCCACAATGATGTCATGCAGTTTGCAGCTTTTAAATGCCATTGCGTACTCGGAATCGAGCTCCTTTAACTTTTCCGTGTATGAGAAGGCCTGAGCTTCATACATATCCCTGTGCGCTTCATCAGCGAGCCCAAGGCCTCGACGGATTGCTTTCACCATATCTTGTGCACGAACGGGATCAAGCCAAATATGCGGATCGCCTGCGGAGAATTCGACCACATCTTCCATGTTCACAACGACTCCTCCTCGATTCTTTACCGCAGTAGCTACGTCATCAGCCCAAGCGTCCATTCCCCCGCCGTTCATAATAAAAACATCGGCCGTCTCCATGAAGGCCACTTCCCTTGGCGTAGGTTCAAAATCATGCGGCTCTACGCCGGGCGGAGTAGCGTTCGTGACGGATACAAACTCGCCGCCGACATTCCGAGTAAAATCAAAGAGCGGGTAGGTAGTGGTGACGATGTTCAGTTTTCCCTCTGAGGGGGTAGGATAGCTGGAAGTTTTTATTCGGGGGTACAAAGTAAATACAAAGACGCCTACCAGGAGGAAAAAGGAGAGGACAAAAAGCACTAGCGGCAATCTGCGCATATGCCAAAGAATTCTAATGAATGTTTAACGAGCATAAACTTTTGCTTCTTGCTTTCCCGCTCTGCAGCTTCTAGAAGGTCATGATCATTCATTGCTACATCAGAAATGTTCTTGCACTTCATGCAGATGAGGTGGTGGTGATGGTCAAAGTCGCGGAACTCATCAGCGAGTTCATACCGAACTTTTCCCTGCTCGATGGTGATTGGCTCTATAACTCCGCTGTCTTTCAAAAACTCCAGTTCTCTATAAAGGGAAACGCGATGGGGTTTTACTTTAAGACGAGCGAGTTCAGCCTGAATATCCTCTAGGGAGAGAGGGATGTCTTTTAAAGTGAAGAGGTGGACCAGGTTTTTGCGCAGAAGGGTAGTGCGTCTGCCGCCGGTCTTTAGACTCTGAAGGATGTCCTGTGTCTTTTTCATGCCATTTTACTATAACGCAACAGTGTTGCATTAGCAAGGAGGCCTACACTTTACTCTGAATACGGCCGGAAAGCATCTAAAATGCTTTACCTTCCTTTGGCGAGCGTGTAATAGAAAACGTCAGAAACGCCCGCATTTTTTAATATCCTAGCGGCAGCTTCCATGGTAGCGCCCGTAGTCCAAACGTCATCTACTAAGAGGACGGAGGTTGGCACGCCCTTCCCTCTATATACAAAAGGACTCACCTTCATGGCCTCCTTTCTCTCTTCATCCGATCTCTCCGCCTGATGCCCCCTCCCCTCCTCCCTCCTTAAAAGGTCAGCTACTTCCGTTTCACACTCCCTCCCAATCCACTCCGCAATCATCTTGGACTGATTAAACCCCCGTTCACGCTCCCTTCTCTCACTTAACGGCAACGGCACGATCACCTGCACCCCTCCCCTTTTTAAAAGATCCCTCACTTCCGGGAGCGTCGACTCACCCAGATCTTTTAAATGTTGAAAAGCCGAAGGATCAAAATCATACTTCCACGCCTTAATGAGATTCCGAATGAGCGGATTTCCATACGCAAAAGAGGCGAAATGATCGCCTCTTTCATGCTTCAAAATATCATCAAAGCTTTCCTGACAGCGCGCACAGACAAGATTTCCCTCTTCCTTACAACTGAGACAGAAGCGGGGAAAACACGCATCAAGAATGAACGTGATTAATCCGCCCATGTGAATCCGCTCACCTTCCAAGTTGTTCCTTCCTTCACTAGGTTCACCGTAATGTCCTGATAGCGCACCGTGGTATTTCCCGGAGAACCAATGGACTCAGAACGCTGCGTGGTCAGCTTCATAACCGCAGTAGTATCCGTCTCTTCCTTTACGGTCTGAGAAATCACTCTGGTGGAAATTCCGTAATAGGCGTCATCCGCTTTGGCCTTAGCCCGCGCGTCATTTGCAATCTTCTTCAGAGAATTCTGAAATGAGGCTGTGGCGAGAGACAGAATGTCATCAATGTTTGCAAAATCAGACTCGGATGAATAGCTGCCCAGACGCTCCACAAACATCTTGGAAACCGTACCAGCGCTCACCGTGGTGTTCTTAGGAATGCTGGCGGGTGGCACCTCTGGCACCCCCGTTCCTGTTACCGTGGGAGTATTCGTATTGGTCTGCACTACAGGAGTTTTCTTTCCCTGTAACAGGAAGAACCCGATCACGAGGATCAGAAGAACGAGTATAGAGACCGCCAAGATGACTTCAGTTCTTTTGGTCATACGCTAGGCTTTTGCGGGATTATCATTTTTTGGCTCAAGTGACTTCTGGAACTCCTCCCGAGCACGTTCAATCTGCAGTAGTTGCTCCGGGTTTGTGGTGATGATCTGATCCTCCGTGTAGGAAGCTACTACTTTAATAGCGGCATGCTTCTGTCCGGCGAAGAAGATGCCTTCACCCACCGCCGCCTCAAGCAACAGATACTTTTCACTCTGGGTGAGGTTAAAAGTATCAGCCACCAGATCCACGCCGGCCGGAGACTGCTTCATGAGAAGCTGGAGTGAGGAGTTGGTCACAATGGCCTGGCCGTACTGGCTGGTCAAAAAGTCATTTACATCCTGCGTGATAGTGGTTACCCCAAGATAATATTTACGAGCGCGTTTTACGAGCGCAAAAATAAATTTGGCGGAATCTTCATTCTGCATGAGCCACCAGGCTTCATCAATAGTCAGAATTCTCTTCTTCCGTTCTGAACGAACCACATTCCAGATGTAGTTCACAATAGTGTAAATGGCCATGGCACGGAGTTCATCTTCCAGATCACGTACTGAGAACACCACAAGTTGGTTCCGCATCTCTACCGTAGTTGGCGAGTTGAGAAGTCCAGCGAACGTGCCGTGAGTATATTTTTCCAGGCGAGCTACCAAATTTTCACCGCCCTGCATGCCCTGCAAAATATCCAAAAGGTCATCAAGGATAGGATATTCAGTGACAGAGGCGAGTGAGGGCAATTCTGCAGTAATATCTTTTTTTGCGTACGTCTCAATGAGCGCGCGGTCCAGAATACTATCTTCTTCTGGAGTGAAGGACAGTGTCCCTTTCTCCCCCATGGGTTTGCCGATCATGATACGCAAAAGGCCTTTGAGCGTAATCACGGCACTCCGGAGAATATCTTCCACAGATGTCTCTTCCCCCTTAGGCCTAGGCAGATCAAAAGGATTGATCTTGGCTTCAGAAGCCAAAGAAACGTTCACGTACGTTCCGCCCACCGCGTCAGACAGCTGGCGGTATTCCATCTCCGGATCAATAACAATCACATCCGTGCCCATCATCATGGAACGGAGAATTTCCAGTTTCACGGCGTAGCTTTTTCCGGCACCAGAAGTAGCAAAGATGACGGAGTTCGCATTCTGCAGGGAGAACCTATCAAACAAGATGAGCGAATTGTTATGGCGGTTGATGCCGTACAAAATACCGTTATCGCTCGTCACGTCAGAAGAAATGAACGGGAAAGAAGACGCAATAGGCGAGGTGTTCATGTTAAACGTAATCATGAGCTCGTCATTGCACAGCGGCAGCGTGGAATTGAAACCTTGTTCCGCCTGATAGAAACCACGCTTGGAATAGATAAGTTTACTGCCGAAAATAGACTCTATTTCATCCGTACGTTTATCAAGCGCCTCCTTATTATCTGCAAAAATGGTGACGTAAAAAGCAAACTGGAAAAAATGCTCAATCCCCTGTGTCAGGTCATCACGGAGTTGCTCCACGTCTCTAAGTGCCGTCTCCTGAATAGGGTCACGCGGCTTCCCTGTTTCATTGTCAGACACAATCTGGGCCTCAATAATACCTACCTTATCTCTGAGCTGCTTCAAAATAATCTCGGATTTTACCGGATAAAAATACATGCTGATATCAATCGTACCTTTGTAGTTGATGATAGGAGCACCCCAGCCAAGACCCACATAACGTGGATACGTGGTGACAAAAATAGTGCGCGCGCAATGATCACCTAAGACAAGGTGCGTAGGCAAAACTTCAAAAGCGGCAGGAGCAATAAGATCCCGGACAGACACGGTACCGCGCCTATAAATCCGCTCTTCTTCAAGCGTGGCTCGCTCTTCTGCGGCCTTCAATTCCGAAGGAGAGAGAACACGCGCTCTTGGCGCCTCCTTTGGCGCGCTCCGCTTGATGTCATTAATATCAAAAGCCATACGCTAAAATCTGTTTTCAATCTGCAACTTTTCAATCCCTACCAATTTCTGTTCTTCCGCCACGTCAGGATTGTAAGAATTGTAATAGAGCTCAATCAGCCCCTGGGTATCAAGCGGCACCACCTGCAAGCCCATGCCTTCCAGTCCGCCGGCCACATTTCCTAAACGCTGCATGAGCGAATCTCTCCGGTCCTTAAACTGCTTAGCGGAAAGTTTTACTAAAGATGCAGGAGAAAAGGCTGAAGAAAGCTTTTTAAAGAAGCTTTTTCCGCCGGAATTGTCAGACAAAGGATCATACGGCACCACCACAAAGAACCGCTTCTGCATGATTTCTCCTAGGTCCACCAGCTCCTTCACAAAAGACATGTAATCCCGAATCTGATTTTTCAAAAGTTCATTGGTGATGGTGTCTTCCTGCGCCTGAAGCTTCATGAGGTAATTATCCACGTTCATCCGGCGAGACTGGATACAGACCTGAATGTGATGATCCAATCCGTTTAAAAACTGCATGTAGCCCTGAATGGTGGCCTGTTGTTCGTCTTCACTCTTCAGAGCAAAGTTAATACTGGAAACTAAGAGCGCGCCGCGGAGCGTGCCATCTTTCATCACCACCGCATCTTCCCGAATTTCCGCAATATCCAAAAACCGCTGGGTGGAAGGACCGGGCTTCTGCTTTGCAAGATTATTCTGTGCCATACTTTTCTTCATCACCCTGATATACGCCGCCGGTATTCACCACAAGCGTCAGTTCAGACAGCCGTGAGGCTTCAAGCGGAGCTTTCCTGTTTCTTATTACTGCAGGCGGCGCTTCCTCCTTCTTCATGAGCACCCTAAGGTCTACATCAGACAGCGTCTTATCCCAAACTCTCCGGGACGGACGGCGCAAGGTTTGCATTACGTTTAACGCAATAAAGTGAAACGGCTGCCCGTTAATCTTGGCAAAGGCGAAGGTGGTGCCAATAGCCAACACAGGAATACCGAGCCCGAGCACAGCGAAAATATTTAAAAATAATCGCCAGATGACGAACTCAAGAAGCAGCACCGCAAGCATGATTAAAAACTGCCGGGCAGTAATTGGCCCGATAATTTTTGGTTCTACATCGAGAAATTGCGGGACAACAAATTGATTGCGCGCCATGTAGCACTATTTTACCACGGGGAAGGGGTAACTAGAATCGCAAACGTGCGTTCAGGCCAACGAGCGCTTTAATCTCCGCCGGACTTAAGCTTTCCTTACCGGAAGCGCGCCGTTTAGTGGAAACTTCAGGCACAGAAATGCCTTCTGAAAGAGCTGCTTCTGCCATAGCGAGATACAGCTGGTTCATGGGGCTCTTATGCCAAGCTTTAATACCCTTCACCTTCTCTTCATAAGAGGTCTCCTCTAGGGCGGTCAGCATATCTTCCAGTTTGCGCGCAGCTTCGTCAGGACTTGAAGACAGTCTGCGGAACTCCACAGGACCAATGGATCCCAACTGTTCCACCGGACCCAAGAGACGCGTAGCTGCTACCACATCCGTCATCCTGGCGTCTCTGCCGGCCTGAGGCGGCACACTTCCTACCGTAAGCTCCGCCCGGGCGGGTGCCGGACGTTCAGCTAGCAGTGCCTTCTTTTTTTCTTCTGCCGTCATGGCATCAGACTGCATCTTGGCTTCTTCTCCGCTTGAGCGTGCCGCGCTTACGCGGGCACCCGGCATCACCGGCTGCAGAGGCTTTCCTGGCGCAGAATTAGTGAGTGCCGCAAAACGGCTATTCATCACCAGTGCTTCGGCCTCTTCAATTCCTTCTGCCACTTCCTCACTCAAAGCCGTACTTGGGTCGACAGGGACGTCGACCCCTGCAGCGCCGTTATAGACGTCGCTGCCTTTTTCTATGGCCGCCATGAGCGCCGAGGATTCATCAACCTTCATCTTATATTCTGCCTCAAAAATATCGCGCGTCTGATTGAGATCACGAACACCGCGGATAGCCTTTCCGGCAATATCCGCAAATTGTTTTTCAGAAATTTTCTTTTTCCTTAGTATCGGCATCGCTTCCTTAAGCGTGGTCGCAATTGCCTCCTCAAAGGCTTGCCTGAGCTTGCTTCCGGATTCTCCGGCGAGCATTTTTGCTTTCTTTGTAGACGCAGCATCTGGTTTTTCTTCCGGAATGGGGACTATTGGCGTGCGCACCGGCACTTCCGCCGCCACTTCGTGACTCGAGGCTTCAATCATTCCCTTTGATGGGTCGACAGAGACGTCGACCCCCGCAGCTTCTTCGATAACCTCCTCTACCTCCTTTACCCCTTCTACCGCTTTCGCATCCTCCTCACTCACCAGCTCCACATACGGCGCTTCGCCTTCAATGGCTGCCAGGAGTGCGTCATTTTGTTCCTTGGACAAACCTAATCCGCCAATGGTCAGTGACCGGCCAAAGAATGTCTTCAGGGACTCCGCATTTTTCTGGCCGTTCATTCTCCCCTCAAGCAAAAACGCCAAGCGTTTCAGAAGCACGTCACTAAAACCAATATTCGCCTTTTCTGCCAAGCGCTTAGACCACAGAAACGCTGTCACCTTTTCTTTTCCTATACGGAACTCCGCGTAGTCTTCAGGTTTTCCGCCCCAGGCCACAATCTGTTCCCGTACCCCCGGCACAAAAGCTTCAAGCGGCAAAATACGTTCGCCAAAAATATCCGCCGCAATGGCTTCCGCCGTCTTCACATCCACGCCAAAAGCTTCCGCAATAATCCCCGGAACTTCGGTCATGGGCAGTTTTTCATCTAAGACAGCATTACACAAATCAAGAAACTCGCTCGCCCGTTCCGGAGGGAGAGAGTGTTTGATTGCGATAGTCCGAAAAGCGGCGAGACCCTTTCCGCCAAGCAAGAAATCTCGGACTACGGGAATTGCGAATAATGCAGAAAGCGCCATAATCCTCCTTCAACCGAATTTATAACAAACTGTTGTGCGCAGCCTCCGCAGCATCAGCCAGGTCAATTAACTTTTGACGCTGCCTTGCGTACGCATCCTTAGTTCCTGGAGGAGGTGGAGGGTTAGATCCGTTGTACAGATCAAGTTCCGCCTGAGCAGCACGCATAGAAACTTCTATGGCCTTCTTCATCTCATCACGAACCGTAGGATCCTTCGCGTCTATAGCGCTATTAGCCATGTTCTTAATCACGCCTTCAGAAAGAGTTGAATGAACAATAGCCGTAGCATGGTTCGGTATTGGTCTTGCACCAGGTGCCGGAGCGGGAATACCGCGCTCAAAGTGCGCAATAACTCCTGGGTCTTTCTCAATGATCTGTTTGATCTTTGCCTGTGCCTTTTGAGGAATGGTCTGGGCAGCTGGATCAAGAACCATACCCTCTCTGACCACATCATCCACCCTGCGTCCAGAACGGATGAGTCTCGCTTCCACGGAAGCAACATTCTTAAGCGGTACGCCGCCCGTTGTGCGAACGTTATTTGCGGCTTCAGCAATCGCATCCATGGCCGCAGGATTGCTCACGCGTGCGCTAAACTGCTCAGGTGATTCGCCAATCTTCGATTCAAAGATGGCCGTGGCCATATTTCTGCCGCTCGCCGTGGTCATGTCCACATCCGCATTCGTCAAACGGCCAAGATCAACAGATCCATTGTTAATACCCTTCACGATCACATCTGCGGACTCACCTTTAGCGGCGTTGAAGAATGCTTGGCCAATATCATTTTTAACTTTGGCCTTTCCGGCAGGAGTGGTTTCTGCAAGTACTGCGCTATCTCCGAGTTCGTTGATGTTTACCTGCGCCGAAGAATTCATGATGTCATGTACACGTCCAGCACCCGCCGTAGAACCAGCAATCACGTCAGCATCTACCGTCTTTACGTCAGCAGAAATACGCGCCGCATATTTCTCATCACGTACACGCTGCAAGTAGGTAATCTTTTCTCGCGTGTTGCGATCCTGCTCTCCTCCAAGCACGGTCTGAACCACAGAATTTGAAACCGCGTCATCACTCATCTTGCTAGCATTAAAGTCATTAGACTTCACAAACTTCCGAATTCCCTTCTCCGCATTACCGTCCTCATCCCGAAGAAGGTGAAGGTATTTGCTCTTTGCTTCATTGAGTTTCTGTTTTCCGGAGTCATCAAGAAGAAGGTTTTTCTTCGCATCCACCGTGGAGATGGCGTTCTGCATGAGCGTATCAAATTCGGCGCTGGCATGCTGTTCGGCCTCACGCTTAGCAAGCTTTTTAGCATCACCAAGCGGAACACCTTGAGCGGTGTAGTTCTTAAGCGCTTCCTCGTAGTGATGATCTTCCAAATGATCCCTTGTCTTCTTCTGCATCTTGGCGCTCGTGACAAGGTCAGCGGCAAGCACGTTGTACTCATCCTTAATACCCATTTTCCATGACTCCTGACCACGAGCAATGAGCTCATACTGGGCAATCTTCTGGTCATCACCCATGTTCTTCACGGTTTCCTGCGCCGCCTTCAAATCACCTTCCACTAGATGTTCAGCCTGCATTTCCAAGGCTCCCGCACCACTCATGAGTGCACGGCCAGCCAAAAATCCTGGCAGACCGCCTTCTTTTGCCATAGCCTTACCTTTAGTGAAGCCGGTCTTTGCCAAACTTTCTCTCATGCTGAGTGAATTGGTATTGCCAAGTGCCTTATCCGCAATTCCCGCGCCATAACGATCCAAACGTCTACCGGCATATGCGCCAGCCATGAATGGTGCCTTACCGGAGAAGGCAACCACCTTCCGGCCCATGTCTTCATTGATGAGGGATTTGGCAAAACCATCCAGCTTGCTTGAATACTGTCCGGCCTGCTGCATGCCTACAATAAGGAGGATGAGCGCCAAAACAATGCTCGTGAGGTGGCTGGAGTCAAAAACTTCAAGTGAAAGATTGTAGCTCTTAGAATCAACGGGCAGTGGGAAATTCTCGCTCTCCGCAATAGATCCTGAAGAAGCGGCGGCCAGGGCGAGCCAGAGGAAAAACGTAAGGAGCGGGCCCATGACGAGCGCGGCCGTAAATTTCCCCATCCAATCTCCTGCACCTTCTACCGGAATAATGCCCTTCACGCCCTGCAGGAAGAAAGCGAGCGGAGAGAGAATAACCAGAATCCACAGAATAACAATGCGCCAGAGGAATGCCCCGGCCAAAAGGAACATGACTGCCAGAATGCTGCCGTAGAGTGGAATCTGCAGGAAGGCGCCGGCCAAAGATGTGGCCGCCGTACTTAAACTCTCCCCATTTCCGGAAACCTGCTGCAGTGCAGACGCGGAAAATTTTCCAAATGACGGCAATTGGAACAGCTGAGCAAAATTTCCGGCTGCAATGTCCAAAAGTGCGTTCACAAAGGTGAACATGATCACCTGACTGATATCAATAGCTAAGCCACAGATGGTGCGGCTGAAGTTCACCATCACTACCGCTATAAAGAGCTGCGGAATCTGCTGCTGCCAGTGCGCGCCGTGCATGCCAAGAATGGTGCGGATGGCAATGGCAATAAGCACAATAATGACAAACATGTTCACTGCGTCTCTCACCAATGACCAGCCAAGACCAATCACCGTGCTCGTAGAGAATGAGTTGTAGTTCAAGATAGGAATGACCAACATGTCAATCACCACCAAGATCAAGCTTCCAATAGCGCCAGTGATAATGGTGAGAACGTTAGCTACCGCAACCAAGATGGTGGCTAAAAATCCGTCACCCAGCCAGGTACCCAAATCAAAGGCATATGCAGAGTGGAGCGGCATGGCCACACAGAGCACAACAAAAAATACCGGGACTAGAAAACGCGCCCATTTTTTCATGACGAACCACGTGTGCATAATCTCTGCAATTATAGCACAGGCGCATCAGCAAATAAGAAAAGAAAAGCGCGTTGAGGTTTGATGTCTCCCCTCAACGCGCGCGTGTTCGCTCCTGCCCTTTTCAAGGCATGGTCACCGTGAGCCCGCAGCCGTCGCTGCCGGGGTCTTTGGCGGTCATGACCGTGAGCGGGGTACCGCCGTACTCCGCAAAGATCGTGCCCTGCACGGTTCCCGGCGGATACGGCCCTACGCAGGACCAGTTCACCTTCCCATCCACCGTGTATTCCACGGAGAATCGGAGGCTGTCCCCGCTCTGCACCCCTGCCCGCTCGTAGTTCAAGACGGGGGCGTTCACGGCGTTCGCCAGGTTGGACCGCCAGCCTTCGCTCACCCCGTCCGCGTGGATGAATTCTCCGGAGAGCGCGATGGTTGAGGCCCGCTTCCCGCCCGGAACCTTCCAGTTGAGAACGAGCGCCTGCTCGTCCACGCCTGAATCTCCCGAGTCTGCTCCCGCGCCCTGTCCCGAGTCATCTGGTTCAGAAACCGTACCTTCTTCATGAAGCACCTCTTCGTCTTGTCCGTGACACTCCGTGACGTCCTCTTGCGTGATGCAGTAGGTGTCCGTAGCGCAGTTGCCGGTCATGGTCACGTTTTGCGTGATCTCGTTCTTGCTCACTTCACGGATGGGACGATTCCCGAACCCGAGAAGGAGGAGCGTGTCGTAGGAATCGATCGGCAGCGCCGCCGAATCCATGATGAGGTAGACATCGCTCGCATCGAGAGGAGACACGAGCGTGCCGTCCCGATAGCTCGCCTTGCCGTGATCCGGATAGCTCTGGATGACGCTGTCTTCGCCGCGACGTACGTCCTCGAAAGACGAGACGGTGATGCCGTAGCTCGCGAGGACGCTCACGGTCCCCGTTTCATTGAGCTTCAGGCGATAGCGGTCAGGATCATCAAAGTTGCCAATGAGGATCCAGTTCACGCTATGGGAATCCTTGAGCGCGGTGACGCTCGAGTAGTCCCCCACCTCCAGGAACCCGCTGTAGCACTGCATCTCGTAGTCCGAGATGAGCGCCACATCAGACCAGGAATAGCCGCGGGAGAGGAACGCATCTTCGTTTGCGAACCGCTCGAGCATGGTCCCGCTGACGCGGTACACCGTGGACTTGTTCGGGGTCTTGATGAGGCTGCCCGTGGGGTGCCAGAGCGGTGCCGCGAGCGCCGAACGGTAGACGTGACCGCTTGAGAGATCACACACTGCGTCTTTGACCGCGATGTCCGCCGCGGGCGCACCCGTGGCCAGATCTTCCATGCGGATCTTCAGGCCTTCGATGGACGTCCCGTAGGAGCCGTCCTTCTTGGCGTCTCCTTTGTGGCGGCCCATGTGGACATGGTCACCGGTGGTGTTTCCGGTCTTCCCCTCATAGCCGAGGAGCTGACCCCGGGCCACCTGCGTTCCATCCGCCACGAACACTTCCTTGAAGTGCGCGAGGATGATGTACGTCCCGTTGCCGAGATCGATGGTCACGTGGATGCCGAAGCCCTTCTTGGCGCCGGCGTTATGCACGTAGGCCCTACCGGCCACCGGCGCGAACACCGGATCATCCCGATCATTCGGGGTGTCGAGGTCGAGATCGTAGTACGTGGAGTTGTAGTGATGCGAATAGGATCCGCTCACGCCCTGCACGCACTGTGACCGGTAGCCGCTATAAAACGGCAGATCCACGGTCACGGAATCCGCTCCCCCGCCCGTGCCCGAAGGCAGGGGAGAAAGCGGCTCCGAACACCCGCAGAACATGAGGCTCATGGCAAGAATCTGCAGGAGAAACACGAGGTAGTTCATGGCACACCTGTCTGTTGTTGAAGCGAGAGAATCTCGCCCCTCACGATGTGGGAGTACCTGCGTACTTCAGCGTGAGGGAGAGACTTCTTGAGAGACGGGGCTGAAGCGCGTACTCCCCAGCTGCGCTTCAGCCCTTAAGAAAAGAGGATTGCCCTTGCTCCGTTCCCGTTCGGGTAACTGCCCCTACTTGTTGTACGAGAGGTGAGAGGTTTCCACTTTCTGTTTTCCTGAGGCGGCCACCCCAGGTTTTCTGGAACGTTCTAACACCATTGCACTATGGAGCACGCGCAGTCACAAGAGAAAACAGGTCACTCTGCTGACGGAAGTTTTCGACAGCACAAAGAAAAACAACGGCCACCCCTCAAAAAGCAATACAAAAAAGCGTGCCGGAAAATTCCGTCAACGCTTGGGGATAGAATTTTGTGAACAGGATTCTCTTTCGTTTTGAAGACGGCAATGGTGCAATATATTTACCTCCCCATTTGATTCATCATGTGGGGAATTATGTTTTCATTCAAAGAGGCCGAACGAAAAGGCCGCAGACTGCCAGGTTACGATTATGGCCAGCCGGGGAAATATTTTATTACAATAGTTACCCAGGACAGGGAATATCGTTTTGGTGCAGGGGTCGACGTCTCTGTCGACCCATCGAAAACCGCGGTCGTGAAATTATCAAAATTCGGTCAAATGGTGGACGAATGCTGGCGATCAATTCCCAACAAATTCCCCTACGTTCGTTTAGACAATTTTATTGTCATGCCAAATCATATCCACGGGATTATTGAAATTATGGATTCACCCCGGGTTGAATCAGGGTCGACAGGGACGTCGACCCTGCGGCGGATATTCCATCCATAATGCGTTGGCTTAAATCATGGACCACGAGTTTGTTTATAAAATTTCACCATGACCGGATGAAAATGTTCAATCGTCGATTATGGCAAAGAAAATATCACGATTGGATTATTCGAGATGATCAATCTCTAGAAAGAATGCGAAGGTACATCATTGATAACCCCAAAAAGTGGCACCGAGACAGAAATAACATTCGAGGCTAATAAATGACGTGCTCATTCTTTTCGTATCTTCTGTGCCGTCAGGGCGAGCTCTTCATCCGACATCCGTTCTCCGTCATGGGACGCAATATATCCAGGATAGGTATCATAAAATGTGCGAAGCGTTGACTTGAGCGGCTGCCAGTTTTCCATTTTTGTTCCGTGGAGCGGGAAAAGCTTGACGTGGACGTGGTCGATTCCGAAACCTTCAAGAACCATGCCCGTACGGCCTACGTCAGCAAATGAAGCATCGAGAATTTTCCCCACCTTCTTCGCAGCCAGAACGAGCTCCGTTAAAACACCATCCGGCAGATCAAAGGCGTAGCTCGGATGGTGCTTTTTAGGGATTACAACCGTGGTCCCCAGAGTATTTGGAAAGATGGAGAGAAAGGCAACGTGTTCCTCATCTTCCCAAATTTTATGGGAAGGGGAACTGCCGGAGACGATGTCGCAAAAGATACAGGGCATAGATTTACATTAATATTAACATAAGCCGGCGGAAGAAACCTGTTTGTAAACGCAGAAAACCCCACTCCTTTTCCGTAAGAGTGGGGTTCGTATCGGCTCCGCGCCGATTATCGTTGTAGCGGAGATTCAACGCATGGTCGAAATGAAGTGAGGAACCGATTTCCCCGTAACTGCATAAACGACCGGATCCCGAAGCTCACCCGGCAAGAATTTCACCGTCGTGATTTCCGCGACCGGTACCCACCGGAATTCCAGGTGATCAACACGAGATTCGAGCTCGGCATCGGCATCGACCAGCTCCATGTCAAAGACGCTCGTCAGCTCATGCTGAAGCTCCTCGCCGTTTTTCCAAGCATGCTCGAAGAGGAGTAGGAAGTCTCCACACGTGACAGCCAACCCAAGTTCCTCCATAATTTCGCGTACGAGTGCTGCCGCACTCGATTCTCCAACCTCGACATGGCCACCAGGAAGGAAGTAGTACTGCTGCTTCTTGTGCCAAGCGAGAAGTACCGAGTCGTCCCGTCTACAAACACCCCGAGCGATGTTGTGAATGTGGTTGGCCATAGCTAGGACTCACGTCTTAAGAATTTAGGCACGATCGCTTCCACAAACCTACGATAGTCCGCGAGCGAATGGATATTACGCTCGCCGAACAAATCGACGTTCGTAATATCTTCTTCCATCCACAACCTCGACGTTTCGAGACTGAGCTGGAATGACAGCCAGAGATCGGCGCGATCTTCGTAGGTGATGTCAGGTGCGGGTAGCACGTATACACCCACCGTTCCGAGACCCGCAGCATAGCTGATTTCCGCGATGGTACCGTACGCCTTCGGATCCACGAGAGCCACGACCGCCGAGGAACTGGCGATCTTTTGCTGCACCATACGCCAAACGCGATACGGGGACAAATCCTCCGGAAAACAGTTGGGCTGATGGACTCCGGCATCCAAGAAGGGCCGCAGAATCCAAGGACCGTTAGACACCACCAACCCATGATCAATAACCTTCTCAGTATACAGCCTGTGGATCTCATCGGAACTCATTCCAAGTAAAATTGACAGACACTCTTCCTCCGAAGCATGGGTGGGGATCCGCCTAGCGAAGTAGTAAGTCCTCTTCACAAAACCCTCCAGAGTCATGAGAAAGCCGGATGATGTCGGAATTGTCAATGTGCACGATCGTAAGAACCTCCTTCCAGGGCAATGCATAGTGTGCCGCAATGAGCATCATCATAACGTCTCCGTGACTGACCGCAATGATGTTCTCTTCAGGATGCCGTTGGTGAAGTTCCATGAGCACACGGCTTGCGCGCGCGAGCACCTGAGGAAACGACTCAACGCCCTCCCCTGAAAGAAAATAATCAATGCGCTCCGTACGAAGAATATCGGAACACGTTCCGGGGATTGCGGCTTTCCCCTTCCCCGTCATGATGCCGAAATCACGCTCGATGAGATCGGAAACGGCCACGAGTGGCAAGCTGCTGCCTTCAAGGGCTTCCGCGATCGATAATGCGGTCTGTTGCGTGCGCCGGAGCGGCGAATGGTAGATGGCTCCGAAGACCTTCCGGGTTCGGACCAAAATTTCTCCGGCAGCACTTGCCTGCTCGGAACCTTTTTGGGTAAGTGGCATATCGCGCCTACCATTCAAAACCCCGGCAGCGTTATCCTCGTCCTGCCCGTGGCGAACAAGGTAAATGTTAGCCATGAAGCACTCCCTTTATTTTTGCGTGAATGTTCATCAATCCGCCGTAAAGAAGTAGCATGAATTTCCGATCAAGTCAATTTCTTCCATCTCAATATTTACACTAATTATTACAGACATTCGTGGTGAGCGAGTCTCGCCGACTTTTCTATTTTTGCGTAGCCTAACTATTAAGTTATAACAAAACCCGGAACCGAAGTCCCGGGCGGGTACCACCGCGAACCGGCTGTACCTTACGACGAGCAGAGGATGACGCGCGTGTCAGGAGCGCTCAGGGTCTGCCCATTGATGTACTTTTCGGAGATCACTTCCTCTCGGGAAACCACCTTCCAACCGAGCCCTTCAAAGAGCCGGATGATGCGGGGTTGGTTGACGGACGTCCGGACCACGCCGCATTCGGCACCCGAAACGCGCTTAAGAAGCGAGCCCACGAGTCCGCGCGCAAGCCCCTGACCGCGGGCGGAGGCAGCGACGAAGATCTCAGAAACGTAGAAGGCAGACGCGGGTACGTGCGCGAGCGCCATGACGTCAGCCTCGCGGCGAACTTCAAAGCCCCACGCGGCACCCACCACCACGCCATGCATTTCGGCCACAGCCGTGACCGCATCCTTCATGGCAAGCACGAGAGCGATCTCCTGTACGACATCCTCCACATTGAACACTTCAAACCACGGCGGTTCGGCAAAGCATTCAGCGTAGAGCTTGGCCAGTTTTTTCAGATCCTTTTCCTGAAGACCACGAATAGTGGGCTGAAGCATTTGAGACTCCTTCACGAAACCAGAGAGTGATTCTCCGCTTCCTGCAGGGAATCGAAAAAATCGATCCCGAGCAGGAAGCGGCGAACCTCTACCACCAATCAACAAATGATCTGCGGTCCATCGTGTAACAAGTAATTCCCTCTTTTGCGTATTGGTTAACGAGGAGCGGGAATTTCTTTTTGCCGTCGATCGTGGATTCGGTAAAT
>JAHFIZ010000058.1:3954-5467 GCA_023246145.1 Candidatus Uhrbacteria bacterium | reverse complement strand
TTATTCGGCAAGTACTTGGCCCAAACTAATTCCTGAAGCAAATTTCCGGCGGCGCTCTCAAGCGTAACGTGGGTTCCTACATAGCGCTTCAAGATACGCAAAATAGCATTGCGGCGGAGCAAATGGTCTTCCTGATATTCCAGGGTATTACGCACTCTCTCGTACAGGGAAGCTGCAGTGGACGCCGGAGCGCTCACCTCAATGAATTCCTCGCTCGGTGAAGAAGCGAACCCCTTTTGGGGGACGAGATGATGGGAAAGTTTTTTCAGGCGTTCGCTCATATTCTAGAAGAAATGGCGTTCAGAAGACTTGGCCACCAGTGCGTAGGCTTCTTCCGCGGTATCTACTACCTTAGGGAGATCTAAATCTGCCCGGTCAACGGCGTCATAGGTACCATAAACCGCCTCTTTGAGCCAGGTCTTCAAAGGATCCCAATACTCACGACCCACAAGCACTACCGGAATCTTTTCTGACTTCCCTGTCTGGATCAGCGTGAGAATTTCAAAGAGTTCATCTAGTGTTCCGTACCCGCCCGGGAAAAAGACGTAGGCCTGTGCAGAAGCGGCAAGCATTACTTTTCTCGTGAAAAAGTAATAGAAGGCGCGGGAGGAAGTTACATACGGATTAATCCGCTGCTCCTTAGGCAACTGGATGTTCAGACCCACAGACATGGCGCCTGTCTCATACGCGCCCTTATTGGCCGCCTCCATAATGCCCGGCCCTCCCCCCGTAATAACCGTAAAACCATTCTGCCCGAGCATGCGTCCGAGCTTTACGGATTCTTCATACCATTTACTTCCTGCAGGTGCGCGCGCTGAACCAAAAACAGATATCTGGCGGGAGGTGGTGGAAAGAAACTGAAAACCCTCTACGAATTCCGCCATGATGCGAAAAATCCGCCACGTGATATCACTCATGTGGGGCGGACGAGCACCGGCTTTGCAAATTTCTTTTTCTTCGTCAGTGAGCGGAATGCGCGCACTTGTACCAACCTGCGGAGGAATCATACTTGTACGTATTCTATCACAAAAAACCCCCTAAAATTTGTCCTGGCGTTGTCGGCGGCACTCGGCTCGGACTCTCCGTACTTTTCCAAGTACGTTTCGTCCTGCGCCGTGCCGACCTTCTAGCCAGACCAGATTTTAGGGGGTTTTTGACTTGACTGACTTTACTTGCTGTTCAGGAACACGCGCGTCTTCATCTGTAACATGTTCACGGCGTACTTGGCATCAATCTTGAGGCCCATAACAAAACGCTTGAAGTGCGTAGGCTCTACGTCAATGACGTAATTAGCCCAGTTGGCTCCGTACACATATTTTGCGGTCATTTCATCCGGGATCAGACGCAAGATAGTCTCTTCAGCAGTATTTGTTTCAAGTGCGTACACGCTGTTTGTGCTCTGAATCTTTACGAGCACTACACCCGCCTTAGGGAGAACCGGGGTACCAAGCACGTAGCTTGAAAGCGTTTCATCAGAAACGAATTTTACGCTGTCCCACGCATCTGCGTATGT
>JAHFIZ010000058.1:0-3944 GCA_023246145.1 Candidatus Uhrbacteria bacterium | reverse complement strand
GTGAAGTAGGTCTGTTCATCAATAATCGGGTGGCGCTTCATGTCCGTACCGATCCTGTATACGGTAGAGAACGAAGCTCCGCGGATGAAATCACCCGCCACAATATCAGACGCTGAGGTATCCGTAGTGGTGTCACCAAGCACTTCACCGGCAGGGGGCGTGGCTGGAGCAGGAGTACCTGCACCATCCGATGTTCCGCCTGGAAGGCTAGGAGCAATGTAACCAGAACCGTGTCCTACACGGCTGTCAATACTTGTGAAGGAATTCGTATTATCTCCAGTGAACGCAGCATAATCAACATCGGCACTTACCGGAGCGGATACCGTTACCGTAAATGTAATGTTTCCATCAATAAGATAGTCCTGAACTCCGGTAACGGTCACTGTCTGTGGAGTAGACCAGTCACCAGATGGATCAAACGTGAGCACAGCAGGAGACACAACACCCTCTGTCACGTCAGAGCTAGAGACCGCGAAGGTGACCGTGGCGGTTGGTCTCGAACGAAGACTGACGTCAAACGAGGCTGAACCCCCGCTTTCTGTCACATCACCAGATGCCCCAGAGATATCAAATCCCGGTTCAAAATTCTCAAAAAGAATATCTCCGTTATACAACGCCTCTCCATTCAGAGAATGAAAACCGGCGGGAAGGTAGAGATGAAAGTTCGTGTGAGAAGCAAGTGCGGGATAGGTTACCGTCATTGACATTCCATCCACCGCAAGCTCAGATGTCGTAACAACCTCAACGCTCCCGGCCATCAGATCAACATCACCGGCCACGAACGTATCGGCGTCCATCTCCTCAGAGAAGGACACGGTGATAACTCCACCGTCCTGATCAAGGGATCCGCCGTCTTCAGGAACTGAAGTCGCAATCGGCAAGGCGTCATCTCTTACAATCGCAGTGCCGTCTGGGAAGGAGAGCTCTTCTCCAACTAAAAGACCGGACCAAATAACATTACAGGTCAATCCCGTATCGTAGGCAGCGCCCTCCGTGATAGTAAGTTCCGCATAACCAGATTCCGCGTTTGCGACCACAGAAGCTATAGCGGAGGTATAGACTGAATCATTTCCAGCTACACAGCCAGTTGCTTCAAAGTGATCAGCATTCAGGTTTGAAACCAAAGAGAAGTCGCTTTCAATGACTATGCGATCAACCTTTCCGTTGACGTCAGCATCTGCAGTAAATCCGGTATAACCCTCTACAGCAAAAGCAGACAATGATCCAATAGGCACGATAAGCGTGGCCAAGATAAGTGAGAGAAGAGCTTTCTTCATAGGTAAAGCGAAGAGTAAAAACCAGTAAAATATAGCATAAAATGTGCTCTTTGTCAATATTATCATAATAGAAAAACCACGGATCTAGCAATAAATCCGTGGTTTTTTGTGTTTTTTAGTTGTTGTTCAGTTCTGCACGGGTTTTCATGAGGAACATGTCTGGCTGGTACTTAGCGTCAATGTCTGAACCCATGGTGAAACGCTTGAAATGGGTGGGTTCTACATCAATGACGTACTTTTCCCAGTCATCTCCGTAGACGTATCTTGCGGTCATTTCATTAGGAATCTGACGGAGAACCGTGGAGCCGTCCGCGCCAAACTCTAGCACGTACACCTCATTTGAGCTCTGAATCTTTACAAGAACCACCATAGCCTTAGGCAGAACTGGCTTGCCGAGGGTGAGCGTGGCGAAGTCCTCTTCACTGATAAAGACCACGTCATCCCAAGTATCCGTGTAGGTGAAGTACGTTTGTGCGTCGATGACGGGGTGGCGAACCAAGTCCGCATCCACGTAATAAACGGTGTCATTGGCTAGTGTGCGGACATAGGTGTCTGGATCTAGGGCGTTTGTATCTGTATCACCAAGAACCTGTCCTGGCGGCGTCTCTGGCTGCTCATCGCTGTCGCCAAGGACTTCTCCTGAAGGTGTACCAGCGTCTGGAGTACTCCCAGGAAGCGGCTGGGGAGCTACGTAGCCAGAACCACCGGTTGAGGCTGGCGCATTACTCAGCTTTGTCATGGCAGCGTCAACGTACCAAGGGTCATAAGAGATGTTTCCGTCCACGCTGTCCGTTTCTGGACCGGAAGCACTACCCCAGTAATTCTCCTCTGCATCAAAGGAGTCTTCAGCGGTAATGTTCTGCGCTGCCAATACACCGGAGTTGGTAATGGTGTTGCGGCGGACGACGGCGTTGCCTTCATCAAAGATGATGCCCACAAAACGATTGCCATCGATCGTGTTACCAGAAATATTCGTCGCTCCCCCACCCGAAAGATTGTTGTAGATGCCGTAATCATTATCAGTGATGGTGTTGTTTGAAATATCTACACCGTTACCCGCGAGGTAAAGAAGGATACCGCCAGATTGATAATCGTCCATAGGTAGCGCGCAATCGCAATCGTACTTATTGCCGCTCACCGTGTTATCCGAAACGATCGCCGTGGCTCCCCGACTCACCTGAATGCCATTCTGAGCGATAAACGTCGTGACGCCAACACCCGTGACGGTATTGTTTGTGATTGTAGCATCCGAATCCGCGCCATCAACCACAATGCCGCCTTTCTGATAACCGGTAACGGTGTTGCTGTCGATCGTTCCCGTGGCTGACGTTCCATAAAAATCACTTCCAAAACGAATGCCACCACCATTCTGACATCCGCTCAAAGGTTCATCACGGATCTCCGTAATCTTGGTGCCATGCACGAAAGCGTTCGCTCCCCCGCCAACAAAGATGCCGTAATCAATGCTTCCGCAACCGCTTGGACCGGGACCGGTGATCCAGAGATCCCCGATATCGACAATACCAGTAGTATTTACGGTGATGACGTTTGCTCCAAAAATACCCGCGCTCAAAGAGGATGGAGCCTCGATGAGTGTTGAGGCGCTACCGTTTCCCATTAAGGTGAGCGACTTTTCAATGAGTAACTGTTCTGTGAAGGTGCCGGCTCCTACATGAACCGTTCCGTCCACATCAACCGCAGCAATCGCAGCACCAATAGTCAAAAATGGTTCTGCCTCAGTTCCGTCATTTGCATCATTACCAGTAGTGCTCACGTATACGGACGTATGAGAAACCGGAGTTCTTGATTCCTTCACCCCATCGGCCCCAAAGGTTCCAACAAGAACATCGGCCTTTGATTCACTCGTAGAGTAAAAAACCTGGTTCGCGGATGAGCGTGTGACCTTGTATGGGAATTCAGTGGTTGAGAGCGTGAGGTTTGTAATGTCGTAGGCGATATTATCAATCTCTGTATAAACCTCCGCGGCTTCTGAAAAACTGTTCGTACCGCTGAGTGTGAAGCTGTCTACTCCGCCTGGAAAATATGTTCCGCTGGCATATAACGCGATCCCGCCCCAGCTGCTTCCTGAAGTAGTGATATTTGTCACCGTGACGTTGTTGCCGTCGGTGAGTGCAAAACCATTCTTCAGGTTATTGGTCGCGGTGATGTCCGTAAATGTCGAGCCACTAATACCATTCAGATCAAACCCGCTGCCACCAGCATTTTTGACCGTAACGTGGGAAACAGAAAGTCCCGTGTTTGCCGCTCCGCTTGCGCCCTCCAATTTCAATCCGTAATTGGCACCGCCCGATAGATTGCCATTCAGAGTAAAATCTCGGAGCGTGATATTGCTCGCATTCGTATGAATGCCGTATGAACTTACGCCAGAAGCATCAATAATCGTTCCCGCTTCTGTTTCACCGTCTAACGTAAGTGCTTTATTGATTTCAAGCGTGCTTGAAAGCGTGTAGGTACCGTCAGCTACGTATACCGTGCCACCAGCTCCGACAAATGCTACACCTTCAGCGATGGTAGCAAAGGCCGTCTCCGGCGCTAGTCCATCGTGAACCAAGATAGCTGAATCATTGTCCACATAGACCGTGGTAGCGACATCAGCGAAGGCAGAAAGCGGCTGAATAAATCCTGATAAGAGAACGAGTCCTAAAA
>JAHFIZ010000009.1 GCA_023246145.1 Candidatus Uhrbacteria bacterium | reverse complement strand
AAGAGATGCATATGTTGGTCTGATAATTTAATCCTTAAGCTCCATAAGGTGTCCAAGGAATAGATAGATGGCTATGAACCCCGCTACGTAGACTACGAACCCCAGGGCAAGTGCAGGTTTCTTTTTTCTCATGATCCCTGCAAAGACTATAAAGGCGACAGTCCACAGCCACAAGGGACTGGTAGCGACAGCTAGGAACAGCCATCCCGCGAGCGGTGACGGAGTCGGGAATGGTTGTAGGGGCATAGTGTGAGGTTACTCCGTTACTGGGCCTGAACGATTTTGATTTAAGAGGTACATTGATACCCCTGGTTTAACACAGCGCGTTTAAATCGGTCGTCATTTTCGACCAAAATCGTCGTCGAATCTTTCAATGTCATCTTCGCCGAAATAGGTGCCTCGCTGCACTTCAACGAGGACAAGAATCTCATCTCCTTCGTTTGCCAAGCGATGTTTGGTGCCTTGAGCGATGAGAATGGTGTCTCCGGGCATATGAACAGTTACCACGTCATCAAGCGTGATGTGTGCGGTTCCGCCAATGATGACCCAGTGTTCCGTACGCTTTTGATGGCGCTGGTATGAGATACGTTTTCCTGGATGCACGATGAGTCGTTTTACTTTGTGCGTCAGGGTATCTTCAAGAACAATAAATTTTCCCCACGGGCGATCTTCAGAATATCCAGGCGGGAGAAGGACAAATTCTTCCATATTATTTTACGTAAACATGGTTACCAAAACGCACATCAATGTAAGATATACTGTCCTCCTTTCCGGCGTATTTGTCCATCACGGTCTTCAACATAAAGAGCTCATCATCAAGCGTCTTCAGAAGATCTATGTAGATGACGTATTTTTTCTCATTTACTGCCACAGTTACCCAGGAATCCGCAGGAGATTTGAACGTAAATGTCTTTGGCGTAAGGCCAGCTGCAGTCAGTTTGGTGTTCAGATTGATGAGGGAAGTGAGCAGTTCTTTTCTGAGTACTGGAGCGCCATTTTCTAGGCTGGAAGAGGTGACGCCGAGTTCAATTTTTGGCAGGCGATTGAAGGGGATTGAAGGCGCCTGAATTTCTTCTGGAGGTGCTGTAAGTAGGGGAATTTCTTCAGGTGTTATTTCTCTCACTACGGTTCCGTCTAGGCTCACCAGATACCATTTTTCACCCGTGTGCACGGCTACCATCACGATGTCCTCAGCTACAGAGACCGTCAGTGTCCGATCAGCAATATTCACACTCTGAACCTCCAGTGGAAATGTGTCTTCAAGCCTAGCCTTTAGTCGAGCCTTATCTATAAACCACGTGTGGCGATGAGAAAAGAAGAGGGCTGTTCGGCTATCCAGGTAGGAACCCACCTCACTGCTAACTGAGTTTTGGGATAGACTGTATACTCCTTCAATTTTTGTTTGCTCAATGTAAAAGCGCTTATTAGCAACAAATCTATAAGCGCCGTAAAACGCTGTTATTATAACGACACTTATCACGAGTAGGGGCAAAGCTCTTCGTAGCAATGATTTCTTGGCAACAGGAAATAAGGGGTTCGTCCTCCCCTGCTCTCTTCTGTCCTTAGCGAGAAATGATCGGAAGAAATCTCTCTTCATACTACAGCTCTCGGCAACAAGGGGTTAAGTCTTGTTACCACTTCATAGTTGATTGTACCAAGCCGTTCGGCTAGATCATCGGCAGTGATAGTGTGCATGCCGTCTCTTCCAATAATCACCGCTTCAGTACCGCTTGTTACGGTGCCTGGCACATTTGAAGCATCCACCATGAACATGTTCATGCAGATACGCCCAAGAACTGGGCAGCGTGTTCCGTGGATAACCACAGATCCTTCTCGAGCAAGCTTACGGTCGAAACCATCGTAATAACCTACCGGAAGGATGGCTACGCGCGTAGTTCTGTTCACCACAATAGCCGGTCCGTAACCTATGCCACCGCCCGGGGCAACATCCTTTACCTGTGCTACGCGTGTTTTGAAAGCTAGCACCGGTTTTACGTCAGCGTGACGTTTGCCAAGTGTTCCTTCTCTCCGTACGTCAGCGGATGGCCAAAGGCCGTACATCATAATGCCAAACCGCACACACGTACCGTGCGGAAGTTCATGAAGAATTGCGGCGGCTGAGCAAGCGATGTGGTAATGCTCAGGCGTAAATCCTTTGTGAAAAATTTCTCGGCAGAGAACAGTGAACCGTTCGTACTGCGCGGCCGTAAGCGGTCTGCTCATGGCATCCTCAGCACTTGCAAGGTGCGAGGCTACGCTCACGAGATACACCTCTCCCGCTGACTGCTTGAGAAAATCTAGAATATCGCTCAATCCCCTACCCTCTGCGCCCAGACGGTGCAAGCCAGTCTCGAGCTCGAGCGTAATCAGTGCGGGCAAACCGACAATTTTTGCAGCGTCTTTTATGGCCCGCGCACCGGCGATATCGTAAACGGTTTGGATCGCTCGGATACCAATCACGTCAGGCAATCTTTCCGGTACGGTCATGCCCATGATGAAAATAGTGGCATCTGGAGCAAGTGAGCGCACGATCTGAGCTTCGTCCACCGAATCAACTCCGAACAGGTCGACACCCTCTTCCACTGCTACACCGACCACCTCACGGATGCCGTGACCATAGGCATTGGCTTTCACCACAGCACAAAAACGTACTCCGGGATCAAGCGTTCCACGGAGTGCGTTAATGTTGTTTCTGAGGGCCTGAGAGGAAATCTCCAGCCACGTTTTGGCACCAACGGGTGCGGTCACAGGTTACTTTTTGGGATTCAGCTTCTCCTTACCTGCCATGTACGGACGCAACACTTCCGGAATGGTCACACTGCCATCTTCATTCTGATAATTTTCGAGAATCACCGCAGTCATGCGGCCCACCGCGAAAGCCGTGCCGTTCAGGGTATGGACGAGCTTGGACTCCCCTTCCCCGTTCTTATAGCGGGTGTTCAGGCGGCGTGACTGGAAGTCCGTGCAGGTGCTCGTGGAATGCGTCTCGCGATACGTTTCTTGGGTTGGCAGCCAAGACTCAATGTCGTATTTTCTGGCGGCTGGGAGGCCAAGATCACCCGTACACTGTTTGATGACACGATATGGAATGCCGAGAGAGTGGACCAGTTCTTCTTCAATGGCCAGAAGCTTCTCATGTTCACTGTCTGATGTTTCCGGCGTGGTCCAGCTGAACATTTCAATCTTCTCAAACTGGTGCATGCGAATGAGTCCTTTAGTATCTTTTCCGTAACTGCCGGCCTCACGGCGGAAGCAGGAAGAATAACCCACGTAGCGGAGCGGCAATTCTTTTTCATTCAACATTTCATCCATGTGAAAGGCACCGAGCGGCTGTTCGGCCGTTCCTACCAAGTAAAGGTTGTCCTTTGGCAAGTAGTAAATCTCATCATGACCGCCGTGCTCCAGATAGCCCATGGCGCGCATGACCTTAGCAGACACGAGCTGCGGCACGAGCATAGGCGTGAAGCCGTGCTTCATAGCAGTGTTCATGGCGTGCTGAATAAGCGCAAAGGCCAGCATGGCGCCATCACCAATGTAGTAGTTAAACCGCGAACCCGCCGCCTTAGCAGCGCGTTCTACGTCTATGATGCCTAAGGACTCTCCAAGCTCAAGATGATCCTTTGGTTCAAAAGTAAAAACGGTTTTCTCGCCCACCTCTTTTACTACCTCATTCTCTTCTTCACTCTTGCCAATCTTCACGTCAGCAAGTGAAGGGTTAGGAATTTTGTAAAGCAAATCTTCGAGCTCAACCTCAAGCGGGCTCAATTCCGCGTTCAGCGTCTCCGCCTTCCGGTCAATCATCCGCATGTCCTCAATCATGACCTTTCGCTCATCAGCGCCAGCCTTAGCGATCCGCTTGGAAGCCTCATTTTTCTGGGCTGCTATACCTTCCGTCTCAGTTCTGAGCGTACGTACGCGACGATCAAGTTCAAAAATACGTTCCACGTCTATTTCCACATTCTTTGCCCGCGCAGCATCGCGGAAGAAGTTCGGGTTTTCACGGAAAAGTTTGATGTCGATCATATGAGGGGTAGGGGGGGGTAAAGGAGGTAGAGGGGGTTCTGAATCACTCGCTAGGGATTGCGGAACAAGGAAGATTTATACCGCTCTGGAGCAAAAGCTTCAAGAATCTTGGTGGGCATCTTTTTTCCGGTCTCTTCTAGAAAACGTAAGAAATCTAGGGCCAACGCCGTCTGATCATAGCCAAAGACCACGATATCCGGCTTCACCTTTTCAAGAACCGCATACGTACCTTCTTTTCTATCAGAACCCAGGACTTCGTCAACCAGACCAGAGGCGCGCAGTGCAGCTTCCCGCTCATTGAAAGAAAGGTTTGGCGGTCTGTTTTTAAGGCGAAGTACCACCTCATCCGGTGCTAATGCAGCCACCACATGATCCCCATACTTCCCCGCCGCTTTCAGCATCATCTTGTGGCCCTCATGAAGCCCGTCAAACGTGCCAAACAGAAGAACCGTGGTCATACGTTCTCCTCAGGCTTTTCACTCGGCTGTTCAGGTTTAAGCGTTGGGAAGAGAATGATCTCCTTCAGGTTTGGTGAGTTCGTAATGAAAGCCACCAGACGGTCGATGCCAATGCCGACACCACTAGCTGGAGGCATGCCGTGCTCGAGAGCTGACAAAAAGGCTTCGTCCATCCACTGCGCCTCTTGGCTTCCCTGCTCCTTGAGCTCTTGCTGAGCTTCAAATCTCTTGCGCTGGTCAATAGGATCATTCAATTCGTAATAATACGCGTTTACAATTTCTGCGCCCTGCACTACAAGCTGAACAGTAGCGCTCTTTGTAGGATCAGCTTCCGTTGCTTTAGCGAGCGGCTTCAGTTCTACGGGATAATCAAAAATCCAAGTTGGACTGACGATTTTTTCGCGCGCCGTCTTCTTCCAAAGTTCATCCAAGTGTTCGCCCAAGCCTACACATCCTTTGAAATCAATAGCGAGCTTTTTGGACTTAGCTGCGGCGATAACTTCCTTTGGCGATGAAAGCTCATCGATATCAATCCCACAATCACTCAAAATAGCCTCACGGAAAGTCATCCGTGGCCATGGTGAAGAGAAATCAATCTGTCCTTCCCCGTACGGAACGGACAGTGAACCAACGCTTTCACGAATGATCGTGGTGGTAAGGTCTTCAAGGAAATCAATGAACTCATCTTTCTTGGCGTAGGCCCAGTAGAGTTCCATCATGGTGAACTCCGGATTGTGGGAATAGTCGATTCCTTCGTTACGGAAGCATCGGCCGATTTCGTAAATCTTCTCAAATCCGCCTACTACGAGACGCTTCAGATAGAGCTCAGGAGCGATGCGCAAATAGAAATCAGCACCAAGGGCGTTGTGATGCGTGATGAATGGTCGAGCATTCGCTCCGCCAGGAATAGGCTGCAGAATAGGCGTTTCCACCTCAAGAAAACCATGGTCGTCCAAGTAATGGCGCATGGCTGAAACAAATTTTGATCTGACAAGAAAACGCTTGCGTACTTCTTCGTTCGAGATGAGATCGAGCTCGCGCTCACGGTAACGCGTCTCCACATCCTGCAAACCATGCCACTTTTCTGGCAATGGCTTTACCGCCTTGCTGATAATCTTGGCGGACTTGGATAATACTGACTTCTCGCCGGTCTTTGTGACGAAGGCAGTTCCCGTGACTTCGTAAAAGTCACCAACATCCGTGTTTCCGATGAGTGTTTTGTAATTTTCGATATCAGCTTTACGGAGAACTATCTGCATGGTGGCAGATTCGTCCATGAGCTTTATAAAAGAGAGCGCACCAATGTCCCGAAGTGCAATGACGCGTCCGGCTACGGTCACCTCTTCTCCTTCTTTCTCAAACTCATCAAAAGCATCAAGAATGCTTTTGAGAATGTGCGTGCGATTGACCTTGCTTGGATACGGCAGTTCTCCGGCATCAATCATGGATTGAAGGCGGGCTCGGCGATCAGCTTCTTCACGGATCATACGAATTACTTAATCTCGAGAATCTCGTAGGTCATTGTACCTGAAGGAACCTTGGCATCTACCTTTTCACCAACGGTGCGGCCAATAAAGGCGCTACCGAGCGGCGAAACGTTGCTAATCTTGCCTTCCATTGGGTTCGCTTCATTTTCACCCACAATCTCAAACGTTTTTGTAGCGCTGCCGATTTTCACGGTAAACGTGGAGCCAAGGTTAATGCTGCCGCCCGTTTTTTCCTCTACCACGGAAATTTTGGTCAGCATGTCAATAATCTGAATAATGCGGCCTTCATTCTGGCCCTGCTGATCACGCGCCTCATGATAGGCAAAGTTTTCTGAGAGATCCCCCATTTCTTTAGCTTCAGAAATACGACCGGCAATTTCCGGACGAAGTGTTTTTATGCGGTATTCGAGCTCCTTTTTCATGTCCTCAAGACCGCTCGCGCTGATGTACGTAACATTGTTTTCCATATGACTATTAACAGACGAAAGACGGCGCCCAAAGGGGCGACGTCTGAGTGCTTAAGGCCAGTATGGAGCCCCCGCCAGTTATCGTCAAGTACCGCCAAATACTAATGCTCCTGGCTGAAATACCACTGTAAAATATCTTTGGCGATAGGCACGGCAGCTGTAATGTCTCCACCTTGTTCTACGAGTACTGCGATGGTGATCTGCGGATTATCGATCGGAGCAAAACCGGTGAACCAAGAGTGCGGAACCTTATTCGCATTCCACTGGGCGGTTCCTGTTTTACCAGCTGCGAGCACGGGAAGCGTCTGCAGAGACCGCGCCGTGCCGTTTGTGACCGTTTCCCGCATACCGTCCCGTACAATTTTATCTACGTCTTCTGTGATGACTCTGACCGGTTCAGCAGTTTTTTCACCAATTACGAGATGCGGCTCAATGAGCATGCCACCGTTAGCTACCGCGGCAGTGGCCCGCGCCATTTGGAGCGGAGTCACCAGAACATCTCCTTGTCCAATGGATACGTTATAGGTGTCTCCCAAGTACCAAGGCTCACCCTTCACTTCCTCTTTCCACTCTTTGCTCGGCAGAAAACCGTCAGCCTCACCGGTCAGATCAATGCCTGATTTTTCACCCAGTCCAAACTTAGCCGCCCAGCTCATGAGCTTTTCTACGCCCAGACCTTTGAACGTTTCATTACCTCCTCCAATCATGTAGAAGAACGTGTTCACAGAATCTGCCAGGGCGTGGTAGACATTCGTAATTCCGTGTCCGCCCGGGCGCCAGTCCGGAAAAAAGCGGTCCCCAAGCATGAGTCCTCCTGTAGAAAGAAATGTGGTTTGCGGAGTAATGATCCCCTCTGTGAGCGCTGCAGCTGCAAAGAGAGGTTTAATAACGGAACCTGACGGATACTGGCCGGAGGTAGCGCGCGCAAAGAGTGGCGCGTTGGGGTCATCAATGAGCGCCTTGTAGGATTCTTCTGAAATGCCTTTGGCGAAAAGGTTCGCATCAAACGCCGGATAGGAAACAAGCGCCAAAACTTCACCGTTTTGCGGGTTCAGCGCCACCACCGCACCGCGTTTGACCGGACGATTTTGAAAATACTTATCAAGCACCTGCTCCGTGTAGGCCTGAAGTCTTGCGTCGATGGTGAGAGTCAAATCCTTTCCGTCCACTGGTTCTTTTTCAGAAACCGTTCGCAGCAGATCGCCCTGCGCGTTCACCTCCACCACATCCTCACCGTAGGTCCCGCGCAATTCCGTTTCATGCACGGCCTCAATCCCCTGCTTCCCCACCACATCAAACGCGCGGTAACCTAACCCCGCCAAACTTTTGTATTCCTCTGTATTAAGCGGTCCAGTGTAACCAAGAACATGAGATAAGGATGGGATGGCATTTGTGGGGTACCCGCGGCGCTCTGAGAGCTCCACATTTACACCGTCAAATCCTGCATGCTCAGAAAGAAATGAGATGGCGGTGGCGTACGGTACGTCTTCAGCGAGCAAAATTTCTTCGTTCTTCCCAGCGTCAACAATTTTCTGGCTTATCACCGTCTGGTCCAGTGAAAACTTTTGTGCTACCCGAGAAAGCAGATCAGTGAGTTTTTCTTTTTTTGGCAAGGAAGAGGCGTAGGCCACCAGGCGGAAAGAAGGCAAATTTTCAGCAAGCACGATGCCGTTTCTATCTTTCAAAATACCGCGGTGAGACGGGATAGCGTGCACGCGGACTCGGTTCGCTTCCGCAATACCGGCGTAATATTCCCCCTGAATAATCTGTAAATAGGCAGTACGGGCCACAAAAACGCCAAGCGCCACAAAACACATGAAGATGGCGAGGTGGAGCCGTCCGCGGGCGAGCGGGAGCCTGATAGAAACATTATTGCGAATGGCTGAAGAATCCGTGAATGATTCGTCATGATGAGACAGTGAAGCAAGCGTCAGCCGTTCGCTGCCGTCATCTAGTCCAAAAATGCCGTTATTCCCCTCCTCGGACTTCATAGGAAGTATTTTTTCGGATGAACCGGTCACCGAATGCTCGTACAAAACTGGTGTAGGCGAGTGACAGGAAAACAACGGCGATAGCGCTTGCTATGACCGTGAACAGCACATGCAAGAGCACATTTCCCGGGTATACCGTATACCCGCCCTGCAAGTCACCGCCTATCTCAAGCACTGCTCGCACGAGCGCGTATGCTCCAGCAGTCAGAAGCGCAAATCCGCCCATGGCCGCCAGCGAACGGCGGGCAAACACCCACGTAGAAAGCAGCACACCGGAAAGTGCTGCCGCGGTGTATGCAAGAACAATTCCGGCACCACCTAACCCCGCTAAGGCTGTAAATATTCCGGAGAGAAGAAGAAAGGCCGCCCCCATGGAAACGGAAACTCTGTACATGATCAAAATACCAAACAACAACGGCAAGGCTATCTCTCTCCAAGGAGTGGGTAGGGCGGCAATAACCGTCTCCTCAAGGAGGAGAGAGAAGAGAAGAAGAAAGGCTGAAAGAACACCGCTCGTCATAGCACAGTAGGCGCAAGAATGAGAACGAACGACCAATCAAGCGGGTTATGAAGTGGCTCCACGAGCGCTTCCTCAAATGGCGCGCTTTGCATGTCCACCACTTCTGTAACCGTGCCAAGTAATAGCCCCTCAGGAATTTTCCCCTCAAGTCCGCTTGTAACCACTACGTCTCCGCGGGTAATGCCGGAATCTCTTGGTACAAACTGGAGGGACAACACCGCGCCCTCTCTGCCCTCCAAAAGGCCAACCGTTTTCTTCTTCCCTAATATCTCGGCAGGAACTTTACTTTCCGCGCTGGAAAGTAAAGTGACAGTACTCGTGGTCTCTGACACTCCACTCACCACCCCAAAAACAATTCCCTGGCCAACTACCACCGTGGAACCAGTAGTCACGCCGTCTCGAGATCCCTTATCAAGAATTACCTTAGACTCATCTTCCGGTAGCGAACGGGCAATAATTCTTGCGGTTTGACTTTCTCTCTTCCCGGTCTCTTTATAGGTCAGTTCATCCTTCAGTTCATTGTTTTCGTCCTGCAGCCTTGAAAACTCAACGGCATCACGTGCCAGAAGTGCATTCCGCTCTTCGGATTTTTTAAGGAGTACTCCAAGAGAATCGTCAGAAGCTACGAGACGAGAGATACTCTTCCCCACGTCTGCACCGAATGACGCAAATGACGCCTGGATTCTTTCCATAAACTCACTGGTATAGGGCAAACGCCGCAAGAGAAGATACACCACGAGGATTAAAAGAAATGCGCCAATGGGTCTCGCTGCCAGGCGCAGATTCTCACTCACGTAGCGCGCTTTTGGCATAGAGCATTAGTTATCAATACCCGTTCCTGGGAGAGAAATGTCTTTCAACAGGTTTTCATGTGTCAGGAGCGCACCGGCCCCACGCACAGTAGCCGTAAGCGGGTCTTCCGCAATGCGCACCGGAATGTCCGTTTCACGGGCAATGGTTTTATCTAGGCCTCGTAGTAACGCGCCGCCGCCGGAGAGTACGATTCCGCGCTCGTAAATATCCGCCACGATTTCCGGCGGGGTCATTTCAATAGTAGCCTTAATATTTTCTACAATCATCTGAACGGAGCGGTACAACGCCTCTCTGATCTGTCCGTCATTTACAATCACCTGTTTTGGCAATCCGTTGATGAGGTAGCGGCCGCGCATTTCCATCTCTACCGGTGCACCCATATCAAGACTGCTGCCCACGCGCCACTTCACTTCTTCCGCCACCCGCTCACCCACCAAAAGATTAAACACGTCCCGGGCGTACTGCATGATGCTCTTGGTCATTTCATCTCCCGCTACCGTGAGTGATTTCCAGGTGACAATACCGCCAAGCGCCACCACGGCAATCTCCGTGGTTCCGCCGCCTATGTCTACAATCATGCTACCCACGGAATCCTCAACTGGCAGTCCGCAACCAATAGCGGCAGCGAGCGGTGCTTCCACTAGGAATGCTTCTCGCGCTCCGGCAGAGAGCGCCGCATCTTCTACAGCCTTACGCTCTACTTCCGTAATTTCTAACGGCACGGACATGATCATGCGCGGACGCGGCACGAGCGTAAACGTATCCTCATGAATTTTATCTACGAAATACTTCAACATCTTCTCTGTCACCTCAAAATCAGAAATAACACCCTTTACAAGCGGACGAGTGGTCACGATATGCGGCGGTGTTTTGCCCAGCATGTCCTTAGCGCTCGTACCCACAGCCAAAATGTGATTGGTGCGCGTATTTACGGCTACAATGGACGGCTCATGCATGACAATGCCTCTGTCCTTCACAAATACACGGGTATTTGAAGTACCAAGATCAATGGCAACGTCTTTGGAAAATTGGCCTAAAAAGCGATTCAGCATAGAAGAGGCAAAGGCATTTAACCACGCCCTGCCTCAAAGGAACAAGGGAATTTATCCCTCCCTTGAATGCTTTCTATCGCCCCAAAAAAGAAAGAAAAATTCAATGAGTCCCAATCCCCCGATCAACAGGAAGAGAATAGGTGTAGAGAGCAGTCCTACACCCATGAGATACAGCGAAATAATAACCAAGCTCGAGAGGAGCAGCGCCTGCCGGAAGGAACGAATAACCGCTACAGACACATCACCCTCCCCTTCCTTTCGGGCTCGGACCAAAGTTCCAAGAATAGTCAGGAGTCCCACAGCACCACTCCACAGTGTGATGTAAAAAACCGCAAAAGCCAGGCTGCCTGCTGTCAGCGGATCAATAGCTATAACCACAATGCACCACGCGGAGAGCGAGACCGCGGTCCCTATAGCCATGATGGAGAGATACTGGCGCAGGTTCATACGGCTACACTATATCATGCGCTTCTTCCTCCGGAAACGCGTCTGGCCGCAGTTTTGCTTCCACTTTTATAGAAAGTGAAGGAAAATTTTCCTCAAGCGAGCGACCAAGCTTTGCCGCAAAGCTCTCAGCGTCATACAGCGCGGCAGAATGCCGGCAGGCCAGCGTTAGCACATTGTCCTTGAAACTGAGCGCCCGAACATCGTCCTTCATTTCCGGCGCTAGGAGAGAAACCAGTATCCGTTCAGCGGTGGTGACCACGCTCGCGGACAGCACTTGTTTCCCTATGCCGTGGCGAGACAGTACGCTATCCACCATGCTGCCCACGGAGAACAAGGAATTTTTCTTCATACGGCAAACGGACAAATCTCTTTAAAGTCACAGTACTTGCAGGTGAACGGCCCTGGGTTTGGCGAAAAGTTTCCGGAACGAATCTCCCCTGCAGTGCTCATAATTTCCTTCTTCAGTTTCTCAATATCCTTTACAGTGGGCTCAAAAGACAGTACCGAATTGGTCTCCACGTAATAGTATGTCAGTTTTTTTATGGCAAGTGGAGGGTTAAAGCACTCTTCTCCGGCAATTGCGTATAAAATGAGCTGACGTTTTTCGTCCCATTCCAGTTTTGTTTTCGCGCCGCCCGTTTTGTAATCAATGATTTCGTAACCTCCCTCAATCTTGTCTATACGATCAATTCTTCCCTTCATAAGCACATCCCCAATCTTACAGGTGAAGCCGGCCTCAAGCATGAAAGGGGTAGGAACATTGGCGAGTGTCTGCGCGTGGAATATCTTCATGGCCTCGCGTCCTTTCTCTCTATATTCGTCCCGAAGCTCAGGCGAGGTGTACCACTCGTCAATGAAACAAGAATCGTAGAGATCGAGCAGATCTTTGAGGGAAGGTACTGGTGAAGCAGTACTAATCTCTGAACCAAAGAGTGAAACCTGCGTGGCGGCCTGTGCCTCAGCAATCCGCTTGATAAAACGTTCAAGCGTGGAGTGCATGCTGCGGCCAAAACTAAGCGTATGTCTGCCAAACGTGGGGACTTTTAGGATGTGAGCGTATTTATATTGGAGCGGGCAGGTGGAGTACGCGGCAATTTGTGAAAAACTGAAGCGTTTAGGGAGGTGCGGCGGCAGCGTGCCGTCACTTTCTTTTTTTGGCTGTTCCTCGAAGGATTCTTTAGCTGCCGATGTCCCTTCCTTTGCCTCGAAACCGAGCTCCATAAGGAAACGGGACGGCTTCCGTTTTCTACTTCCGCCGTAATCACTTGCAGAAAGAAGGTACAGCCCCTCTTTAGCGCGCGTCATGGCTACGTAGAAGAGGCGCCGCTCCTCACTAGTATGGTCATCCAGCTCCGGAGCACTCGTAATGAGGCCGGGCGGAAGCGGCAGACTCTCACTGCGGGTAACCGAAGGGAATCTTTGCTCGACCAAATTCACCACAAAGACATAGCGGAACTCTAATCCCTTAGCGGCGTGCACGGTCATGACGCGTACTACGTCCGGTCCGCCCTCGGGGTCACTCGATAATCCTCCCGCTTCCCCGCTCTCCCGTTCTGCATCAAACTCCTCCACAAATCCGCGAAGCAATTTATCGTCTGGATTCGCCACCACAAATCTTTTAATGCGCGAAAGAAATCCTTCAAGGTATCTAAATACTTCGCGCTGCTCTTCTTCAGTGAATGTCTTGATATCGCCGAGAAGGCCAGTGGTCTTCAGGAGTTCTACGTAAAATTCGGTCACCGGCATACGCTTAGCTTTCTCTCTCAGTTTTTCGATGATACCGGTCAGTTCGATCATTCTATTACGCCCCTCCATGGAAACACCAAACGTCTGCTGCACGGATTTCATGGCGTCAAAAATAGAAATGCCCTTACGGCGCACAAAGAGCATGAGTTCGCCGAGATCTGCCTCATGAATACCTAGTCTCGGGTGGCTCAAAATTCTATAAAGCGCAGGACTATTGAACGGGTCATTCACCGCGCGCATATAGGCGAGCGAATCCAAAATAATCGGCTTAGTATAGAGGCCGGAAAGAGCTACAAAGTGATAAGGGATACCGGCGCGATCAAGCGCTTCAAGATACGGGTCTACACTGTCATTGGCCCGGGAGAGGATAGCAAAATCACTCCAAGCTGCTCCTGCCTCCTTTTGTTTAATCATCTCGGAGATAGCTGACTCTACTTCAGCGTCCAGTGTATCTGCATGCAGATGCCGAACAAACCCTTCATAGTCCTGATGTGCGGCAAGTTCTTTAGACAGTCCCTCGGTAGCCTCAAGACGGTGAGGGTTATTCTGCTGAATCAGCTTATAGGCCGAATCAAGAATATTCTTACCGCTGCGATAATTATGTGAGAGCACCACGCGCTTAGCGTCTGGAAAATCTCCGCGGAATTGCAAAATATTGGCCAGGGCAGCACCACGGAATTTATAGATAGCCTGATCATCATCGCCCACCACGGTGATGTTTCTTTTTGGCTCGGCTAAAAGTTTTACCAGTTTGTATTGAATGCTGTTCGTATCCTGAAATTCGTCTACCACAATATGCTCAAACTGTTCCCGGTATTCCTTCAGAATATTCGGACGCTCCTCAAATAATCGGAGCGTGTACAAAAGGAGTCCGCCAAAATCAATCGCTCCTTTTTCAAGAAGCAACTTTTCATACATAAAATACGCGCCAGACAATTCCTGCCACATCTTGAGCTCCAATTTGTCTTCATCGGTTAGTGAGGCAAAAGCCTCTGGTGCGCCGCCGGATTTTTTCGCCACTAAATCCTCTACTACGAGCGCGTATCTCTCTGGCGTCACGCCTTCATCTTTAGCGCGGGAAAAATGCTTGAGCATGGCCTGAAGAAACTTTGTAGGATTTCCTCTGGGGCGGAAGTAGTCCAAATCAAACCTGGCCAGATTCCGCCGCATGAGAAGCCAGGAATCAACTTCAGTGGAGAGTGTAAAATCTTCTGGAAGCCCGATATGCAACCCATGACGGCGCAAAATCTTCTCGCAGAAGGCATGGAAAGTTGAAATATTGAGGTCCAGATACCCGATAGGCAAAAGAAGGTCCACCCGTTCCTCCATTTCCGTGGCAGCTTTTTCCGTAAAGGTGAGCGCCAAAATCCGCTCAGATTTGATCTGCTTCTCCTGTATGAGCCAAGCAATTCTCCGGGTAATAACCGTAGTTTTTCCCGTACCAGCGCCAGCAATAATCATGAGCGGACCCGTTTCATGGGTGACCGCCTCTTTCTGCTCATCATTCAGTCCTTCAAGAAGGCCCCGATCGCTCATAGTCCGCCCATTGTACGCGAGAGCCCATTACAAGTCACTCCCCGCCACAGACAGTCCGAGCGAGCGGCAGCAGAGCGGAAAATCAGATAAAACGCTAGTAGGAATGAGTTCATGGAGGAGCGGCCAGTTGGAAAATGAAGCCCCGCGGATAGCCACTCGCTCCAGCAATCCGTCTTTCATGTGTACGGCGTACAGCATTTCCCCACGTCCGCTTTCTGCCGCGCTCACCCCAAGCCCAAGCGCTGGGTGGCACGGTACCTTAGCTTCCCCGCCCCCTAAGTGGGCGGACAGATCAATCAGCAGGCGGCGCGAGTCAATGAGTTCATCAGCGCGCAGCTTAAAGCGTGCAAAGGCGTCTCCGCTCACGTGGGTAATCACGCGTGGCTCAAAGCGATCATAGGCTGCGTACGGATGATCCCGGCGGACATCACGATCTACTCCGGAAGCACGGGCCACGAGTCCCACCGCTCCGTACACTTTAGCTACATCTTTTTTCAGCACCCCACAGAGTTCAAGTCTGTCCCGCAATCCGTCAGAATGCAGGGCACGTTTTGCGTAAGTGGTCATGTCGTCAATGACGTCCACGAATACATCGCGGAGAGCCTCCACTTCCTTATCTGTTACGTCTCTAGCGATGCCGCCCGGAACAATAAGCCCACGTAGGAAACGATTACCGCAAAATGCTTCTGCGGCTGTCATGAGCCTTTCCTTCAAAAGGAAGCCTCGCTTCATGCCGTTATACCCTGCACCAATCCCGGCAATGTTTGAAAGGTCTTCTACGTGCATGATGACTCGCTCACATTCATTCAAAAATGAACGGATGCCGCGCGAGCGTTGAGAAACGACTGTCTCTTCAACACTCTCTATCGCCTGGGAGAAGGCGAGCGCATGAGAAATAGCTGAGTCCCCGCCCAGCCGCTCCAAAAATGGTAGTGCGTCAATTGGTTTTCTCCCCTCAACCAACTTCTCCACGCCCTTATGTTTGAAAAAGGGCTTCACCTCTAATGCCATAATGCGCTCGCCCGTAGTACTTAACCGGTAATGCACGGATTCCGCCACGCGGTGGTGTACCGGACCAATACCAATCTCATGTACACCTTCACCGGTCACTTGTCTTACAGGGTACGGGATATCCTCGCTCTCCAGTTCCGTTCCTTGGAGAAAATCCTTGCGGAGAGGATGCACATCAAAAGGCATGTTGGCGTGATGCGCTAGCCGGCGCAGATCCGGATGATCAAGCGGGATGACGCCAAACATATCAGCGTTATAACGCTCAAACCACTGCGCGTTCATGATAAACAGCGTAGCGGAAGGATAGGTAGGATCATCTCCAGGCAGTTCCGTGAAGAGATGCAGCCAGCTAGCGGCGGTGTCGTCATGCAGAAGCGCATGGACCACAAAAACCCCGTGCGCCTTGCGTTCATCAGTGACGTAAAGATGAGACAGGGCTAGGCCGAGCGAATAGAGTGCCGTAGTGGTCTTAGCGAGCGTGCGGCAGTTCACTAACTCATCAAGCGCTCCGGTAAAATGCTCCCGTTTAACACTGGCACTACAAATATCCGTGCGGTCTTCCACCACAACTACGGACGGCAGATGGCTCAAGAGATTTTTTAAGCTCATAGACCTACGGTTAAGGGGTGCGTGAGCGTTTCAAAAAACCGTAGCGTCTGCGGAAGAAGATAGGCAGCGCCAAGAAAAATGGCCACCCCTATTTCAAGCACCGCTACCGCATGCGTCAAGGTGGTGCGATGTTCCTTAGGAGAGATATCCTCTGCCTCATCTTCAGCAAAAAACATCACAAAAGCAATACGCATGATGGCCCCGAAAAAGAGCATCATTCCCGCTAGGGCAATGAGGGTCATCACCACGTGCTCCCCTAGGCCTTTGGCCAGTATGAGAAGTTGGCTTATAAACAGGCCCCCCGGAGGGAGCGCTAGCGTCATGATGAGGACAAAAAAGAGCAGCGCCGAGGTAATGGGCATCTTTTTAGCTAGGCCCTTCAGAATTTCGATATTTGTAGAGTGCGCATGAAGAATCACTTCTCCAGAAAGGAAAAATCCCGCTGATAAAAGCAGAGAAAAAACCGGCAAATGCATGAACACCGGGGTTATCACCGATGGGCCGAGCCCAATAGCGAATACCATGAGGCCCATGTGCACAATAGTGGCGTACGCAAGCACGCGCTTATAGTTATGCTGCACGGCCAGGAGACAAGCTGGCAAAAGGATGGACATAAGTCCAAAGACTAGGAAGAAGACGTCCGTCCAATGCGTACTTTGCAGAACGATGTCTACAATAAGTTTGAAACGTAACAGGGTCACCAGTCCGACGGGCAGCAGGATGCCGGAAAACAACGCACCAACCGGAGAAGGTGTTTTACTGAGCGCATCCGGCAGCCAGGTGTGTACTGGCACGAGCCCTATTTTTGTACTGAAACCCACCATGAGGAAGACAAACGCCAATTTGACGAGCGCACTGTTTACCATAGGAGAACCCGCAGTGGTCGTCAGAATGGTAATAAGAAAAGGAGCGTTTCCCACCAGCCCCGCAGTTTTAAAAGCAAACGCCATGAGTACCAACCCGGTCAGGGAAAGGCCTATCCCTATAGAACAGAGCAAAACATACTTCCAAGCTGCTTCCAAGGATGATTTACGCCTGTAAAGTGCTACGAGAAATGCGGTAACGAGCGTAGTGCCTTCCATGGCAATCCACAGCACAATAATACTGTTTGCCATGATGGCAGCGAGCAGCGTGAGAAAGAATGTGGGAAACAGCAGGTAGTACAGCCGGACATCAGACAGAGAGAGTATTCCCCGTTTATGTTCAGCGCTGATGTAGCGGTAGCTCACCACCCCGGCGAGCGTAAATAAGAGTGCCGCAAGAGCAAGGAGGAGCGCTGCCGGAGCGTCCACATGCCACATCTCATCTGGCCCAAAGGATAGCGGGAGCAGAAGTCCGTGGTAGGCGGTGACTAGTGTCAGACCGGCCACGAGCGCCGTGAAGAAGAGTGAAGTCCCCCGGACTTGCCGCTCCGTGCGAAGCACATAGGCAGAGAACCCGGAAAGCAACAGGAGAGCAAAAAGGAAAAAGGGATTCATATTATTCAACAAATTCTCGCAAGGCATCTGTGTCCTCTACGGCGTATAGTCCTTTTAGGCGGAGAGAAAGAAGGCTCATGAGATAGGCGCTTACAAGTACGGTCACCAGAATGCCAAGCTCGGCCACAAACGGTACGTCCCCCATGGTAATAACAATGAGGAAAGAGACACCATTTTCAAAGATCAAAAATCCTACAATCTGTGAAACCAGGTCTCGACGCAACACCACCATCACGAAGCCGAGGAAGAGAAACGAGAAGGCTTCAAACAGTCCTTCTACGGAAACTTCCCCGAAAATTGGCCCGGCAGCCACCGCAGAAAAAAGTGCCAGTCCAATCACGAGAGCAGACAGAAAATAGGACATAGCCGGACGCACGGAAGACAAGAGGCGCTCATTCAGATGCGCGCGGCGCGAGACGTAATAAAAGAGAAGTGGGATAAGGGCGCCCTTAATGACCGCCGTGGCCAAGGCCGTCAAAAACATACTGTTCCCTTCCCCGCTCTCACCTGAGACAAAGATGGCGCAGGCAAGAAAGAAAGATGCCAAACCGTAATAGCGGGCCAGCTGCCGGAGCCTGAGCTTCCCAAGCGAAAGAAAGCTGACCAGAATGGCCGCGCCGCCAAAGAGTATGGAAAGTTGCCCTTCAATAATCATAAAATTTGTTCAGTGACGAGCACGAGAGCCAGTCCGGCAAGAGCAATAAAAAATGCGCTCGCCAAGTACTCCTGCAGACGGTAAAAACGCATTTTGGCTATGGTACTTTCAAGAAGTGCGGTAAGACCGGCTGCAATACTGATCTTTAAAAGCGTACACAGAATCATGACCAAGATACTTTGAAATGAACCATTTGGGAGGAGGAGTCCAAAGGGGAAGATCATGTTGGCAAGAAGCATCATGAAGACCAAAAGCCTGATCATGGCTGCGTATTCAAGCATGGCGAGATACGGCCCGGAATAAGAGAATGTGAGCGCCTCCCCTATCATGGTCAGCTCAAGAGACGTTTCCGGATTATCCACGGGGTAGCGGCCATTTTCCGCGAGCGCAATGAGAATAAACGCGATGACCACAAGGAGTAAAAATGGTTGGCCAAAGGGTGTCAGTCCACTCATGAGCATGCCGTCAATGGTAGTCGTTCCTGCCTTAAGCGCGTAGGCAGAAAAAATAAGTACGAGCGTGGGAAGGGATAACGCCGTGATAACCATCTGCCGGCTCGCACCCATGCCGCCTATCACTCCGCCAGCATCAATGGCACCAAAAATACGAAAGGTATCCGCAAGTGCCAGCACACCAATGAATACCAGGAACTGTGAGAAGGGAGACGCCCACCCGCCAAGTGTCATGAGCGGCAAAGAGAAAACCAGGAAAACGCTGGCCGCGAGTACCACGTACGGAGTTCCGGTAAATGCCCATGAAGACATGGGAGGAATAAGATTCTCCTTCCGGAATCCCGCTATGATCTGCGCATAGGACACAAAGGGGCTGACACCAGACCGGCCGCTTAACTGAGATTTTAAAAACCGGATGAGACCCCAAGCAAACGGCGCAAAAAGGAGTGAGAGGAAAACCTGGAGCGCGGTCCGCAAGAGAGGGCTCATAGGGCAAAAAGAATACAAGCTGTAAGTGTGAGAAGCATCATGGCTACATAGACCTGTACGTTCCCCGTCTGCAGGCCGAAGAGAACACCTGAAAGAACCTTTTGCGCCTTCCAGAAGCTCGGAGCAAGCGCTTTATGCCAGGCGGGTTCTGCCTCATGCCTAAATGCCTTAGAAGTAAACCAAGGATTTGTGGTGACAAGAGCGGTGACGGTCATGACGCGGCGTGGACGGAGTGCCAAAAAGAACCGGAAGAAGTAGCGAAGTGGGCTCGCAAAGGCCGTAGCGCTGTATTCCATTCTGGGTGTAAGCGGTTCGCCACCGTTCCACGGTGCTTGCATGCGCCTTTTTGAGGTACTTGCAAAGAGTAGGCCAAACGCAATAACGAGAACAAGGATGAGGAGAAAAATGACAAAAAAACCTGCGGGAGCAAAGGACGACGCTCCAAAAACAAAGGCCGGATAAAACGTCCCCGCGTTCTTTATCAGGGCGCCCACGCCAAGCACTGAAAATATCTGGGGAGAGAAGACGCCGGTAACACTCCCGAGTAATGTAAGGGCCAAAATGGGTAAGAGATAGCCGTTTGCCGGTTCACTGGCGTTCTCAGCGCCAAGTGAACATGGCCGGCCAAGAAAAGCACCGGAAAAAAGTTTAACCGCCGTAAATAGTGACAATCCGCTCGTGAAAAAGAGCGCTGAGAGCGTGAGCGTAAACAGTGACCCGTACAGCACGGGGATGACCAGAGCTTCCTGTAAAATAGCTTCCGTAAATGCCCAGGCGCTCAGATAAGCCCCGCTTGGCGGAAGCCCGACAACGGCGAGAGCGAGTATGGCAAAGAGAACGGAAAGACGCGGCATCCTCCGAGCCAATCCGCCCATACCTTCAAGACTGAGCGCGTGGGTTTCATCCGTCACTACTCCTGCGGCGAGCAATAATCCGGCCTTAATAAATGTGTGGGAAAAGATGAGCAGGAAAAGTGCGAGCAAGGTTGCATTTGCCAGAGCGGAAAGTGACAACTGAGCAGCAAGAAGTGCCGTACCAAGGAGCGCAAACATGACGCCAGAATTCTTTATGGTGTCATAGGAAACTATTTCCTTCATCTTTTCAGAAACTCCGCCGAGAAGCGCACCAAGTGCACCCGTAATCAGCCCACAAGCAATTAAGGCAAAGCTCAGCCAGACCGGAGCACCGTGGAGAGGAAATAAAACTGTGCGTAAAAAGAGGTATACGGAGACTAGAATATTCGCCAGCGTGAGGAGCGGAAGTACATGTGTGGGCGCCACCTCTTCTACGGATTTAATCCATCCGTGGAACGGTGCAAGTCCGCTCCGCAGGGCGAATCCGAGAAGCAAACAGAGCGAAGCTACGGTAAGGCGGATAGGAGAAAGAGTACCCACAATGACCGAAAGCGAACTAAATGAACCCAATACCCCGCCGTCTGCAAGCATGAACAATCCCGCCAAGAGCGCCCCCGCGCTTACCTGCATGACCAGAAAATACTTAAACGCAGCACTTCTTGAAGGAGCACTTCGGCTGCTCATGACAAGGAAAAAAGTAGCTAAAGCCGTGATTTCCAAAAAGAACAGGAAGCCAATGAGCGTAGTAGAAAGGAGTATTCCCTGAAATCCAAACAGCGCAGCAGCAAAATGAAAACCCGTAGGGCGGGCATGATACAGATAGGCATGTTTGGTCAGATACCGCAGTCCAAACAAGGCACAGGTGGCAGCCGTCACGTTAATAAGCACAAAAAATATCGCTGACAGCCTATCTAGGCCCAAGGTCATGTGAAAGAAAAAAGGTAATGACTGCACAAAGACCGGCAGCACCAAGGCCGTTTTGCCGCCAAACGCCACCACTCCCGCAGCCACGGAACCCATGAGCGCAAAAAATGTGAGCAGCGCCAAGCTTAGCCGGTCTGCGTGCCGAAGCGGAGAAAGCAAACAAACAAAACCACAAATAAACGTTCCGAGGAAAGCTATGGAGAGCAGATTCTCTGGAGAAAAAGCGTTCATAGTTATTTCCGTATCTCCTTAAGGACGGTGAGGAGACCGTTCAGGATCATGCGCGGCGATGGCGGATCCCCGGGAATTTTGGCATGCACAGGAATCACTTTCTCAACCGCACCCACCACGGCATATGACTCATTCCATATTCCACCATCACACGCTCCATCCCCAACTGC
Source organism: Candidatus Uhrbacteria bacterium (assembly GCA_023246145.1). Taxonomy (GTDB): domain Bacteria; phylum Patescibacteriota; class Patescibacteriia; order UBA9934; family UBA9934; genus JAGORL01. The sequence goes on along the minus strand of JAHFIZ010000009.1, from coordinate 1,503 downwards.
TACCACTACACATGGCTGCGGAATGGCGTCATATGTCTCTTTAAGGGCACTCACCATATTTCTCGTAACTGGTCCCGTCACCAAAAGCATGTCCGCGTGCCTTGGAGAAGAAACAAATCTGAGGCCGAATCTCTCCATGTCATATACCCCATTGGTCAGCGCCTTCAACTCAATCTCCTCCGCCCCGCTTGAACCCGCGTCCACCGTCCTAATACGAAGAGCGGCTCCACCATAGAGCCGCCCAACTTCCTTTCGTATTTCTTCACCAAGCAAAATAACTACGTCTCCAGTACTGCTAAAATCACGCTTCGGGATAAGCGTCCTTTCTCTTCTAAGGAGTGCGCGTAATCCGTGGAATAAGGCCATACCGTTAGCTAAATGCACAGTACGCGGTCTTTCCCGTCTACGCAATGCTATTCCTCCCCAAGGCTACTACCTTTTCTGCCCTTGCCCTTAAGCGCTACCCGATATTTGGCTAACTCGCGCTCCAATCCTGCTGCAGCATCCGCGAAACCCACGTCATCCCGCCTACGGATGTTTTTAAGCGCTTCCTCCGCACGCTTTTTTGCTTCCTCAATTGCGCCAAGCTCAAGCTCATCAGAACGGAAGGCTTCTTCTGCGAGGATAACCATTTCGTTGTTCGGGAGAATCTCCAGAAGACCACCGGCCACAGCAAGCAGAGATTCTTTTCCATTCAGCTTCACACGCATTTCTCCGGGACGGAGCAGCGTGGCCAAAGGAATGTGGCCCGGAAGGACGGTAATTTCTCCGCTCTCGGTGGTGGCCGTAACCGAATCAGCCTCCCCTTCTTCGAGGAGGCGCTCAGGGGTGACGATTTTGTAGTGGAGCTTGCTCATACAAAAGGGGTAGAGGGGGTTGAGGAGGTAGAGGGGGTTCTGAGTCACTCGGTGATCTACCCGGAGAGTTCGTCGATACCGCCCTTCATGTAGAAGGTCTGCTCTGGACGATCATCATGCTTACCTTCCAAAATTTCTTTGAAGCCACGAACCGTTTCTGCAAGTGGTACGTACTTACCTGGAGAACCCGTGAACTGTTCAGCTACGTTAAATGGCTGAGAGAGGAATTTCTGAATTTTACGAGCGCGCGCCACGGTGCGCTTGTCATCGTCGGAAAGTTCGTCCATACCAAGAATGGCGATAATGTCCTGGAGGTCCTTATAGCGCTGGAGCACCTTCTGCACGCCACGAGCCACGTTGTAATGTTCTTCACCTACAATGTTCGGGTCAAGAATAGTAGAGCTGGAGTCCAAAGGATCAACCGCTGGGTAAATGGCCAGTTCTGAAAGGGCGCGGGACAGCACCACGGTAGAGTCCAAGTGACCAAAGGTGGTAGCTGGCGCCGGGTCCGTCAAGTCATCAGCTGGCACGAAGACTGCCTGAATAGAGGTAATAGAGCCTTTGGTAGTTGAAGTAATACGTTCCTGCAGTGCGCCCATTTCCGTGGCCAAGTTTGGCTGGTAACCCACAGCGGATGGGATGCGTC
>JAHFIZ010000008.1 GCA_023246145.1 Candidatus Uhrbacteria bacterium | reverse complement strand
GGGCCAAGAGGATAACGGCATGCGCGGCCAGGCGTGCATCACGGCCAAGATCAAACTTCTGTGAAGGAATCTGGAGTTGTGCTTGTTCAGAAAGCGATACCGAGATGGTGGAGTAATCAGTTTTATTGCCGAGATACTTGATCTGTCCCTGGAGCGATTCGATCTGACTCCGAACATTTGAAAGATAGCTCTGCACGGAAAGAATGTCCTCTACGCTTGTGGCTTTCTGAAGAATGAGCAGATATTGAGCCTCTTCTGCTTGTGCAGATTTTAGGCGAGCTTCAAGGTCCGTATATTGCTCGGTCACATCTTGGCCGTCTGTAGATTCAGAACTGACGCGAATGGCGAGCGTACGGATCGCGGTCATGGATTCATCGAATTTCTCACTTGGGACGCGAACGGTGACATAACCCGTGGTTACGCCGTTTTGGTTTTCAACAATGTTTGAATTATCTACAAATCCAGATCGGGACGTAGCCACATCAGCCACTTTTCCTGCCGTATCCCGTGCAGATTCTACTTCTAGGTTTAAACTTCCTGTTTTAATGATGCGCGGTTCGGCTACGGCAGCAGTATCACCGGCGGTTTGTGGCGGAACAGGATAGTACGAAGATGTTTTTGCGTTCATCATGGCCGGTGCACCAAAACTATCGGCACCACTCTCTCCTACGGCTATGTCATACGCCATGGGGGAGCTCGTGACGGTCATCATGCCGCTACGACCAAAGAACGTGTCTGTCCCCTGACGAACCTTCATGAAAATGGAGGCCGCTCCAAGGAGAATAATGAAGAAAATACCTATGACGAGTGCAATATAGAAACCTGCGCCTGACTTTTTTTGCGTGATAGCCATATGTAAGTAATTAAAGGGGTAGAAGAGGTAAAGGGGGTAGAGGGGGTTCTGAATCATTCCATCTCTGACTGAATCTTGCCGTGAAGGGTTCGCAAATCTTTGAGCGCCTCATTCAGTTCCTCGCCTTTTTTAGGCGGCTTGCCGTGCCAGGCAGGTTCAAATTCCATGAAATCTACGCCTTTGCCCGGAATAGTGTGGGCTATGATCACCGTAGGCGTCTCCCAGGTGGCCTTTGCCCTATCGGTAGCATCCACGAACTCCCGAATGTTATGGCCGTCGATTTCAAGGACTGTGAAGTTAAAGGCTTCGAACTTATCTCGTAACGGCTCAAGCGGCATGATGTCTTCCGTGTAGCCGTCTATTTGGATGTTGTTTCTATCTATGATCCACGTAAGATTATGCAGTTTATTTTTTCCGGCAAAGAGCGCTGCTTCCCAGGTGATCCCGGCTTCTAACTCGCCGTCACTCATCACGCAGTAGGTGTGCCAGGGGAGTTTATCCATTTTAGCTACGTACGCCGCGCCTACGGCCTGTGAGGAGCCGTCACCTAACGGCCCCGAAGTATTCTCAAGTCCCGGAAGAAAACGGATTTCCGGATGCCCCTGTAATCGGGAGCCAAATTTCCGGAGGGTCTTCAGCTCATCCTTTGGAAAATATCCCGCATACGCCATAGCGGCGTAACGGATAGGAACGATATGGCCGTTGCTTAAAAAGAGTCGATCACGGTCAGTCCAGTTAGGGAGCTTGGGTTTATGGTTCAAAACATGAAAATAGAGCGCCGTGAAAATGTCTGCCATGCCTAAGGGGCCGGCGGAATGTCCGCTGCCGGCCGTGGTCAGCATCTTTAACACATCTTGCCGGATATCATTCGCCAAAAGTTCAAGTTCCCGGAGTTTATGTTCCGTTAAAGGAGCAGGTGTTTGGCGAACATGCGGCATAGGTAAGGCAATGATAGCAGATTGACGCAGATCTCAGACAGTTAGGCAGATTAAACGCAGATTATAAAAGACTCGGCCGGAATGGTCGAGTCTTTTATCTGCGTAAAATCTGCTGCGTCGACTTACATCTGCGTAAATCTTACTCCACGTAGAGCGCACCGGTGTTATTGCTGTTGTAGCTATCAAAGAAGGTGAATGTTCCGCCTTCTTTAAAGATGCGAATGAAGGCATCTCCGCTATTCAGTGTTCCGGTTCCCCAGGAAAGATCATCAGAGGTGGCCGTGTGCTTGCTTGCACCATTGTTCGTGAAGCGAACAGCGGTACCAGGAGCTACGGTCAGAGAATTTGGGCTGTAGCCCGTATCCGTGATGGAGAATTCCTTAGGAGCAGCCAAAGACTTGTCATCATTGATGTCCGTGGTTCCTGCCTTTATGTCAGCAGTGACGTACTGGGAGGCGGCAGTGATAGGAGTACCAATGCTGTAGTTTGTGAAGAAACCATCTGGTACGTCATCAATCTGCTTGTTCCAGCTGGTGCCGTACATGGAGACTGCTACGCCTTCTGAAGAGACATGGTGCAGAACACCATTTTCAGAAACCGCGTACGTGCGAGGATCAGAATCAATCTTGATCATGCGCGTACCTGGGCGGTACGTAACGTTTCCGCCAATCTGGATCTTAGCGAGTTCAGCGTCTGAGATGAACTTTACGCTGTTAAAGTTGGAGTACCACGTGTCATACGTCTTCTGGTTAGGGAAGACATAGCGGAAACCATCTTTGCCCATGAAATACACGGCGGCGTAGGTCTGTCCGCGGATGAGGTCACCTGGGCTAATGCTTGTGGCGAAAACATTTTGTCTTGAGAGGCCGAATGCGGCAACGCCCATAATGGCGATGACGGAAACAGCGAGAATGCTCTGAGAAAGTTTCATACCCAAAAAAGAGAGAGAAAATTTTGAGTTATACGCTCATGATAGCACAGCGTGAAAGTTCCTCCAAGCCTTGCTGGGGAACGCTTTCACTCCAAATGGCGCTTGCCGCAATAGAGCGCGTGGCCCCCGCGAGCGTGATGGCGTGAATGGTTGCTGTATTTACTCCGCCGTCAACCGCTATGGGCATTTCCGGGAAAAGTGCGCGAGCGCGTCGGATCTTTGCAAGTATCGGCTCGCCCAAAAATGTCTGTCCGGAGGCGCCAGGATTTACGCCCATCACGAGAAGTTCCTGAATGTCATTTTCATAACGTTCTATCCCCGCTATCTCTGTACGTGGATTTATGGCCAGGGCTATTTCAAGCTGCATGGACATGCATTGATTGATAACGCGGTGGAGCGAGCGGGGAATTTCTTTATGAATGATGACTTTTTTGAGTGTCGGTACGAACCGCTTAAAGGCCACGGCGTGTTTCATGGGATCGCTGACCATGAGATGAATTTCGATTTCCGGCAATCCTTTCCATGAGCCGATGATTGCAGGATCGGCAAAACACGTAGCGTCAAACATGGTTCCATCCAAAACATCAATATGAAAACGGGGGACCACGCCCTTCAGGCTTGGCTCAAAGAGTTTGGCTTTGCAGTCCGCTTCATCGTGCGCCAGGATTGCGGGGGTTATTATCATAAAGTTTACGTGGGGTAGAGGAGGTAGGAGGAGGTAGAGGGGGTTCTGAATCACGCTTTAGAAATAACCTCCTCAACCCCCTTTACCCCTTCTACCCCCTCGTGCTATTCAATTTCCGCGATTCTCCGTTTGTGTCGCTCTAGGTTCGAAAAAGGCGTTTCGATAAATGTTTCTACTACCGCAAAAGGGTCGTCTTCTATTTTCAATCTTCCCGGGATGCAAATAATGTTCGCATCATCGTCATTCCGCATGGTTCTCGCTGAATCAATCGAATAACCGATTCCGGCACGGATGCCCTTGAATTTATTAGCCGCAATACAGATGCCTTCCGCGTTACCGCAAGACAGTACTCCAAAGGACCCCGGATGTCCTAATACGGCTTTAGCTACTTTAGCGGCAAATTCTGGATAATCGTCATCTTGCACCTCTTTTTCTGCGCCCAAATCCTCCACCACGTGGCCTTTAAGGCTCAAATGGTCTTTGAGGCTCTCTTTCATGAGAAACCCCGCATGATCTGCGCCGAGATAGACGGTCTTATCCATACGGCTGAAGTATACCCCGCGAAGTGAAAGATATGGATACTCAAAGCCTAAAGATGATAGAATCCGGGCAATATGAAACCTTCTTTCGAGGCGAATTTGCGGGCAATGCCGGAGATGTCTATTAATCGCGAGGAGCGTGAGCCGGATATTGGGAGCGTACATAATAAAGGTTTGCCTGAAAGCATCTCTCGTGAGGTCATTGATCTTCAGGAGGATAAAAAGATGCTCGTTGCTGAGCTTCGAGAAAAGTTGCGCCAGATTGATGCAGGAGAGTCTGTAGAGAGCCAAAACAAAAAGAATCTCAAGGTTTCCCTTGGCGAAGACGGAGTGATGATCGCGGAAAGTTCAGAGGGAGGGCGCTATGAAGTTACAGAAGGACAACTGCTTACTGATGGCGTTTGGGGCTTGGGCTATGAACTTGGCCCTGACGTGAAGCGGAATGTGCGTAAGGCCTATGTACTCGGAGAAACACGTCGAATAGTCGGGCAGGCGCTTGATCGCCAGATCGCGGTTATTGAATCTGAGTCAAATGAAGACGAAAAGGAGAGGAAGTCATATCAGGCGGTTCTTGAACGCATGAATGAGAAAAAGGATATTTTTAGTTGGGATGACGGTCATATTGCCGAACAGATGGTGCATTCACTCGTAAAAAAATGGATCATTGATCATAATCTCCCGCTCGAAATTATTGCCGCAGATCTTTATGAGGACGTCACGAATAAACTCGATTTTGTTATCAAGCGAAAGAAGGAGTCCGTAGGTATGGCGGTTGAGGCGGAGGATAGCCCTCAAGTTGGGATTCAGTTTACTCTGATGCATCGTCAGGATGCCGTGGAGGGGAAGCAGAAAACTATCGATCTTGTGCTCGAACGGGGCATGAAAGGAGAATTTGCGGTAAAGGACATCTTTCTCGTAAACATGCATCCTTCTTATGTAAAACGAGCGGTAAATGCATGGAAAAAGAAAAAGGCGCCAGGAGGCCCAGATGAGAAGCTTGAACTAGGTGCAAAAACTGATCTTTTTGAGAAAATATGTGCCCCCTTTCTCCTCCCTGCTGAGATAGAGGAGTGGAAAATGAAGATATTTGGCCAGAAGGGGATGACGGCTAAAAGACTCAAAACCCACGTTTAGAGGACATGCAATATATTGGCTAATAATAGCCAATATATTGCCATTTTACCTTGACAAAAGGCTATTTTATGGTTGTACAAGTGCCTTGGATCACGCGTTCCTCCCACAGGCCTCTCTTACAGAAGGGGGTTCAAATGGGGAGAAAGCGTAGTGCCAGATCCCTCGCGGCGTAAAACCCGCTTCATCAGACAGAGCCAGCGCAAACAGCAGCTGGACAGGAGAAGTCATGAACAAGGCGATCAATGGTAGCGGGTGGTTCGTGTGCACGGTTTCTGGCTTGATGGCCGGGGACGTCACGATCATCGACGGCTACAATGCCTACGATCTGAAAATGATCGCGGCCACCCTCGAAACCCTCGCCGAGACCCGCGTTGCGCGGCAGTCGCGGAAGGGCTGGTGGACCGTGGAGCATACGCTCCTCGGAACCCTCCAGTGGAAGTCGGGTATCGACTTCCGTTCCACGGCTCCGTACCTGTACGTCCGGGTCAACGGGAAGCCGTTGATCAACTGTGGGGGAGGGTCGATCGTCAACACCCACTGGGTGGGTGACGCGGCCGATCATGCAGCTCCCGAAGCTCGGGAGCGCATGGAACACTTCCTCGGCACCATCGAGCACGGGACGTATATCCCGCGCGAGTGCCGCGAAGAGGTCGCGGTCTAGAAATATTCCCAAATCTCTCCTACGTCGCGGAGTACGTAGGAATAAAGAGACACTAACTCCACCGGAACCCGAGATGCATCTCTATGCTCTCGGGTTCTTCGTTTTCAAAAATTAATATCCCGGGAAGTAATCCGTCTTGATGTGCGTGCCTTTGACGCCCAGCTCTTTCAGCAGTTTTTTGTAAGAAGTAACCATGACGTTTGGCCCGGACAGGTAGAACATGCGTTCCGCGTAGTCAGGAACCTCCCGTTTGATAATTTCTGGGGTCAGGAAACCGTTGTAGCCGGTAAAATCTGGGTACGGTTTGGTTTTATCTGAGATGAGGCGGATATTTTTGAGGCCAATAGCGCCTTCAGCCTCCTTGAAAAGATCTTCGTAGGCAAAATCCGCCGGCGTCATACAGGAATAGAAGAGCGTGGCGGTACGAGGTTCGTTTTTATCCACCAAGTATTTGATCATGGAACGGAACGGCGTCACGCCAATGCCTCCGGCAATGAAGACCAGTTTTTTCTTAGGATCTTTTGGGAGAACAAAATCCCCAGCTAACTGTCCGGCGCTAATCACTGCCCCTTCCGGGAGATTTACAAGAGCATTTTTGAAGGTGCTGCGTTTTTCTCCAATTTTTATGCCTACCGCAATTTCACTTTCCGTGGGGGAAGAGGCGATAGTGAAGAACCGGCGCCAGCCGCGGCTGTCACTTTTTTCATGTTGTAGCGTCCACTCCAAGTATTGGCCGGGTTCGAATGCAAAACTGTGGGGAAGGGTGAATGTGATGTGAAAAATGCCGGCCGCCACTTCCTTCCTCTCTTTCAGCTTCAGCATCAGCCGTGTTTTTGAACTCACGGAAAAGGCGAAGATGTTTCCAAGAAGAAGGGCCACTTCTGGCGCGTTCGAGAACGAACCAATACGGAAATGGATGCCAAAGAGCAGACCCACGATGATTGCATAAATGACCTGCTGCAGTTTCTTTGGCGGGGAAGTCATCGGTTCTGTGAGCATGAAGCCGCCTAAGAAGAAGATCGGCCAAGAAATGAACAGGTCTCCCATTGGCGTGGAGAATCCGTAGAAAATAGCCGTGGTGAGGAGTGCAACGACGATGAACGTGAAATACATGGCTAAGCGGCGTACTTTGTAGGCCAAAAGGAAGCCAAACACGATAGCGAACGGTAACAGAGACAGCGTTGCCACCCACCACATGGCCGGATACTGAAGAACAATCGTTCCAAAGACGGCACCGATCGCAGCCGGATTGAAAATATGTTTCTTGCGGAAGGCAAAGATGTACTTTGAAGCCATCGCAAAGATGGCGATGAGTGCCAGGGAGAGGAAGTTTTGTACGCTCGCGCCCGGCAAAAGAACAAAGAACAGAATGAGCGCCGTAATGGCCGAAGATTCGGCATTAATAGGCGCCTTCAGTATTTTTCCAAAGATGGTGTTAGAAAAATAGGCGGCATTGGTAAGAACAAGGAAGGTGCCTATGAGACTGAGGGGTGAAAAAGGCACTAGTCCAAAGAAGCTGAAAATAATGGATACCCCCACGAGCCCGAGGAGGAACCAGAGAATGAGGCGATACATCGTAACTCCGTTAACCAATCGATCGACGATTTTCAGCATAGTGGGGGACGAATGTTTCGCCAGGGAAGTTTGGTGAATAGTATACGCTCGCATCCGCCTTCATGAGGAGGAATTCAAAAGCAAAGTGTTGGTACAGAATCTGAGGCTCCGTGAAGAAAAGCGCGGTGGTCAGCGCGTCTGCAAGGAGAGTACTTTCTGCTACTGCCCAGACCGCCAGGATGTCCCGCGGAGAGCTGAGCGTAGCAGGATTCATGATGTGGTGGAACTGTGCCCAGGCGCGCCTATTTCCGGCACTGCCGCAGATACTTTGGTCAGCAATCGTAGCTATGCCGAGCGCTTCCGTAAAATCAAGCGGATTTTCAAGCCCCACGCGCAATTCGCTCCCCCGGTGACGAATGTCTCCGCCCGCATCCACTGTATATTCGGAGATTCCATTCTTTTCCAAGAGTTCGCCGATGATATCTATCAAGTAACCTTTGCCCATAGCACCGAAGTCCAGAAGGGCTGGTTTTTTAAGCGTCAGTTTTGGGTACTTGTAATCGAGAACTTCGTCCCAAGCCGGGGGGACGGTCAAAGGTTTTGGCTGAAGCGAGTATTCTGCATCGTAACCGGCGTCTACGAGCACTTGGCCGATTAAAGGTGTCATGAGTCCGCCCGTAATGCGATACATCTTTTCGTATAGATCGAACATCGGCTTCGCATCCTCTGGCAAGGTATATTCGCCCGCCTTTTTGGACATTTCCGTGACTAACGAATCATCTCGGAAGCGCGAATAGTGCTTATCGAACTCTTCGATCCGCTCATGAATAAGAACAAGCACCCGATTTTTTTCTTCGGGTGCAATGTCCATGGGCGTGTCTATTTGCCATCGGGTCCCAATAGCATCGAATTCGGCAAAGGATTCCGACATATCTTTTAAATAACCCCCTCTACCTCCTCAACCCCTTCTACCCCTTCGCTTCTACTTTGATCTTTGCTACAGCGTCCATGAAACCGAGTGGTGTGAGGGAAGAGCCGGAAACCTTCGTCACATTGATTTCGCTCAACTTTTTTCCAATAACCTGGACTTTGTAGCCTGAAATGAAGATGGCCTGGTACTGCTTGCTCGCAGGATCCACGGAACCATCCGTTACGGTAGCGTCTACCACTACGTCATTTTTAATGACCAGGGTGACATTCAGTTTCTGATTTCCGCCTGGGGAAACGTAGGCACCCACAACTGAATATGTTCCATCTTTATATGCGGTCACCGGAGCGGCAACAGGAGGAGTGGTATTGGAGTTCGTTGGGGCGGTGTCAGTTGCAGTAGAAGTAGGCGTGGTGTCATTAACGGTTACGGTGGTATCAGCGGCGCAACCAGCACCGATCAAAGGAAGGATTGCTGCTAAGCTCAATAACGCGAGTTTCTTCTTGGAATCCATAGCAAATAAATAAGAAAAATGTGTAACCGTGTACGGAAGTTTACAGGAAACGTTACAAAAGGCCACCTCTGTTGTGAAGAACTTTAGACTTGCGACTTTACGCTTTTGACTTTAGACTATCGCTACTATGCCTGAGGTCCAAAAGTCCGCTCATTCTGCGCAAGAACTTGAGGTGCTCTCTTACTGGGAGAAGCATCAGATTTTTGAGCGCTCGGTCAATGAGAGGAGCGAGAAGAAACCGTATACCTTTTATGACGGCCCACCGTTTGCTACCGGCTTGCCGCATTACGGACATATTCTCCAGAGCATTACTAAGGACGTAGTGCCGCGTTTTTGGACCATGAAAGGCTACCGCGTGGAACGCCAGTGGGGTTGGGATTGCCACGGTTTGCCAATCGAAAACATTGTAGAAAAGAAGTTTGACCTGAAGAGCCGCAAAGATATTGAGAACTACGGCGTAGGCGCTTTTAACGATAGATGTGAATCTACCGTTCTTGAGTACGTAGACGAATGGAAGAAAGTCATCCGCCGCATGGGCCGCTGGGTAGACATGGAGAATGCGTACAAGACCATGGATCTCCCGTTCATGGAGTCTATCTGGTGGGCTTTTAAGGAACTCTGGGACAAAGAGAAGATTTACGAGGGCCGCAAATCCATGCAGCTCTGTCCTCGTTGCGAGACCACGCTTTCAAACTTCGAGGTCGCTGAGGGTTATGCCGATGTCACTGATATCTCGGTTACTGTTGCTGTGGAAATGACCTCTGGTCCCTATAAAGGAGCAAAAATTCTGGTTTGGACCACTACTCCGTGGACGTTGCCGGGCAATGTTCTCTTAGCTGTGGGTGCAGACATGGAATATGTACTCGTTGAAGAGTCTGGAGAGAAGTACATTGTGGCCGAAACGCGTCTTGGACATGTTTTCAAAGGCAAGGAACCGAAAGTTGTCGAAAAGTTTATCGGCAATAATCTTGTCGAATCAACCTATAACCCCATTTTCCCGTATTTCCAGACGCACGGAAACGCTTTCCGTGTAGTATCCGCAGATTTCGTAACCGATACGGACGGAACAGGCGTGGTTCACATCGCCCCAGGTTTTGGTGCGGATGACATGATGTTGGGGGAGGCAGAAAACGTGAAGCCGCTCATGCATGTGAAGACGAATGGTCAATTCGTAGACGAGGTGGCCAAGCCGTTAACCGAAGCTGGTTATCCCGTAGACGGCGTGCCGATGAAGGCAAAGGGGGAGTATTCGCTCGTTGATATCCAGATCATTAAGTGGCTCGCGCACAACGGAAAGCTTTTCGCCAAAGAGAAGATCATGCACAGCTATCCGCACTGTTGGCGCTGTGACACTCCACTTTTGAACTACGCCGCTAGCTCATGGTTCGTGAAGGTGGGGGAGATGAACCAGGAACTCTTGAAGAACAATGAAGAAATCACCTGGGTGCCGGATCACATCAAGCACGGCCGTTTTGGAAAGTGGCTTGAGGGTGCGCGTGATTGGGCAATTTCTCGTTCCCGTTTCTGGGGCACGCCGCTTCCGGTTTGGAAAGCGGAAGATGGCGAGATTATGGTGATCGGATCAGTCGAAGAGCTCGAAAAATTGGTCGGTCACAAGGTAGTTAACCTCCACAAACACGTGGTAGACAGCCTTACGTTTGAAAAAAACGGAAAAGAATTCCGCCGTATACCAGAAGTACTCGACTGCTGGTTTGAGTCCGGTTCCATGCCGTACGCCCAGTTGCATTACCCATTTGAGAACAAGGATAAATTCAAGCAGCGTTTGCCGGCCGAGTTCATTTCAGAAGCTCAGGATCAGACGCGCGGTTGGTTCTATACGCTACACGTTCTTTCGACCGCTCTCTTCCAGTCACCGGCCTACAAAAACGTCATTGTGAGCGGCGTGATTTTGGCAGAAGACGGGAAAAAGATGAGCAAGAAGCTCAATAATTATCCTGACCCTACCACTGTCATGGAAAAGTACGGCGCGGATGCCGTCCGTTACTACATTGCCTCATCTCCCGTCATGCGCGGAGAGAATTTCCGTTTTGCAGAAAGCGGTGTGGATGAAGTGGGGAAGAAATTCATAACTATTCTTCGTAATTGCGTCGCCTTCTACAAATTGTATTCAGAGCATGATGATAAGCGTGAGCCAAGCGGCAAGCATGTTCTCGACGCTTGGATTCTGGCTCGCCTTAATGAAACGCTCGAAGCCGAAACGAAATCCATGGAGGCCTACGAACTTTCTGAAGCTGCTCGCGTTCTGCAGAGCTTTGTAACAGACTTTTCTACCTGGTACGTCCGCCGCTCGCGCGATCGCATGAAGACCGCCGGAGATGATCGCGCAGAAGCTCTCGCAACCCTCCGCACGGTTCTCGATACGTTTGCCAAGATGGTCGCACCATTCATGCCATTCCTCTCAGAGATGATGTATCAGGAGCTTGGCGGGAAAGATGGCGAATCTGTTCACTTGGAAGCGTGGCCAAAGGCAGGGAAGGTGAGTGCAAAGGCGCTGGAAGCCATGGGTGAAGTCCGCGCCATAGTTTCCCGCATCATGGAAGTCCGTGATGAAGCCGGCATGGCTGTAAAACAAGCGCTCGCCAGCGTCACGATCACCACGCCTTCCGGAAAACTCTCCAAGGATTACCTCGAGGTCATCTTGGACGAAGTAAACATCAAAAAAGCTTCCGTAAAGAAGGGCGATCTCGGAGTTGAGGTTGATCTCGCACTTACTCCTGAGCTTGTCCGTGAAGGCATGGCCCGTGAAGTAACGCGTAAGGTAAACGGCCTACGCAAAGACGCTGATCTGACCATTGCTGACCGTATTCATCTCTACATCTGGTCTGACTCTGATGCCGTAAAAAAGATGTTTGAAGAGTTTGGTGCTGAGATCAAAGAAAGCACCCTGGCTTCAGAAGTTACATTCCAAGAAAAAGAAGGCTTGGCCAACCGCGCCAACTTCCGCGTGGCGGAACAAGATATCAAATTAGGTTTCTAAACCAAAAAAGGGCTCCGGCCCTTTTTTGTTTTTGAAAAAGAAGAGACCGCACCGTGAGGGAGGCGCGCACGAATGCGGGCTCTTCTCAGGGTGCGGTCAGTTGTCGTCAGTGTCGTCGAGGCCAATAGCGACGCGGGGCCCTCCGATCACGTTGCTGATCTGGGCGAGCGAAGGGGGTTGCCCTGGCGCTCCATGGGTATTCTGAATGGATCGCAGGATCTTCATCCAGAAAGAGAAATCTTTCAACACCACCTCGGGCGCGGTGAACTGGATAGTTTCTCGCATGTCCCCCCACAGGGAGGGGCTCACGGTGCCCACTGCGTGCCAGAACCCCACCGCGTAGTAGCGCTTCGCGATGGTGTCATCGCTCCACTCACGCCGAGGACGGCGAGTGGCCAGGGCGCCGATGCAGATTCCGGCCATGAGGAAGGCGGCGCACAAGAGGAGAATACCTACCAAATTGAACATGATTTTCTCGGGAACGGGTGAAGGAAACCATTTCATTATAGCAAAAAAACAGCCTTTTGTCAAGGTAAAAATGCCGTATTATGGCTAATGTTAGCTTATAAAAAGAGGAACCCCGCAGACAGTGTCGGCGGGGCTCGGCCACACGCGGACGTGTGGCTTGAGGGGGTCAGCGGCGAATGCACGGAACCGCCTCTTCTTCACGGTTCTGCTTGCTGTTCTGAAGCGGGATCCGCTCCTGGGATCCGTACTTGCGCAGGATCCTCATCTTTTCCTTGAGGCGCCGGTCGCGTTCGGCGTAAAGGAGTTCCAGGAGCTCTCCTTTGGTAAATTCCGAGAAGTATTCCCTCCACGTAGCTTCATCCCATGGCATGAGACCTCCACGAGTCAGAATGACTATAACAGGCGTACATCTTTCGTCAAAAGGGGAGTAAGGGTAAGATACTGGCCATATGGCTTTGAATGTGAAAGAAACGGTCCTCCTGGTCCCAAGAAATGACGAGGAATCGCTCCAAATTGGAAAAATTGCGGAAGCAGCCGGAATTCCTACGCTTGTTTCTCGCCAGCCGCATGGCGCTAGGTTAGCGCAAGAAGAAAATTTACTGGAACGACTGCGCTCACTTAACGCCGAGGCGAACACCGTAGCAATTGTAGAAATTCCCGGCGTGAAGGAAGAAAAAATGCTTGAGGCCGAGGGTTTTTCCGTCGTCATCATTGACCATCATCGCTACGATGACTTGGACCGCATGAAAGAGAAGAGCTCGCTTGAGCAGTTTCTCGAGATTTTCGACATTGATGATGAGAAGTTGGTCGAACTTGGTTTTGAGCCATTGCTTGTGAGGGGTGTTGGCATGATCGATCGCGGTTTTCTTTGGGAACTGAAGAAGGAAGGACTGTCGGCTGATGACCAGAAGCGAGTTCGCGAATACTATCTTGGACTCTTAAACGAACTCGGCGGACTGGAGAAAGAGGCGGTTAAGGAGGCGAAACGGGCCTGGGACGCGAGAGAAGAACGGAATGGCGTGGCCGTTATTCGTTCGCTGCGTGACGATTTTCAGATCCGCGAGGCATTTTCCTTTTTGATGGCCGATCTTTTCGAGACGCCTCCGCAATGTCTCATTGTTGAGGGCAACGGACGCATCTCTTTTCAGGATACTGAGGCCGCAAAAGCGCTGCATGATGTATTCGGCGGCTACACCTTTGGGAAAGACCGCTGTTGGGGCTTTTGGCCTACGGATGAGAACCCGGCGCCGAGTGTAGAAGAAATTTTGCGCGTGGCAGCGGGAAAATAGGCTACAATAAGGCCATGTTCCAGCGTGAAAAACCAGTTACTCCGCATTTGGTCACCCTCCTTGCCTTCGTGGAGGACGTTTTGCGTTCCGCGCATGCCAAAGAAGCCAAGAGAATCGTCGACGAAACCGCAGAGATGATCCCCGAGCTTAGAGAACTGCGCATGACCGCGCAGACGCCGCCGCATCATGCTGAGGGCGCGAGAATAGAGGCGCATCTGACCCGCATGCTCGCCGTACTTTTTTCGATTACTGAAAGAAAAGATCTTTTTTTCATTGAGGAGATTGCCCGAGAGAGGGAATACGCACTTGAGGTCCGTGCGCTGGTGGAAATACTTGTAGAGCACAAGGATTTCTTTGTCGCGTATGCTATTGCACACGATTTTGGGAAGACTTCCTGTCTAAGATTTGATGCCACGGAGGGAAAAATGGGCGCACTTGAAGGTTTTAAGTTTCATGCCGAGCGTTTGACGGAAATTGCTTCGGACTCCGAGCGCCAGCGCTATGACAAACTGTTCCGCGCTTTTGAAGCGGGGCATCCGGAACTTCACGGCCCCAAACTCGTGGCCGCATTTTACGAATATTCCGGAATAGGGGCGCACTACAAAGGCCATGACCGTGTGGGCGCGGGAATCGAATTGTCGAAAGCGCGAGAAGATGTCCTCCGAGCCTTCCATCTCCCACTTTCAAACGCCAAAATTCTGTCAGAACTTATTCGGCTGCACATGGATATCATCTGTACCTTTGAAAAAGGTTCGGACGTACTTCACTATCAGGCGTTCGGCGCTATTGCGCTCAAGGCCGGACTAAATAAAGATTTGTTTTTTGATCTAGCCCTGGGTGCTATGTTCCTCGATGGCATCGTCGGTTCTCTCCATTACGAAAATGGCGCTTTCGACCATCCCATTGAGGCTTTGTTCAACTTTTTCCGCGCAGAAAGGGAGGTAGCGCCGGAGCGTCATGAATTACGTCTGCAGGCCGAGCATAGAGAGAAGAAAGCTCAGGTGAAAGCATTACTTGATGCCGGAGGACTATCACCAGAAGCCGTATTCGATCTTTTGAGCACGCCAATAGGCCCGGTCAGAGGGGAAGTGATGAGGAACATTTACGAACTGGTGCACGAACCATCACTGTCCGTAGATTTTGGCACCCAAACAGAAGAAATCCGCTCCCGTGCCCGCAAAACACAGGCACTGTTTCAGGAAAGAGGAATTCCGTTTACTCTGTAGCCAAATGGGGTTGAGGAGGTAGACGGGGTAGAGGGGGTAATGAATCACGCGTTTGAAATACCTCTTCCTACCCCTTTTACCCCTTCCTACCCCCGTATTCTCCTATGATTTCTTTCCTCGAAGGCATACTCGCAGAACACGAAGCCGACGGCGTGATTTTGAATGTGGGCGGCGTGGGTTACAGATTGGCCACCACGCGTGTGACCACGGAAGTGGGGGAGAAGGTGAAATTTTATGTGGCCGAGGTCATCAGAGAAGACAAATACGATCTTTACGGCTTTGAAACCAAAGATGAACGCGCACTTTTCTATATTTTGACTAATGTGCAGGGCGTAGGCCCAAAACTTGGCCAGAAAATCCTGAGTGCAGCCACTGCCGAGGCTTTACGCCGCCATATTCAGAGCGGAGACGTCAGTTTCTTTACGAGTATTTCCGGTGTAGGAAAAAAGACGGCACAAAAGATTATTCTGGATCTCAAAGGCGTTCTGGTCTCAGACGATGCGTCTCTGCCAGAGGGAAGTAATGACGTGGCCGAAGCGCTTGAAAGTTTGGGCTACAGGAAAGAAGATATCGCTTCCGTGCTTAAGCACGTAACTGGTGACACGATCGAAACTAAGGTAAAATCAGCTCTAAAAATGCTTTCTCGATAACCTCCTCTACCCCTTCTACCTCCTTTACCCCCTTATGACCGCAGCTGAGCAGTGGAATGACAGAGTTCGCCCGCATCTCCCTCCGTTTGGAGGTTTTTTGCAGTCGTATGAATGGGGCGAGCTCCAAGAAGCGCTCGGTTTTAAGGTAAAAAGAATTTTTGAAGAGACTCCTAAGGGTACGGTGGTAGCCCAGCTGCTTGAACTCCCAATTCCGTTTGGTAAGAAATATTATTTCGCACCTAAAGGGCCGCTCGGCACTGCTTCACCGGCGGTCATGATCGACGTGTTACGCAAACATGTTCCCGGAGCAGCATTTTTGAAAATTGAACCGGCTGTAAAGTTTAAAAAAGCGGTACCGGCCAGTGAACGGCACCCGGAACACACCGTTCTTGCACCACTTTCCGCAAATTTTGAGGAGACGCTTGAGAAAATGAAGTCCAAAACGCGTTATAACATCCGTTTGGCAGAGAAAAAGCACGTTACCATTCGGACTGCTGGCGTAGAGGCTTTTGAAGAATTCATTTTGCTCATGGCGCAGACAGCGCGGCGGGACGGTTTCGCCCCGCACCTGCCTAATCGCTACCAGAAGATGCTGGAAATTCTTAAGGGCGGGGAGTGTAAGGCTTTTCTGGCCTTTGCGGACTTTGAAGGCCAGCCACTCGCTGCCAATTTGATGATCGATTCCTTCGGAACTCGAACATATCTCCATGGAGCTTCGAGCAACGAGATGAGGAATGTCATGGCTCCGTACGCACTTCATGCCCATCTCATGAAAGATGCCGCGGAAAAAGGTTTAACGGCGTATGACTTTTGGGGGATTGCGCCTCCAGGCTCCGGAGATGATCACCCTTGGGCCGGAATTACCCGATTTAAGCTTGGCTTTAGTGAAAACGTGGTCAGCATGCCGGGTACATATGACATCCCTCTTTCTTCTTTCTGGTACGGTTTATATAAAATGGGCCGAAGATTACGTGGCTTGAAATGACGAAGCCCGCAGCGGTGCGGGCTTCCGGAGCGCGCGATCATATAGGGACGACGCAGTAGGGGATTGCCCGGTTCTGCGCCTCTATGACCGCGTCTTTTTCTTTGACGAGCTTCTCGAGCTTCTGCACTTTCCCCGTGAGCTCGTTAATCTTGGCTTGATCCCGTTCCCGCGCGAGGGAATCCGCGCTCTGATCAGCGCAGACGGTTACGGAGCTGTCCGCGGCGTCCCGGGATTCCGAGCAGGCTGCGGCCAGGCCAAGCGTACACATGCACGCTAACCACCCAAGCCCCATGACCGAGAGACACCCAAGCGTCTGCACCACCCCTTTGAAGAGCTGTCGCATCGATTTCTCCTTGAGCGAAGGTTCAAGATGAAGCCTAGAGGAAGAATGGGGGTAACGTCAATATTTTTGCACGTGTTTTGTGATACAATTCGTCCATGAGGATAGGCATAGACGCACGAATGTTCGGCCCACGCGTGGGGGGAGGCGGCCTAGGGAGGTACGTCGCGGAATTGGTCAACCATTTACAGGAGATTGACCATGAAAACGAGTACGTCATTTTTTTAAAAAAAGAGAATTTTCACGAATTTGTCGTGAAAGGGCCAAATTTCTCTAAACGCATGGTGGACGTCCATTGGTATTCGCTCAAAGAGCAATTTGTCATGCTCCGAGAAGTCACGAATGCCAAAGTGCATTTCATGCACTACCCTCACTGGAATATTCCGGTGTTTTCTCCCGTGCCGTTTATTGTGACTATCCATGATCTGATTCTCTTGGATGAGCCGCAATCGGCCCGAACCACTACCAAGGGAATGCTGGTCCACGGCTTGAAACAGGTAGGGTTCCGCATTGCGCTTGAACGCGCGGTCCACGGTTCTCGCCATATCATTGCCATCTCAGAAGCTACTAAGCGTTCCATTCTGAATCACTTCAAGGTGAAGAGTCAGAAGATCACCGTGATTCATAACGGTGTTTCAGAGCCAGCCAGCGGGAAGGGGATTTCACTGCGGAACCTTGGGGTGGTGGAGCCGTATATTCTGCACGTAGGGAACCACTATCCGCACAAGAATCTCTCGTTGCTTCTTGACGCCTTCGCCGCGTTTCTTCCCACGCATCCGGATGTGCAACTCGTATTTGCCGGAAAGTATGACGAGTTTGCTAAGCGGTTGGTGGTGCAGGCGGATAGGCTCAAAATTCCGCGGGAATCTCTCCGGTTTCTCAATCTGCCCTCGGACGATGAACTTGGCGCGTTGTATCGGAACACTAGTCTCCTAGTGAACCCCTCGCGAATTGAAGGGTTTGGCATCCCGCCACTTGAAGCGTTGTACTGCGGAGTAAAGGTGATGGCCGCAAACACCACATCCATGCCGGAAATACTGAAAGATGCTGTGCGTTATGTTGACCCGAATGACGTGGAAGACATGGCACAGGTGATGGAAGACGCTTTTGATAAGCCTGAGCTCTGGAAAGGGATGAAAGAAAAAGGCAAAGAACTGGTGAGGGACTACGATTGGAAAAAAGCCGCCAAACAGACGCTTGAAACCTATCTCCTCCACGGCCCGCGCCGCCTGTGAAAAAAAAGCTCACCCTCCCAACCCCTGAATCCACTTTTGCCACTGCTCTTCCTGAGCAGTTATTTCACGTTTCAGATAAGCCAAGGGACGGTGCTCGTGTTCACCTCAAAATAAATGAGCCAGCTTCAGCTTCGCCGTACATTGTCCGTCTGACGCGTGAGGGTGCAGATTCTGCTTCTTCTGATCCGCTGCTCGAGCTTGAGAAGAGCCTGGTATACGACACGGAAGAAGACGCGCCGCTTACGCTTTCACGGGATGACATTCGTGCTCAGCTGTATGAGCGGGATAGCGCGCCGGTGGATATTTCGCCTCGCCTGACGTCCGCTCCTCCAAGGGAGCTGCGAGAAGAACATGCTCTTCCGGTTGTGCTTGATCTGCCGGAAGCGGATATTGTGGAGGCGCTTCTTTTTGAGGGCGAAGAGCCAGTTATCATGCTTTCGCCTGAATCTCCGCAAGAGCTTTCCCCGTGGGTTGTAGCAAGCGTTGAGCGTGAAGAAGGGGAAGAGGAATCTGTCTCAAAGCCTCGCGTTCGTGTTCGTCTGGAGTGGCACCGCGCGCTAGCGTCTTTTGTAGCGTTGGCGGTTTTGGTGGTTTTCCCTTTGCAGGCACTGCAAGTTTTTGCCGGAGCAAGGACCAGCGCAGATGATATGACCGGGGAAGGGAAGTCAGCACTTGATGCATTTCTGCGCGGTGCAAATTCATTGTCTGAAAAGCGTTTTGAAAGTGCTGGTGAGGATTTTTCTAAAGCCGCAGAGGAGTTTTCCCATGTTGAAGAATCTTTAAATGACATGCATGCCTCCGTGGTTGCGGTAGTGAACGTGATTCCGCAAACTAAACGGACGGTTTCTTCTGTTCGTGGATTGGTGAATGCTGGGCAAGAGCTGTCCAAGACCGCAGAGATGCTCTCCATGGCCGGTGAGGATGTGGCGAGTAAGGATTCTATTGATCTTGTGACAAAACTTGGCATGCTTTCCGCCTACGTGGAAGAAATTTTGCCGCATATCACAAGTGCGGGTGAGTCTTTGAAGGATGTAGACCCGGAGGTTATCCCGGCCGAGTATCAGGAGAAAGTAGCGGAATTAAAAGCTAAGGTACCGCAAGTAGAGGCCTCATCAAAAGAATTTCTTATTTTTACAAATGCACTTTCTACCATCTTGGGTGGCAAAGGAAAGATGAGTTACTTAGCAGCCTTTGAAAATAACACGGAAATTCGTCCTACTGGTGGATTTGTGGGCAGTTTTGCGCAGGTAGACATAAGAGACGGAGCAATAGAAAATCTTCGCATCCCAGGCGGCGGCAGCTATGCAGCGCAGGGCCAGCTGACAGAATTTGTGGCAGCGCCGGGACCGGTACAGCTACTAAAGGCGCGCTGGGAGTTCCAGGATGCCAATTGGTTCCCGGATTTTCCTACGAGTGCCAAGAAAATGTTGTGGTTCCAAGAGCATTCCGGAGGTCCAACCATGGATGGCGTGATTGCGGTGAACGCGGGCTTCATGGTGAAGCTTTTGGAGATTTTGGGCCCCGTAGACATGCCTGCATACGGGAGAACTATCACGGCTGAAAATTTCCTTTTGGAAACACAAAAGATTGTAGAGCTGGAATACGACAAAACGGAAAATGCTCCTAAAGCATTTATCGGCGACCTCGCCCCCATACTCCTTGATCGCCTGACCAAGGCAGATCTGCCAACGCTTTTGTCCGTCATGAATTTGGTTGGCCAGGGGCTAGAAGAGAAAGATATCTTGGTCTATTTCCGTGATAATGATCTTGAGGCCTTCATGGAAGACCTGGGTTGGACAGGAAGCCTGAAAGGCACGAGCGGAGATTACCTCATGGCCGTGGACACCAACCTTGGCGGAGGGAAGACGGACGGCGTGATAGATGAAACGGTGGACATGAAGACCCGCATTGCACCTGACGGCACGGTAGAGAACACCGTGACTATGACTAAAGTACACCACGGCATGAAGAGTGAGCTCTTCCGCGGTGCGAATAATGTGGACTACTTCCGTTTGTACGTGCCAAAGGGCAGCACCTTTATTTCCGGCAGTGGTTTTGAGATTCCAGGAGATGAGCTCTTTGACGTTTCTGACGTACCGCTTGAAACAGATGAAGATTTGGCACTTGAAATGAAAAACGTGAGTAAAGATGTAGCCACGGGTACGGATATCTGGGAAGAGGGAGGGAAGACTGTTTTTGGTAATTGGATACAAACAGCTCCGGGAGAGACGCAGGCCATAACCTTTACCTACAGGCTGCCATTTAAGCTTGATTTAACTAAGGCGGATAATGCGCTGTGGGATGGCGCCAAAACCGCGCCGTATTCGCTTTTTGTCCAGAAGCAGCCGGGCGTAGAACACCGGGTGACGCATGTCACCATTTCCGCTCCCGCATCCGTGGGTGTTTTGTGGACTTCTCCTGACGCCAGTGACAATCTGACGGCCACTACGCAAAATGATAAAGATGCCTTTTTTGGCTGGCTTCTTGATCCGCGATAAGTATGAAAAAGAAGGAAGAAAAGCCAAAGAAGATGCCTCTTCATCACATCAAAGAACAGCCGGAAGGCTCTTTTGAAGTTGATGAGGGTTTACGCTCCATTTATGGGGAGACGCCCAAGGATCTTCATGTAGTGGAGCGTGGCGTTTCGCCTCTGACTTATTGGCTTTCGAGGATAGTGGTGGGACTCTGCATCTTTGCGGTGTTCCTTGGTGCGGGAATCTTCATCATGTCAAAGGGATATTTTGGGAATAAAAATTCCGCCCCGCTTGAAATGAGTGTGACGGTGCCGGAGGGGGTAAGAAGCGGTGATACGGTCACTATTGAAGTGCCGTACCAAAATACAGAGAGCGTTCCCATTGCCTCCCTAGAAATTGATGTAAATGTTCCGGCCTCTTTTAAAATAACTTCGCTTTCTCCCGCACCTACCAATGAGGCCGAACTGATTTTTACTATTGGTAGTTTGGGTTCGCATTCTGACGGAAAAATTGCGCTGACTGGAGTCTGGATTGCGGAAGCTCCGTCTAGCACGAACGTTCAGGCTATTGCGAGCTACCGGCCAGGAAATTTCAATTCCATTTTTTCTTCTATTGCCACGGGCAGCGTAAATACCAAAGAGAGCGTACTCAAAGAAACGGTCACTGGTCCTGACTCCGGTATTCCCGGGCAATCCCTGACGTATTCGGTAACTATTGAGCACGCCGGAGAGGTCCCGCTTGATAACGTGCAGTTGGAGATGATTTTCCCTGCAGGATTTACGGTCTCTGGAAGCGTCCCACCACTACCTGCCGCCGCCGCACCACTCTGGAACCTGGGCACCCTAGCTCCGCACACAAAGACGGTAGTGACCATTACCGGAGCTTTCTCTTCTGAGGTAAGTGATGTGCAGACCATAGCGGCAAACACGCGCGTAGCTTTCACGCCTACAGAGATGTTAACTCAGGCAACGAGCAATCACGTGACGGATGTAAAAGGAGGAAGTCTGAGGCTTTCTCTTGTGGGTAACGGCTTAACGGGCACCGTGGGAACTGAGCCGGGAAGCGCCTTGAAGCTCAGTTTCCGTCTGGAGAACGCGGGCACCGCTCCCGTAGCTGATGCTACCGTAGTGCTTGATTTTGAACCGGGAACGGGCGTGCCTATCACCTGGTCTAGCGCTAGCCTTGATGGCGGCACGCTTTCTGCGGAAGGCGTGAAGTTTGATCCAAAAAAGATCGGCGCGCTCGCCCCTGGGGAAAAGAAAACCTTTAACCTCTCTTTCCCTATTAAGAGCACGCTCGCGGCTACGGACCTTGATACCTTTACTGTGGTGGCTAAGGCTGCCACGGCTACTACCAATCTGCTCTCCACCCCGATTACCGTGAATTTAAGCGCCGGAGTGGCGCTTGAGGCCTTTGCGCATTACTACTCAGCTGACGGCGCGCCTATTGGCTCAGGCCCTATGCCACCTAAAGTGAATGAGGAAACTACCTATGAGGTGGTCTTCACCATTAATCACTCGCTCCACGCCCTTGATGACCTGGTGTTAAGCGCCACCTTGCCCCCTGGCGTGACGTTTGCGGGGAATAGCGTCGCTGATATGGGGGAACTTTCCTATGATGAGGTAAACCGTACCATCGGCTGGCATGTGACTAGCATTCCGTCTGATACTGGCATGTTATCCGCAAAATTCTTTATTTCTGCCACTCCAGGGCCCGAGGATGAAGACACGTTTATGAAACTTTTGTCCGCTACTTCACTCAGAGCAGCTGATGATAAAACGGGCGCCAGAATTGATAGAACCAATGATGCGTTAACTACGGAACTGCCAAAAGATACCTTCGCCGCCGGTAAGGGTACCGTTACCCAATAAGGTTTCTCACGGCGCTCAGTGTTTTCATTCCCGTCTTCTCCCAAGAAAAGGCTTTCGCGTAAGCGAGGCCTTTTTTGCTTAAAGTCTTTCGTGTTTCTTCGCCTTTTTCTCTGTCAAAAAGGGAAAAGAGCGCTTCCGTGATATCTTCTACATTAAAGGGGTCAATGAGGACGCCGGCATCTTTAGTAATTTCCGGGAGAGAACTGGTAAATGAGGTTATGACAGGTACGCCGCAGGCCATGGCTTCCAAAACGGGCAAACCAAAGCCTTCATAAAATGACGGGAAGAGAAAAGCTTGCGCGCCGCGGTAAATAGCGGGTTTATGTTTTTCTGGAATATAACCTAAGACACGAATATCTTCCGTGAACAGGGATGCCTTACGTGTTTTTTCAAGGGACCGCGTTTTCCATCCGGAACTGCCTACTAAAACCAATGGGTAGGGCTTTCCGCCGCGGACGCGGTAGGCATCATAGCCTTCAATAACGGATTCCAAATTTTTTCTCGGCTCTTTTGTGGCCAGGCTCAAGAAGTATGGCCGATTAAGATCATACGCGGCGCGAAATGTTCGGTCTGACGGCTGTTCGCGAGAGAGGAACCGTTCATGATCCACGCCAAGCGGGGTAACCGTCAGGCGCTCGCGTGGAATATGCCAATGTGTCTCAAGATCATGAGCTGTGCTTTCTGATACGGCAAAAACCAGAGCAGCCTGCTCTGCGAGCAATTGAGTATTAGAAAGTGCGTGGAGTAGGCGATCTTTGCGTGTAAAAAAATCCGGATAGAGGGAGAAGCTGACATCATGGACGGTCAGCGCGTAGGGCAGGCGGGTTTTGATGATGTTGTGGTTGGGGAATAGCCACAGGTCCGGTTTGCGGGGTAAGAAGCTATCAAGCGTAAT
>JAHFIZ010000007.1 GCA_023246145.1 Candidatus Uhrbacteria bacterium | reverse complement strand
CAGTGCATCCTGCTCCATCTTGTCTGGATCATTCTCAAGAAGCGCCAGCCGGCGCTCGCGCTCTTTCTCTTTCTCTGAAACGTAGCCTGGAGGGAAAATTTTCTTGGGTTGAAACATATTAGTCCCATGTTACCTCTCCAGAACCATCCAGGGAAATGGTGTTCCCCAGGTACGTAGGCTGACTCATGGACGTGATGTCTAGCACCGCTTTCACGTCTGCCAGCCACTCCCTCACAATAAAATATTTAATTTTTACGTACGTTTCTAAATCTGCAGGAACACCGTACGCATTTATGCCGAGCGAGCGGGCAATGTAGAGGGCGCGCGGCAAGTGATAAGCCTGCGTGACCACAATTGCATTCTTCACGCCAAAAATATATTTGGCCCGGTACATGCTGTCATAACTATCAAACCCGGCATGATCAAGAAACAGTGCTTCTGCCGGAACGTCACGTTCCAGTAAATACTTCTTCATGGCGTTCACCTCATCATAGTCCGCGCTGCCATTATCTCCGGAGAGTAGAAATTTAGTTGATTTGCCGGCGTGATACAGCGCGAGCGCAGTATCCAGTCTGTCCCGGAGTACGTCCGAAGGATCCCCGTTAGCCTTCACGCTCGCCCCAAGCACCATGATGATCTCAGAAACCGGAGCCGTATCTGCCTGCACAATGGCTCCTTCTGTAAAACGGTGCACCTTAAGATAACAAAGAAGGATCACGAGAGACAGAATACAAAACGCAATCACTGCGCCCTTCACCATCTCAAAAAATATTTGCCAGAGCTTTTTCACATTAGACTACGTCCGGTACTTCAGACGGTTCAGCGCTCTTCAAGAATCTGGCGGAAACACCGCTCGCAATACTTCTCATTTCGGGACTCTTCAGAAGGTATGCAAGAAGCGTGTAAAGCCCGACCGCTACTGCCGTAGTAATGGCGAGTTCAAGAAGCACATTCCAGAAGGTATCGAGCGTGACAAAATGTACGATCAAATATTTTGCTCCCTGTCCGGCAAACGCTGCCACCAAACCGGAAACGGAAAGAATGAGCAACGATTTTCCAATTCTTCCTTCATCCAGCCCTTCCGTCTTCATACGGAGCACGGCCCACAGGAGCGCCATCTGGAACATTTGGGAAAGAGAGAAAGCGATGGCGAGACCCACTATGCCGTACTGCTGCGAGAGCGGGATACCGAGCGCTAGGTTAGCAAAGGTGGCAATGAGCGCCATGGCGAACGGCGTCATGGTGTCATCAAGTGCGTAATAGACGCGCACCAAAATATAAATACTGGCCTGCGCAAAGAAGCTCAGAGCAAAAATTCCGAGCGCGTTTGCGATCTCAATAGTGGAAACCCAGTCCAAGCCGTCTGAACCGTAAATGACGCGCACCATCTGCGCACGCAACAGCAAGAACACGATGGTGGAAGGAATCATGAAGAACAACACCTGACGAATAGTGAGCGAGAAAGAGGCGCGCAATCCCGGAATATCCTTATGTGCTACCCGCTCACAGAACGTTGGATATGCGGCAATAGCGTAGGAAATAGCAATGACGCCAATCGGCAAAAAGTTTAAGTTATAGGTGAGGTTCAAATTTCGAACAGATCCTTCCACGAGACCAGAGGCGATAGCACTCATCACTACAAAAGAAATCTGGTTAACCGCGAGCCCAAGCAAACGTGGAGTGCTCTGCCAAAGGGTGTGCAGAAGCTCGGGGTCTCGAAAACGTAAATACGGCTGGTACCGGTAGCCGAGGGCGAAGGCGCCCACAAACTGCACCACCATGTGCAAAAATGAACCGAGCACTACGCCCCAAGCAATACCCATCGGCCCAAAAATGGGCGTGAAGAACACCGCACCAATAATGATGCCCGCGTTATAGACAATCGGCGCAAAAGACGGAATGAAAAATCGTTTGGCGCCCTGCAAAACGGAACCAAAAACCATGGACGCGGCAAAGAACAGTTGTCCGGCAAAAATCACGCGCGTCATCTGCGCTACTGCAACTTGCTTCTCAGCAGAAAATCCTGGCGCCAAAAGCGGGGCAAAAACATCTGCGCCCAAAATGGCAATAACGCACAGAAGACCGAAAATAAAAATGAGGGCGTGAAGAACGTTATTGGTGTACTTCCAAGCCCTAGTTTTATCTGCTTCCTTCCAAGCTTTGGTAAATACCGGAATGAAGCTAGCGGATATAGCGCCCACCACGAAGAGCTGAAACAAAAGATCTGGGAGGCGGAATGACTGATAGTAAACGTCCAGCGTGCCCTTGGTAAAAAGGTCATTCAGGATTCTGTCTCGGATGACACCCGCAAAACGGGACAAAAGCGAAAAAAATCCAACAATAAAGGCGGCGGAAGCTACAGTAGAAGATGCCTGAAAGAGTTTCTTGATCATACCGCGTGGCGGCGAAGTCTTATGATAAAGACTAAGAGCCCGAGGAGAATGACAAGAAGGAGGCCGAGCGTCAACTGGACGAGCGGGTTATCCAAGTGAAAGAAAGAGATATCGAGGACTTGCGCATCACTCGTCACATTGCCATCCGTATCCACAATGCCAAGCGTGACCGTGTAATTTCCGGCACGCGGAAAGGCGTGGGTAATTTTTGCTTGCACGGACGTGGCGCCATCACCAAAATCCCAGCCGTACGTCAGGCCACCCTGCCCTTCTGGCGGCGTGGCTTCAAATTCATAGGTTCGCCAATCAATCTCTTTATACGTAAACCGGGCATCAGGCGAAGCTTTGGTAGCGCCAAGGACGAGCGGCACGGCATCTACCGGCGTTTCTGCTGCCGCAATTTCAATCGGAACGGAAACCTCCTCCGCTGGCTTGGCCGTGGTCACGGGCTTTGCTGGGGCCACAGAAGCTGGCTGCACAGATGCAGGTGCCTTCACGGGCTCTGTTTTCACCACAGGTGCAGGAGCCACTGGTTTTTTGGAGCGTGTAGCATCCGTAGGATAGTCATCGCTTCCATCCGGTACGCCGTCTCCGTCAGTATCAGAAAGCGTGGGCGAAGTTCCCTTTGTTGCTTCATCAGCATCAGACAGGCCGTCGTTATCATCATCACTATCGCAAGCGTTTCCTTTCCCATCATGATCCGTATCTAACTGATCGGTATTGGCATCTGTAGGACAGTTATCAGTATCATCCCCTACTCCATCCCGGTCAGCATCTACCTTTGGTTCATAGAGCGGAGTGGTGGCAACGTCATTTGAAGAATTGATGTCCTGCGGATCAGCACCTTGGATGACAGCACGAATATTAAAGGCACCCGTTGGCACCGTAAAATCCACAAACACATCATCTCCCGCCCCGTCAGCAACTACGGAGACTGCCTGAGATCCGCCAATGAGAATCGCACCTTGATAAAAAAAGACTTGCGCCGCGGCATCCGTATCTCCCACATTTTTAATGGTGGCATAAATGCGCACCGTGTCTCCCGAATAAAGCACCTCTTTATTAAAACGAATATTCGCTGCTTTGAGCGACAGATCCGGGCCGCTCGCTGCGTGTACATTCACAGCCAATGCGAGAGAAGCAAGAAAAACTGAGGCAAGAAAAGATTTGCGCATAAAATTACTCATGAGTATCACGAATTCTTGCGTGGAGTACGCCGGTCAACCAATACTCGCGGGCTATATCCCCGTGCACGTGGAGCCCGGGCCTATACGTAGGGTGCACTCTTACCACCACGCCCGCAAGTTCAGCGGGATGCTCGCCTAAAATCTCTACACGAACCGTAGCTCCATTTACAAGCTGCAACTGCTTGGCCTCAACGTCAGAGAGGTGGATGTGCGGCTTAGGAATAATCACCGCCTTCACCTTTACCTTCCCTTTGGGCCCCTTAAGCGTGCATTCCGCTGCCCCTGTGAGATCACCAGACTTAGCGAGTGGTGCTTTGAGATCTAGTAGCGCTGCTTCGCTTGGTGTGAGCTCTACCTGCGTCTGCGTGCGCTCAGGCCCAAGAACTCTGAGCGTGATGGAACGCTTAAGCTTAGACACCTCTACGGTCTCCTCATACGCATACTGGCCATGCTGGGAAAGTGCATGAGAAATGGTCCCCGCATGCCCCGGACCAAAAAGTTTCGCATGATCTTCATGCGAAAGATGAACGTGGGACGGGATGATCTCTACAGGAATGGGACGAGACATACAAAAACCGGCTTTCACCGGTCATTGTAACACGATCTCCCGTATTTCTTAAGCCTGTTTTTCTTCCGATTCCTTCTTCTCTTTGGCCTTATATCCAAACTCGTATTTGAAAGCATTGTGGCGTATAGGGCCAATGGTCCAGATATGAAACTCCGCCAGAACCATTTTGAGAACCAGCTTCACTCTGCCCTCCTTCTTAATACGTCTATCCGTTACGCCAATCTTCACGGAATTCAGATACGCAAAGTTGCTGATCTTGTGTGCACGCAGTCCGTAGTCATGATCCTCACAAAAGACAACGGAAGGATCAAAGCCATTAATCTTGTCATGAATTTCACGCCGCACGAGCATGAAGCCGCCGATGGTGTGCGGATGAATCTTTCCGAGCAATCTGACGTACTTGTTGTACACAATATGGCCGAACTCATCCGCCTTGGTTCGATCTTCACGCACCAAGGTGATGTCCGCCGTGGCAATATCGAGTTCACGCTCAGCAAATTCCTTTAAAGCATTTTCAAAAAAGTGGTCATCGATCAGCACCACGTCAGCATCCAGAAAACAGAGAATCTCCCCCGTTGACGCTGCCGCTCCGGCATTTCTCCCGGGTCCTGGCAATCCCCCTTTCACCACCATGGCCCCAAACTCTTCCGCAATTCTTTTTGTAGTATCCGTGGAACCTGCGTCCGCAATAATAATTTCATCGGGAAACCTTGTCTGACTCTTAATAGTCGCAAAAAGACGTGGCAGATACTCTTCTTCGTTCATGGTTGGAATAACCACGGAAAGTGTAGGCATAGAAATATCGTGGTGCGCTTGAGACGATTCGAACGTCTGACCCCTTCCTTCGGAGGGAAGTGCTCTATCCAGCTGAGCTACAAGCGCGTAAAAAGATACATGGCAATTCCGGAAGCAACGGAAACATTCAGTGACTGCTTAGCCTGCATAGGAATAGACACGAGTCCGTCGAGCGCCCCTATCGTCTCCTGATCGATACCCTCAACCTCATTTCCTAAGACGAGAGCCACGCGTACGGGCATGGCAGCGCCATGCCCCGACGTCGAAGCTCGGATCGATGCTTCGATCGCACTGATCTCTTTTCCCCCCGTCTCCAAACCGTAGACATGGTACCCATTTTGCTTAAGCTTCGCAATTACTTCCATTATATCCCCCTTCTCCCAAGAAATGAGATTTTCTGCGCCAAGCGCCACCTTGGCAATTTCTTTTCTGGGCGGAGTTTCCGTAAAGCCCGTTAAATACAATTTCTCCACACCAAATGCCGCAGCATTTCGGAAAATGGAGCCTATGTTATGAAGGCTTCTAATATTGTGAGCAATAACAATCATGCGGCAGAAATCTATCACAACAGAGTGTGTATGGCGAGAGTATACGCCTCCATGTATGATGACCTTGACCCACAAAGGAGGGGTTAAATCATGAGGCCCAAACTGGCCGAGGGTACGGAGGGCAGCAGTGTCCACCAAACCTGATTCCCGAGAATTCGGGGACGTGAGCAAGATGGCAGCGCTATCAAAGAGGCTTCGGTCCGGGAAAATAACGGTCCGACAGCTTCACCGAGTCCTCAAACGGAATCCTGTAGTGGTGAACTTCGACATGTCGCGTGCACCTGTCGAGGAAGACGCTATAAGAAACCTGCGGGACGCCCTCGTGAACAAGCGGTTCACGAAAAGGATCAACTGGATGCTCGGACAGCTCACGACGCATCTGCTTGATAGAAACACGCAACCCCGAGCCCTTGCCCAGATGATCGGCAGGGCGACCTGAGAGGTACGCGCAATGCGCGACGACGTAGCGATGCCCGGCTGGAGTCCGCTCCTCCCGGGCATTAGTCTGTTTAGGACTCTAGGCGAACTTAAGGTTCTAAACAACTTTAGCAACTTAACTTGTTTAGCAGCTAAAGTACTTAAGCACCTTAAGTTGAAATCTCCGCCTTCCTTTGTTTTCTTGCTCAAAAGCAATTTTCAGAGTACAGTCCGTCCCTTATGCCATCTCTTTGCCCTAACCCAGACGTCTGCGGAAGCTGCGGCTGGTCCCACATTCCGTATCCTAAACAGCTTCAACAGAAGTTGTCTGACATTAATGGCTCTTTTGCTATTAAGAAGCTGGATCTCCAGGTGAATGATATTCTCCCCTCCCCAGTCACCGAGCATTACCGCAACCGGATGGACTTTGTGATTGACTGGCAGGGTGCTGTGGGCCTCCGTGAAAAAGGAAAATGGTGGAAGGTCATAGACAATCATCCTTGCTTCTTAGCTGACAAACAAATCGATGACCTTTTCGTTGTGGCTCGCGACTGGGCCAAGACGTGCGGACTTTCTTTTTACGATCGCAAAGCCAACACCGGCATTCTCCGCTACGCCGTCATTCGATCCACCACGCTGAACGAGACCATGCTCATCATTGTGACGAGCGCTCCAGCTGACGCGGTCGAAGAAGCATCAGTAAAGGCTGCCCTCGAAAAATTGTCGGACAAAGCAACGACAGTGGTCTGGTCCATTAACCACACCGTGTCCGATGTTTCTTATGGTGACGAGCTCCGCGTCATTTCCGGCCCTGGCGTGATTGAAGAAGAAATCTGCGGCTTCAAATATCGCCTTTCACCAAATGCTTTCTTCCAAACCAACCCGCATGGCGCTGCACGTCTTCTTGAAACGGTTCGAGACTTCGCTGGCGATCTGACGGATAAAACATTGCTTGATCTTTACTGCGGCACAGGATTCTTCGCCGTGGCACTCGCCAAAGACGCAAAGAAGACTATTGGCGTTGAGCTTGTTCCCGAAGCTATTAAGGATGCTCGTGTAAACGCTGAGTTGAACGGCGTCGAAGTCGAATTCCACGATGCACCAACAGAAAAGTTTGATTGGATGAAAATTGGCGCAGACGTAGTCATCCTGGATCCCCCACGCGCCGGCATGCATGACAAAGCACTTCAGGATGTCATTGCCGCCAAGCCTGAGACTATTGTGTACATCTCCTGCAATTACAAAAACTTTGCCCGTGAAATGGTCATGCTGCAGGTTTATTATGAGGTCGAGTCCATCCGCGCCATCGACATGTTCCCTCACACGCCTCACGTAGAGCTGGTCACCAAACTCGTCCGCCGCCCACCGGTCGAAGAGGTCGAAGCCGCATCCGCAGAGGAAGAACCTGCCCAATAAAAAAACATCCCGGATTCCCCGGGTGTTTTTTTATTTTATAAATGAAGAACTCCGTCGGCATTGCTGCTGACGGAGTCCAAGGGATTTGGACGTGTGATTTACACGTTGACGCTCCGAGGAGCATTCATAATCCCTAATCGTTTAGTTCGCACTTGCGATACTCAATGGCGTTAGCCAGAGCAATCACTCGCCGAACTGCGAGAAGAGGCGGGGGCCGCAGCCCGCCACAGCCCGAGAGCTGTGACCGTCCTAGGAACGCCGGCAAACGCTCATTGCACTTTTACAACCGACTCTGAGCGCGAGTCCTACTTTGGGTTTTCACCCACACCGTATTCCCTTCCTAGGCGGGAAACGTGCCGCATGAGCTCATGCGATCTGCTTGGAGTGAGAATATCGAGTTCAGACCCAACATCCCTACTCCTCAGCTACTGATGTCGGTAATGATCCCGGCGCACGTCTGACTACTCTTTCGAGATGCCGAGCTCGCCGCACAACCATCCGACGAGAGACAAGATAACAAAAAATCCGGCTTTCGTCAAGCCGAATCCCTTGTTTATCTGCTAATACTAGCTACTTTCCAAATCGGCGCTGTCTGGCCTGGAATGATCTGA
The DNA here is from genome assembly GCA_023246145.1 of Candidatus Uhrbacteria bacterium. Taxonomy (GTDB): domain Bacteria; phylum Patescibacteriota; class Patescibacteriia; order UBA9934; family UBA9934; genus JAGORL01. The sequence continues at coordinate 15,717 of JAHFIZ010000007.1, read as the reverse complement.
GCGCGCGTAAAAAGTCCACTTTTCTGAAGGCTGGCCAGTTCACGTCTAGGAAATAATACTCGCTGTAAGCTGCCTGCCAAAGGAGGAAACCCGAGAGGCGGACCTCGCCTGAAGTACGAATAATGAAGTCTGGGTCAGGTACCCCGCCGTTATAGAGGTTTTTCGATATTGTCTCTTCGGTCAGGCCATCGATCACTTCAGACATCGACTTACCTTCCTTGGAGGCGGTCGACAAATACGCCTTGGCGGCGTCCACGATTTCCTCTCGGCCACCGTATCCGAGAGCGATCTGCACGAGCATTCCGGTACGATCCTTGGTGACGAGCTCCAGATTCTCAAGTGCGTTCTTCACATGTTCCGGCAAACCCTCGCGGCGACCAAGTACTTTTACACGAATGCCATGCTTGATGAATTCCTCGTCCGTCGTCATCGCCTCGGCTTGCTCGACAAACAATTCCATTAAAGCTTTCACCTCTTCTGGATCACGGGCGAAGTTCTGCAGACTGAACACCCAGAGCGTGACTACGGGGATTTTAAACTCCACGCACCATGAAAGAAGCGCGCGCACTTTTCTGGCGCCGTACTTATGTCCTTCCGCTACCGGCAGACCAAGCGCCTTAGCATAACGACGATTGCCATCCAAGATGACACCAAGATGATGCGGCAACGGGCCTTCAGCCACGCCTAACGATAATTTCTTTTCGTAGGCTCCGTAAATAAGGCGCTTCAGAAATGCTTTCATAGAGACAAGAAAAAGCGAGGACTGAGCCTCGCTTTTTCTTAAAGTGAAAAGTTACGCGGTCTTGGCTACATTGAATGCAGCGTGATTCTTAGCGGCAAGCATGCGGTATGCCTTAGCCATAGAAATCTGCTTGATAAGGCTGGCAATAAATCCACCTACAAGCGCTATAGCACCACCCACGGTAACCGCGAGTATGCCCATGATTCCGGCCAGGGGAACCATAACCTGTGCCAAGTCCCCATCTCCGCTGCCCATAGCAAGGAGGATGAAGGAGCCACCGCCAAGCACCATGATTGGCAAGAACGCTATAAGTGCAATAAGAGCGTTTGCGAGCATGAGAAGGAAGACGTTCAAACGATTGTTTTCCGTGAGGGCATAGCTCACCTGCAAAGCCTCAACAGGATTCATGCCCTTATCCGTAACTACGTACATAGCAAAGCCGAACACAACTGCCGCAAAGATTCCTGGGATGACAAAGAACAGCAAACCTACGCTGATCAAGATGCCTGAGAGGATGATGGCTCCGGCAATAAAAAGTGCCATCATGGCATCTTTGTGCTCAAAAAGTTTTTTGTAGTCCACTACCCCACCGTCTACGGCAATAAAGGAAAGACGAATGATGGCGATAAGAATGGGGACAAGCACCACGTAACGAATAAGCATGGAGATGAGCTGCCAGAGGCCAAGAATAGCCGGTGCTCGGGAGAAAATAATGGCCAAGATGACGCCCACAATGCCCGTGGCAATAGCCACCACAATCATGACGCCAAACGTGATAGCGGCTAGCGCCAGAAACTGAATCCAATACTTCTTGGCAATGTGCCATGACTGAACGAGCACGTCTTTTACCTCAAACGCTCCATGAGCTTCTGCGGATGAATCCATAAAATAATCAGTGGGTTAAATTTAGCCGTAGGTTACCATACGTTGACGGAAACGCCAATGTAACATATACTAATCGCTTAATCCGACTACCTCGACCACCTCTATGAAATCAGGCTTCGTGGCTATCATTGGCCGCTCTAACGTAGGAAAATCCACCCTTCTGAACTCCCTAGTGGGCTCAAAGATCGCTATTACCACCCCTAAACCACAGACTACCCGCCAACCTATCCAGGGCGTTTTAACGAGTGATGAAGGCCAGATTGTCTTTGTAGACACCCCAGGCATCATGCAGAAGGCTAAGGATGGCCTGACGCAGCGCCTCCTCCAGTACGCTAAGGATTCCCTTCATGACGTGGACGCCATCATGTACGTGGTGGATCCTACCCGCGCTATTGGTGACGAAGAAAAGCAGGCTTTTAAACTCATTGAGAAGTCTACGAAACCAAAACTGCTTGTCATTAACAAAGTAGATGACAAGGAAGCCAGACTCTACATTGATTACTACCGAGACTTGATCCCCAAGTTTGATGCCTACGCAGAAGTTTCTGCCATGACCAAGAAAAACTTGGACGTGATCCCGCGCTGGTGTTTTGCGCAGCTGAAGGAAGGCGAATTCATGTACCCGGAGTTCCAGATGACGAACCTCACCAATGAAGAGTGGATGGCGGAACTGATCCGCGAGAAGCTTTTCCTCCGTCTCCGTCAGGAAGTTCCATACTCAACGCATGTGAAGGTGAATGAAATTGCGGTGCGTGAGAACGGCAACGTGTACGTGGATGCCACTATCTACACTAACGCTGAACGCTATAAGCCCATGATCATTGGCCGCGGTGGACAAGGTATTAAGGAAATTGGTCAGAGCACCCGTAGGGAGCTGGAAGCTGTTACCGGCAAGAAGCATTACCTCGCACTCAAAGTGGAGGTAGATCCAAACTGGGCCGGACAATTTGAATAAACCAAAAACCACCCCGCTATGGGGTGGTTTTTATTTCTACGGAGGATACCTTATAGCCCACCAGTGCTTTCAGTTCCGCGAATGACAGGAACATACTCGGCCCGAGTGCCCAAGGCCTGAGGGAAACCGAGAGGATGAGCGGGTTATCAGGATTAGCCAGAATGGTGTAATGCGCAAAAGCATTTGAGGCTTCTACGGTTTTCACTTGTGCCTCCACGCCGTTCACCGTCATTGTATACATTCCCCAGTCAGCCGCAGCGTTCAGTTCAGTGAAATCTTTTTTACTCGTATCATCCGCTATCTTTCCCTGAAGCTTTCCAAGAATCGCTTTTGTGGTATCGGTAAAATCTAGGATGCCCTGCAAAGTCGAATCGAAAAGTCCAAGTTGAATATGTGATTTGCGCGTACTCGAAAGTTCATCGTACTGAGCTTTCGAAAGCCAAATCAAACTATCCTCTTGCCCACGCACATCGTAATCTTTTTCCGGCCAGTATGACGGCAAGAGAATTCTCTCAGCGTTGTCGAGTGCATCGGTCGATAATTTTCCTTGAAGCGTAACGTCTTCGTAAACCGGTTCAGGCACATCCGCCTTCTCCCCTACGCCCACGTTCTTCATGGCATTCTCACGGGCGATCTTCGAATTCGCCGTCTCTCGATAATCTCTCATGCTCCAGGAAAGCTTGGCGGAATCACTCGTTTTCCAGTCATCGATAGTTACGACCTTCTTTCCGTAGTCATCTTTTTTGGGCACGTTCACGCCGAGCCAAGTCTGGTCAATGCTGATGGTGGAGCCCGCAGCCAAATCAATATCCTCTGCCGGAAATTCCGCCGCCTTGCTGCCGCCTAAAAACGGCAAAGAATCTGTGCAGCCAGCACCAAGCAGTGGAAGAAGAATTATCGCCGCGAACAGTCTACGCATACTAGTTCACCTTTTCACCCTTGGCCCACTTCACTACCGTTTCTTTATCGCTCCCTCCGCAGATGAATTCCTTAGACTCATCATTATAAAAGAATGGTACGCCGCCACACAGGCCACGATCCACCTCCTCCAGCTTCTTAGCGTTCTCCTCATTATTCCAAACCTCAATCTTCTCAACTGACACACCGAGCTCCTTCTCCACTTCCTCCACAATCGGCTTCATGCGGATGCAATGCGGACAAGTCTCACCGTAATATTCGTAGAGCATAGAAATATATTAAACCAAACTGATTTTACCACGCTTTTCTTTAATGAACCCATCCTTTATAAGACCTCCGAGGATTCTGATAGCTCGCACGTTGTCAGAGAGTCCGATTTTTTGCCCAAGACTGTTGCGTCGTAAAACACTGTTCTTGTGGAGATAAGAAAGCAGGCGGCCCCTGTACATGCGGTCTGAACCTTCAAACTTTTTCTGTTTTGACTTTTTAATCTCACTCCCCTCGCACGGATACGCCGCGCAAATATCTTTCAGAGGACAAGCTTCGCACTTCGGACTTCTGGCTGTACAAACCGTGGCACCAAGATCCATGAGCGCGTGATTCCAGCTCCAGGTGTCTTTTGGCAGTACCTCAAGCGCCAAAGCCTCAATTCCCTTTCGATCCCGTTTGTAGGCTCCAAATACACGTTTCAGTACCCGCTCAATGTTCGTATCAACTGGCGCGGCATCTTTCTTTTTAAAAGCGAACGCCCGAATGGCTTGTGCGGTATACGGACCGATTCCCGGTAATTTTATTAACTGGTCGTATTTATCAGGCAACGTGTTCGGTGGGTCGGCATAGAAGCCGACCCCTACAATCGTCTGCGCTAATCTATGTAAACCGATTGCCCGCCGATTGTAACCAAGTCCACTCCACAGCTTTACGACCGCGCTTTGTGGAGCCTTGGCCAGGGATCCAAAACTCGGGAATCGCTTTAGGAACGCTTGGTACTTAGGGATCACTCGGTCTACCTGCGTCTGCTGGAGCATGATTTCTGAAACCGTGATAGCGTACGGATCATTCGTTTTCCGCCAAGGCAAGGTTCTACCAGCTCTTGAAAACCAAGAAAGCAGCGCCTTCCTCATCCGTAAAACTTTTGCTTGTTTATCCACAACGTCGTTCGCGAACGACGTTGTCCACACCGTAGGCATAAAAATTATCAAAAAATATCTGCTAAGATGGAAACATATGGACGCCGCCCTGTCGAGACTAAAATCCCATCATATTCTCTCGGGTTTTATTGTCATCCTGTCTTCAGCCCTTTTGGTAGGCGCTAGGTTTCATGCTACCTGGGCCGGCGGGGATGGCCTCCTCACGCACGCCAACGCGAATTTAGTTGAGCTCGTGGACGCGGAGAGCGGAGCAATCCTAAAAACGGAGGATCCTGACATAGTTACGCGGGGAGAAACCATGCACACGGACAAAGGCGATTGGAAACAATACGCTATCACCACAAGCGGCAAGACAACCCATCTCTATCTTGATGAAAATACTGATCTCAAAATCATCTCGTCAAGCGGCTCCACTCCGGTTTTCGAAATCGTGCAGGGCCGGGCAGTTATTGAAGGCCAAGCCACGATCAACGCCAGAGACATGCATGTACGAAGTAATGGCACCACGTCCTTCACCTTTTATAGCTGGCTTGATGTCTTAGATGTCTCCCAGACCAAAGGCACGCTGGATGTTCTGGAAGGCGCTGTCTCTCAACCCGTTCCTTCTAGTAGTTTCCGGTTAGATACTCTGCCGCCGTATGACCCGGCCGCGCCATTCATCTTCAATCCGGAATCCTCAAGTGCGGCTTCGTTCTACGCCTGGTCACTGAACCATCGCTAGTTCACCACCAATGTTTGGAGAATATCCTTAAAGAGCTGCGTATCTTTTGTTTCATCAAAAGCGAGATCTTTGCATTCTTGTTTTTCAAGGTCGGCGGTCTGTTCGCATCCGGCGTAAAGCTGAACGCTCGTGGGATAACGGATAAAGAAGCTTGAGAGGAGAATTTCTCCGTTCACCTCCGTGGTATACGCGTAGGTATGAAAGACGCTTCCGGCTCCGGCGTCCGTGATGTCCGTGAGGCAGAAAGAGTTTCCGCCAATGCTCACGGTCTTCTTCTTGCCGCGCCCTACAGCTTTTGATGAGAAACAATAATCAGGATCCAATCGGCTGTCCCTCAATTCCAAAACCTCAAGGGAGAATTTCCTGGATTTATCCTTAAAAGCATCTGGGAGATTAACTACCTCCTTACTTGGATCACCATCACTTTTTGGGAAGCTGATGGAGTACTTGGCTGCAGCATCCGTATACGTCTCCCAGCCTTCAGGAACCTCAGTCTCTGAAACCGACTCGCCATCCGGAACCACCCCCGTCCCCTCCTTAGTAAGGAGGGGGGATCGCACCGCATTCACCACAAGTACCGTCACGAGCAGGACGAGCGAGGCAATGAGGAGCGCGGAAAGTTTATTTTTCATATTACAAATCAAACACCTGTCCAATACGCGGAATGATCACCTCCGCGGGCAATGATGTCTTAAGATAATTGGCAAAAGATTCCTTAGTGGCGTTTTCACCGTGTACCAAGAATATCTTCTTCACGCTTCCCTCTTTGGTATGGAGCCAACGAGCAATCTTCCCCCGGTCAGCATGCGCCGAGAAAGACTCAATGGATGTAACTTCCGCATGCACAGAAAATTCTTGTCCGTAAATCGTAACCTTAGGTGCGCGATTGAGAATCTTGCGGCCGAGTGTTCCTGGTGCTTGAAAACCAATAACTAAAACGCCGGACTGCTCATCACTAATGTAGCGCTGCAAATGATGCAGTACTCGCCCACCCGTCATCATGCCGTTTCCCGCGATGATAATTTTCGGCCGGTGATCGTTATTAATGGCTTTTGAATCTTCCGGACTGAGCGTTTCTTTGAGTGTAGCAAAAGAGAAAAACTCTTTATTTGGCACCACCGGATGATCAAGATGGAGATACTGCTCAAAGGAGCGATAAATATCCGTAGCCCGGATGGCGAGTGGTGAATCAAGATAAATAGGCACCTTGGGCAATCTCCCCTCTTGCAAGAGCTTATCGAGCTCGTACAAGAGTTCCTGCGTACGCTCTATAGAAAATGCCGGGATAATTAACGTGCCCCCTCGCTCCAGTATCTTCTTAGCGAACGCTTCAAGCTGCTTGGCGCGCTCACTTGTAGGCTCATGGTCCCTGTCTCCGTATGTCGCTTCGCAAATCACCATGTCAGAACGATCGAGCGCGTCGGTTTCCCCTAAAATAGGTACATCGTCGTTACCGAGATCTCCACTAAACGTCAGGCGAAGCGGTTTGCCGTTCTCCGTCAGCTCGTCTTCAATATCCAGAGTAATAAAAGCTGATCCAAGAATATGTCCCGCATCATGAAACGTAACCTTAATGCCGGGAGCTGGTTCAAACTCCGTGTGATAATTCACTCCCTGCATCTGGGCAAGCGCATGCGTCTCATCAATTTTTTGGTATGGCACCGGATCTCCGCAGCGCTTGGCATTTTCCGTCATGATGTTCAATGAGTCATCCAAAATAATTCCCGTCAGACTCTTGGTGGGAGCAGTCAGATAAATCGGCCCGGCGTAACCCTGGTGCACGAGCTCAGGCAAACGACCAGTGTGATCAAAATGGGCGTGCGTAACTAAAACGGCATTAAGCGCTTTAGGATCAAAACCAAAAGGATCAAGGCTGCGGAGAATACACATCCGCTCCCCCTGTTTCATACCGCAATCTACAAGCACCTTGGCGCGAGCTGTCTCAACCAAAAAACAAGAACCCGTTACTTCTTCCGTAGCACCATAAAAAGACAACCGCATAGGCACCTATCCGCCTTCTTCAAGCCTGATCTCGTATTCCGCGTAACGAGCCTTCAGGTCATCTGCCCAACCATCAATATTCTGGTCATCATGGAGTTCAGCCACGGCTTCATGAGCTTCCATTACCTCATCCACCAGCATGTCATAGGCTTCTTTGGAGTGGATTCCCTCCGCTATTCCCTGATCCACAATTTCCTCAAACAATTCCTGAACACTCATGGCAAGATTCTCAGTCATATGCGTGTTTTAACCCTATTCATTACTAGAAAAGCATACCATAGGGCCAGCTTCTTTTGGAGCCTTGATTTAGGGTAGAAAAACAGGTAAGGTCTTGCACTTATGAAATTCTCGCTCTCCAAAAAACGAATTGCCATTTTAACTGCAGCTGCCGTCTGTCTTATTGCGGTCATCGCCTTTGCCTCCCGTGGAAAACCCGCGGAAGCCTATGTGACGGATACGGTCAAAAAAGGCGATGTGACGCAAACTGTAGAAGTCACGGGAGATGTCTCCGCCGTAACGGAAGCGGACTTAAGTTTCCCACAATCCGGCATCATAGAACGCATGAACGTTACCGTAGGAGATTTTGTGAAGGCTGGGCAGGTTTTGGCTGAGCTTGTGGACGGCGGACTTTCCGCCGACGTGGCAAAAGCGCTGGCTGACCTCAACCTAAAAAAAGCCGGACCCACATCTGCTGACGTGGCCATGGCAGAAGCGCAGATTGCGATTGCTGAGGCTAACAAAGCATCCGCAGACATCACCGCAAGCAATGCAGCAAAAGATATTGCTCTTGTGCAGGCCTCAAGCAAGGCTGATGTAGACGCGGCAACTATTGCGCTGGCAAAAGCTCAAGCGGACTACGCCACTGCCGGCGCAAATACAAATACTTCTGACATTCTGAGAGAATCAGTAAAAGCGGTAACGAGCGTACGTTCAGCCCTGTCTGCTGCTGACCAGATTCTTGGCGTGGAAAATCCTCTTTTCAACCAAAACTTTAAACGCGAACTTTCCGCAGCCAACCCCATAGCACTAGACCGTGCCATAAACACTTTCAGAACCTCTGCAGAATATCGTGATCTCTCGGAAGCGAAGGTTTTTGCACTGAACGCTTCTTCAACCCCAGCGGCAATTCAGGATGCCTTAACATTCGTGGATCTTGCTCTACAGACAAGTGATGAAACCCTTCTCTACACTCGCCAGGTACTGGATGCCACCTTTGCGGACTCTGTAGATCTCTCTCTTGCGGACATCGTTTCTTACAAGTCCATGATTGATAACGCTCGCCAGAGCCTGGAGAATGAAATCTCGGCCTTTGCACAGGCCCGCCAAAGTGGCGAGGCTGCCAGACTCTCTGTAGAAACCGCAGAAGCAAACTTGGCCAAAGCTACGGCCCAGGCCGCACAAAATAACGCCTCGGCAGCAGCCAATCTGGCGTCTGCCAAAGCTTCCGTGCAGGCCCGCGCCGCAGATGTGCAAAACGCTGAAGCGAATTATCAGAATGTGACGGATGATCCAAGAACGGTAGACCTAGCCCCCTACTACGCATTAGTAAGCGGCGCACAGGCACGTCTCCGTAACGCTCAGGTACACGCACCATTTGCCGGAAAAGTCACCGCAGTAAAGAGTGTAGCCGGAGAAGCTGCTAGCTTTGGCTCCCCCGTTATTGCGCTTCAGGCCACAGGCAAGGCTTTTGAGATTAAGACCAACATTCCGGAAAGTGACGTGGCAAAAATCATGATCGGCAATAAAGCGGAAATCACGCTGGATGCTTTTGGTGACGGAAAAGTGTTCCTAGGTGAAGTGACCGCGCTTGACCAATCAGAAAAGATCATTGAAGGCGTAGTCTTCTATGAAGCTACCGTTATTCTGAGCTCAGCAAATGAACTCACCGGCATCAAAACCGGCATGTCTGCTGACGTAAGCATCACCACAAATGAAAAAACCGCCGTGCTCTACGTTCCGCAGCGCGCCATCTTGGAACATGACGGGCAGAAATACGTACGCGTGGCGAAGGGTGAAAGCTATGAGGAACGAAACGTGATTACCGGCCTCCGTGGTGACGACGGACAAACGGAAATTGTTTCTGGGGTGAACCAAGGAGAAACCATTGTCGTATCCATCAAAAAGTAACGCCATGAATACCCTCATTGAACTCAAGCACATCAAGAAGGATTACGTGAACGGTGAAATCATCACGCCGGTTCTTCATGACATCAATCTTTCTATCATGGAGGGCGAGTTTGTGGCGCTCATGGGACCATCCGGCAGCGGAAAATCCACGCTCATGCATATTCTGGGACTCCTGGATACCACCACGAGCGGCGAATATCTCTTTAACGGCAGAGATGTAGCAAAGTTAGAGAAGGATGCGCTGGCCATCATGCGCCGTAACGCCGTGGGATTTGTTTTTCAGGCCTTTCATCTCCTCCCTAAAGCTACCGTGCTTGAGAATGTTATGCTCCCCCTTGTTTACAAAGGCGTAGAGGGAGATGAGCGGAAGAAGCTGGCAGAAGCAGCGCTTACTTCCGTGGGTCTCTCTGACCGCATGGATCACCTGCCTAACCAAATTTCCGGCGGACAGCGCCAGAGAGTAGCCATAGCGCGCGCACTCGTAAATGATCCCGCCGTGATCTTTGCGGACGAACCTACCGGCAACCTGGACTCTGTCTCTAGTGAACAGGTCATGGGCATTCTCAAAGACTTGAACGCGTCTGGACGAACCATTGTTATGGTGACCCATGAACCGGACATTGCTCTCCACGCCAAACGCGTCATTCGTATTAAAGATGGTGCGGTGCAATCCGATACGATGAGTGACTCAAAACCCCCTCTACCCCCTTCTACCTCCTCTACCCCTCTTTCATGAAACTCTCCGACCTCGCCAAATCCGCCGGCCAGTCCCTTTTTCAAAACCGCTCGCGGTCTCTGTTAACCGTGCTCGGCATTGTGATCGGTATTGCTGCAGTCATTCTCATGCTGTCTATTGGTCAAGGCGCGCAAGGTCTCATTTTGAACCAAATTGCGGATCTTGGAAGCGATCAGATCTTTGTGGAGTCCGGTTCCTCTGATACTGCTAACGGACCGCCGAGTCCCTTCACGGAACAGGTCCTTACTCTAGATGATGTAGATACGCTCAGACGCCGCGGAGATTTTGCTTTTGTGGGTTCTCAGCTCATCAGTCAGACCACCGTAGGCAATAGTGAAGAGAGCCTCATCACTTCCGTTTACGGAGTGGATGAATATCAGCTGGAGATCTTCCCGGCAGATATTGCTACCGGCAGATATTTTGATAACTCTGACGTAGAAGGCTACAGCAAAGTAGCCGTGCTCGGAGAAAAGTTAGCGAGCGAGCTTTTTGGCGATCAAGACCCGATTGGGGAAAAAGTGACCGTAAAGAACACCACTTTCCGAGTGATCGGCGTACTGGCCAAACAAGGCAGTCGCTTCTTCCAAGACTTGGACGGAAATATTTATATTCCGGTCACCACCGCACAGCGGGATGTGTTTGGCGTGAATTACGTTTCCTATATTGCAGCCAGAGCTAAGGGCGATTTAGAGGAAGCTAAGGAGGAGGCCCGTTTCATCCTCCGCGATGCGCATAAGATAGATAACCCGGAAGGAGATCTGGCCAAAGACGATTTCAATGTCTCAAGCCAAGAAGACGCTGTGCAGACTATTGGGATTGTAGGCACTGCGCTCTCAGCGCTTCTTGCCTCTATTGCTGCAATCTCGCTCCTTGTAGGCGGTATTGGCATCATGAACATCATGCTCGTGTCCGTCACGGAGAGAACCAAAGAAATTGGCCTCAGAAAAGCTATTGGAGCCACTGAGAGTGAAATTCTTCGTCAGTTCCTCCTTGAGGCAGTACTCCTCACCTTCTTTGGCGGGCTGCTCGGCATCATGATTGGTGTGGGATGCTCTGCGCTCATTGCCCTGGTGCTTACGCACGTCATAGATGGCTGGCAATTGGTCATCCCGCCGTCTGCCATTCTGCTCTCCGCTTGTGTCTCCACCGCTATTGGTCTCACCTTTGGCTACTACCCTGCTAAACGCGCCGCCAGATTAGATCCTATTGAAGCGCTCAGATATGAATAAGGGTAGAAGGGGTAGGAAGGGGTATAGGGGGTATTTCTAACACTATACTATATTCCCTGAGTGACTCATTACCCCTTCTACCCCCTTTACCTCCTCTACCCCCTATGATCCTCAATTGGTCCAAACTCCCCCGCCCCATCATCTGTCTTTCGCCTATGGCGGATATGACGGACTCTGCTTTTTGCCGTGTGGTGAAGGAAGTCTGTGGATCTGACGCACCGGTGGTCTTCCGTGAAATGGTTTCTTCTGAAGCGGTGGTCCGCAAGAATGAAAAAACGCTCGGTATGACGGATATTCATCCGGATGAGCGCCCGCTCGTGCAACAGATCTTTGGTTCAGATCCTAAGACCATGGCCGAAAGCGCCCGTATCATTGAAGAAGGGCATCACCCGGAGGGCTTTGATATCAACATGGGCTGCCCGGTATATAAAATTGTCCATAACTTTAACGGCGCAGCGCTCATGAAAGAGCCGGCACTGGCGAGCGAGATCATCCGGGAGATGAAGAAAGTCATTACCGTTCCGCTGTCCGTCAAAATCCGTCTGGGCTGGTCAGATCCCACAGAGTGTCTGGAATTCATTAAAACGATTGAGGCAGCTGGTGCCGATCTTGTCACCGTCCATGGACGAACCAAGGCGCAGGGCTACTCAGGAGTTGCCGATTGGAAAATGGTGGGCGAAGCCAAGAAGCAGGTAAAAATCCCTGTCCTCGTAAACGGTGACGTTCATAAATCAGAACTCATCAAGCCCGCTCTTGAAGCTTCCGGATGTGATGGCGTCTTGATCGCTCGCGGCGCATTAGGCAATCCTTGGATCTTTAAAGAGTACGCGCAAATCATGCGCGGAGAGACTGTTGAGCCTGTAACGCTTGAAGAGCGTCTCCGTGTAGTGAAGCTTCACCTCGATTATCATCTGGAAGAGTATGGCCCCGGTGGAGTGCATACCTTCCGTAAACATCTCTCCTGGTATTTCAAAGGTCAGCCGAACATGAAGATGTATAAAGAAGCGCTCATGAAGGCAGGAACAAAAGAGGAACTCCTTGCAGTCTTCGATGAAATAAAAATACCGGCCTAGCGGCCGGTATTTTTATTTCCCGTTATTACACGGCAGCTTCTTCCTTTTCTCCCTCTTCTTCCTCATCCTCATCCTCTTCATCTTCGTCTTCATCGTCATCTGCGTCGTCGGAATCACCCACGGCGTCATCCTCGGCCTGCGCGACCGGAGCTTCCACATCAGCATCTTCCTCTCCCTCCTGATCATCCTGGTCACCTTCCTCACCGGTGGTCCCAACATCCGTATCATCATTTACAAAAGACATCGGAGCGAGCACCAATTCCAAATCCTGAAGTTTTGCTGTAGGCATAACTGTGTGAAAATTAAGTGTCGGTATATTATACCGTCCCCTAAATAATGCAAGAGCCAATCGCGCCCGTCAAACTGTGGATATTCATATGGCTTCCCTTGGCCTTATCTTTGACAAAAGTGCTCTAAAACAGTATTCTTCCCCTGCTTAATTTAGCAGTATTCCGGGATCGTCTAGCGGCAGGACACTAGCCTCTGGAGCTGGTTACCTTGGTTCGAATCCAAGTCCCGGAACCATCACGACCTGTTCCTACAGACCGGAACAGGGGGTGACCAAGTAAAAGCCCGAAACCGCAAGGTTCCGGGCTTTTGCATTCCAAAATGACAGGCGTGACTTTTCGAATCTGGCCCTCGGCCAAAAACGCTAAACTTGTGGTTTTCCAAAAAAGAAGGGATTTTAGAGTTCGAATACAGGACTGGGCATGACCCCTATTCTTTGCTAATCTGTTAGCAATTTCTATGAAGATTATTTCTTTAAATACATGGGGTGGCCGAGTTGGCCAGGGTGTGGTCGATTTTGTTGCCGCAAGGAAAGACGATGTTGATATTTTTTGTTTTCAAGAAATCTTCAATGGTGGAAGGGATGAACAGTCGGAAATCGATGAGAATATCAAGGAGAAACAATACGATCTTTATTCTAAGCTCCAAGTAGCTCTCCCGAATCATGATGGATACTTTCAGGCGAGTTTGGGAAATTGGTACGGTCTCGCGATTTTTGTAAAGAAGAATTTGCAAGTGAAGAGCGAAGTTACGCGATTTGTTCACGGTGAACCTTATTTTGTACCAACAGATGACCTCGGACACCATTCACGCATCATCCAGGATCTTACTTTGGAGTTCCGTCACAAAGAATTACATATCATTAACTTCCATGGGCTTTGGAATGGTAGGGGCAAAACTGACAGCGATGAGCGCATTAAACAATCTCGAGAGATTGTGAATTATCTCAACACGATTGAGGGAGATGTTATCCTCTCTGGTGACTTTAATCTTTTGCCAGATACGCAGAGTATAAAGATAGTCGAGGATTTTGGGCTGCGTAATTTGATTACGGAATATGGTATTGCTTCAACGCGTACAAGTTTTTATACCAAGCCGGATAAATTTGCTGATTATATCTTCATATCTCCAGAAGTCGCCGTGAAGTCATTTAGTATTCTCCCTGACGAGGTTTCAGATCACGCCGCACTTGAACTCGTGATCGACTAGAGTGGTGCGATTTTCAAATAAATATACGGTTCAAATCGCGGCCAGAGAACCACAAACGAAGGACCAACACGGTCCTTCTTTTGTTTTTTTGGTCCAGCCTTTGAGGACGGAGTTTTGTTGACAAAACGGCTGGAAGATGATAGGTTGCTACGTTCTTTTTCTGTAATTTTTCCCATATCTTTTACGAGAAGGATTCTCTTAAGAGACGTGGGAAAAATTCACCCCCGCGATCGAGGTGGCCATGGCCTGGGAAAAAAGGCGTCGGAAAGAACCGATAACCACGGAAAGCGGCAACGTCGCCTTCCGCCGCGGAGAAGGATTCCAGCCCAAGGAGGGCGGTGAACCGCACCTTTCACCGTCGGCCGACAGGCCGCGCACCGGAAGGCAGCGTGTACTCCGAACGGAAGAGAAGAAACGCTAACCCTCGGCAACGGCCGCAAGGGTACGCAACGGGTTATGTCGCGCGATGCTTTCGCCGACCTCTGACCCGTTTTGCTTTACAAAAATTTGAGGACGCATTGATTGACAAATTGAATACAAACCATTAAACTGCTTTGTTCGAGTGAGCGGAATTTTCCGACTCCTCGGAAGCGAGGTTCCCATGCCGCAAGGCGACAGTGACGGTTCAAAGAAAACACAGGGCGGCGGCGCCAGCCACCGCAAGGTGGTGATCCTGGCTTCAGATAAAAAGCCACTGGATCCCCCGGACTCCCCCTTGCCGCGCAAGGAGGGACGGGATATCGCGGAGCCACCGCGATACGCGCAGAAACCGAAAAAGGATTCCGTCAGGCCGATTGGCGGCCGGCCCACCGATTTCGATCTTCCGCCGCGGGATCCTCCGCGCCGGATTGACCCTCCCAAGCCGGAACGGCCCACGCCAGTTCCGCCGCCGGCACCAATCGCTCGATCAGCTCCTCCACCGCCGGTGGTGCCCAGGCCCACTCCTCCGCCCAAGGCGGTAGTGGTGCAGAAGGCAGTGGTGGTCAGCCCTCCGATCGTGGACGACATGCACCGAAAACACCGAGCGGCGATCCTGGAGAGGTATGGAAATCTTCACTCCGAGATCCTAGTGGACCTTTCCGGCGGCTTCGGCGGCCCGTGGAGTGGCAAGCTTTCAGTGAAAAAGGTGGTGGCCGAGGTCATCCCCGCGGCCGATGACCATCACTTGGTAGCCCTCCTCGAGATGCTTCCGGCACTCGAGGAAGCGGATCAATGGCTGCGGGAACAGCAGCGGGAGTGGGCTCGTCGCTCGGCCGAAGCGAAGCGCTAGGCAAACGAGGCGGCACAACGAACGAGTCAGACAATGGTGATGCGCTCACCTACGACGTCTGACTCGTTTTGCTTTTAAACAATATTTCCGCCAAAGGCTTCTACTAGTGCATCCACCGTTGGATCCTTAGACTCTTCCGGTTTTTCAATGATGCATTCAATTTCTGACGGCGTGCCCATGAGGACGGAGCCTATGGCTTCCGCTAGCAGGCGTTGATTCTTGGTCTCTTGCATGGCCTTAGCGTGAAACTGATAAGCAAAAGCTACCGTGATCTTTCCACCGTTTATGGCCACCGGTTTTGCAGCTTTCAACACTAACGGCAACGCCACATTCTTTTCCGCTACGTACGAGCAGCATCTTCCCCATTTCTCTTGGAGCTCAGCCAAAGAAAACGGAAGTGAGTCGGTGCCGG